>JAJYXT010000001.1 GCA_021801645.1 bacterium
GTGGTGGACGAGGTGGCGGAGCTCACCTGCCGCGACCTGGGCGACGACCGGGCCGCCCGCGCCGCCCAGCAGGCGGCCAGCGGGCGGCTCGGGGAGATCGCCAGGCTGGGGCGGTCGGTGGGGGTCCACCTCGTCTGCTGCACCCAGCGCCCAGATGCCGAGGCGGTGCCGGGGCAGCTGAAGGCCAACCACCAGGGCACGGTGGCGTTCCGGGTCCGGGCCGCCGTGAACAGCTACATCCTCCTGGACAGCGACCGGGCCGCCATGCTCCCGCCCCACCCCGGAAGGGCCATCTGGCAGGAGGAGACCATGGAGGAGTTCCAGGCGGTGGACTGCTCTTTGGAGGAGAGCCGCCAGCTGCTGCTCGCCAGGTGGTCCGGCAGAGCCTCCCTCCCACCACGAGTGCCTGTCACACAGTGGTGGGAAAATACATGCCCGAGTTCAGACGACCCTCCGGGTACCTCGTGATGGGTGGTCTCAAGGTCCTCAGCTCGGGGTTGGACACCCTCCACTTCTCGGTCCGGGGGGAGCTCCAGGAGGGGCTCCTGGTCTTCCTGGAGGCGCAGAAGCGGGAGGCGCAAACCTCGAAGGAGCTTCAGGTGGTCACCTGGGGTGAGCAGTCCCTATCGGTGGCCCTGCGCCCGCACGGGTGGAGGAGCTATCCGCTCTGGGCCAGCTCACCCAACATAGAGGTGGCGATTGGTGCGCCGTCCCCCTCTGGCCAAGAACGGCAGTGAGCGTGACCCTGGCGGCCGACCGCTTGAGGTTTGAGCTCGCCCGCAGGGGTTGGAGTAACTCGGACCTTGCCCGAGCTGCCGGCGTCAGTGCCGCCACCGTCACCACAGCCACATCTGGACGGCCGGTGAGCCCCAACACGTTGCGCAAGATCGCTTCCGCCCTCGCGGCGGCCGCGCCGGTCTCCGGTGTGGACGAGATCTTGCCGGCTTTTCATCCTCCGGTGGGAGCCGCCGCGGAGCGTTGAGACCCCTGGGGCGTGGGACCGTGACTTGGCTCGTCCGGCGGTCGCCTTCGCGCAAGGTGACGGTCCCGACGCGCCCTGGACGGCAGAAATGGGGCGCAGGGACCCGCCCCTCAGTTCCCCTTGCCGAGAAGGGCCGCTGCCATCGCCTCGTAAGCGTCACTGGGGGAGAGGTGGGAGTAGACCTGCTGGATCATTGCCGTGGACGAGTGGCCGACGATCTCGGCGAGCTGAATGGGATTCATCCCGCGGGTGATCGCCCAGGTCACGAAGGAGTGGCGGAAGAGATGCGGGTGGACCCGCTGGGGGATCCCCGCCCGAGCGGCCGCATGGCGGATGATCTGCTGGATCCCGGAGGTCGTGAGCGGCTCGTAGGAGCCGGTGCGGGGGCTGCGCCGCAGGCTGACAAAGAGGCGGTCGGTCCCCGGGTCGGCGGGCCTGGTGCGGGTGGCGTAGCGGTGGATCCGGTTGGCCAGGTGGGGCATGACCGGCACCTGGCGCTCGCGCTCCCCCTTGCCGCGCAGGCGCAGGAACGAGCCCCGGCTGCGCTGCAACAGGTCTCCGAGGCGCAGGCTCGCGAGCTCGCCGACCCGCATGCCGGTGTCGGCGAGGAGGCGGACGATCAACCGGTCGCGCTCGGTGGCGCAGGCGGCCTCGATGGCGGCGATCTGCTCCCGGCTCAGCACCTGGGGGAGTGTTCTGGGCAGGCTGGGGAGGGGAGCGGCGGCCCGGTCCGGTACCGGTTCCCCCTCCGCCCTGGCCCACTTGAGGCAGAGGTTCACGGCCCTCAGGTAGGTGCGGACGGTCTGGCGGGCGAGCGGGCCGCGCCTGCCGCCGCTGGTCAGGAGATCGGCGGCCATCCGTTCCAGCACGCGCGGCGTCAGCTCGGCCGTCTCGGCGAGCCCTTGCTGGGCGGCCCAGGGCAGGAAGACGCTCCGCAGCGAATAGGTGAGCTGGACGATGGTCCCCGGAGCGAGGCCCCGGGCCCGGCAGGAGGTGATGTAGTCCTGGACGCAGCGCTCGATGGCGGTGGGCGCCGGGGACTCCACCACTTGGAGATTCGGCATCGCGAACTCCTCCAGGGCCCACTTTACCCGCAGCGGCTAGCTAAACAAAGCCTCTGCTCCAGAGCGGTACCCATGTAGATTTTTGGCCCAGATTAGCACTCCCTGCACTTTCTGTCAAGGGTCCGAAAACCCTTTTAAATTGCGGCAAAATCAGAGGAGAGTGGGCGCACCAGGAGTCGAACCTGGGGCCTCTACCGTGTCAGGGTAGCGCTCTAACCACCTGAGCTATGCGCCCTCCGGAGGGTTCGGATTATAGCCGCCGCTCGTCCGTCCCCAGAATGTGGCCCCCCTCTAGAATGCGAGATCAGATGGAAGGAGTCGATCTGGATGTGCTGCGCCACAGCGCTGCCCACCTCATGGCGGCCGCAGTCTGCGAGCTGTTCCCGGGGGCGGAGTACGCCATCGGGCCGGCCATCGAGGACGGCTTCTACTACGACTTTCTGTTGCCCCGGGGAGCCCGGATCAGCGACTCCGACCTCCCCGCCATCGAGCAGAGGATGCGGGAGATCCAGGCTCGGGACCCCGCCTACGAGCGGATGGTTGTGGATCGCGATGCCGCCCTGGCGGAGTTCCGCCGCCGCTCTCAGCGCTTCAAGGTGGAGCTGATCGAGAGGATCCCCGAGGGAGAGCTCATCACCTGCTACCGGACAGGGGAATTCTTCGACCTCTGCCGCGGCCCTCACGTTGAGCGCGCCTCTCAGATCCCGGCCTTCCGGTTGCTCCATACGGCGGGCGCCTACTGGCGCGGGGACGAGAGCCAGCCCATGCTCCAGCGGGTGTACGGCACCGCCTTCCCCAGCTCCCTGGAGCTGGACCAATACCTGGAGCGCCTCGAGATGGCCCGCCAGCGGGACCACCGCCGGCTGGGGCGGGAGCTGGACCTGTTCTCTCTACCCGAGGAGCTGGGCGGAGGACTGGTGCTCTGGCATCCCCGGGGGGCGGTGGTTCGCACCGTCATGGAGGACTACTGGCGGCGTGAGCACCAGCGGGCGGGATACCAGCTCGTGTACACGCCACACCTGGCCCGGGAGCGTCTCTGGGAGGTGAGCGGCCATCTCGGCTTCTTCGCGGACGAGATGTATGGGCCGATCGCCGTCGAGGGGGACCGCTACCGGGTGAAGCCGATGAGCTGTCCCTTCCACATCCTCATCTACCGGTCACGTCCCCGCAGCTATCGGGAGCTGCCTTTGCGGCTGGCCGAGATCGCCTCGGTCTACCGTTTCCAGCGCAGTGGCACCCTGCACGGGCTGCTGCGCGTCCGAGGGATCACCCAGGACGACGCCCACATCTTCTGCACCGAGGAGCAGGCCGAGGAGGAAATCGTCGGGGTCCTGGAACTGGCCTCGGCGATGCTCTCCCGGTTCGGCTTCAAGGAGTTGGAGGTCGACCTCAGCACCAAGCCGGCCAAGGCAGCGGGCGAGGATCGGATGTGGGAGCTGGCGGAGGCCGCCCTGGACCGTGCGCTCCGGCGACGGGGCATGGAGTTCAAGGTGAACCCCGGAGAGGGTGCCTTCTACGGCCCCAAGGTGGACATCCACATCCGGGACGCGATGGGTCGCCGCTGGCAGTGCAGCACTGTCCAGTTCGACTTCAACGAGCCCGAGCGCTTCCAGCTCGAGTACATCGGCGCGGACGGCGCCGCCCACCGGCCCATCATGGTTCACCGAGCCCTGCTGGGCTCACTGGAGCGGTTCTTCGGGGTGCTTCTGGAGCACTACGGCGGCGCCCTGCCCTTCTGGCTGAGCCCGGAGCAGGTGCGCATGGTCACCGTCAGCGACGACCAGCTGCCGTACGCCCTTGAGGTGGCGTCCGCTCTGGAGGCCCGGGGCATCAGGTGCTCGGCTCCGCGCTCCGGCGAGACCATGCCAGCCCAGATCCGGGACGGAGAGATGGCCAAGGTGCCGTACCTCGCGGTGGTCGGGCGCCGGGAGGTGGAGTCCCGGGAGGTCAACCTCCGGGATACCCGGCAGGGGAGCAAGACCGTCCTCGGGATCGAGGAGCTGGCGGCCCGCCTGGCCGAGGAGCAGGACCAGGGTTGAAAGGCCCTGGGCGCACCGCCCCTTACGTGTTAGCATCGGCCCCTCTGGCCTGAGCAAAGGAGGATGCGTCCATAGCGTTTCGCGAGCTGCACATCAACGACCAGATCCGGACCCCGCAGGTCCGGCTCTTCGACGACACGACCGACGAGGCGCTGGGGATAGTGACCCTGGCGGAGGCCCAGCGGCTTGCCCAGGAGAGGGGACTCGACCTGGTGGAGGTTGCGCCCCAGGCTCAACCTCCGGTGTGTCGGCTCATGGACTATGGGCGCTTCAAGTTCGAGGCCCTGAAGAGGGAGAAGGAAGCTCGTCGCGAGCATAACGCCATCCGCCTCAAGGAGATGAAGCTCCGCCCCAAGATCAGCGACCATGACTTCCAGACCAAGTACGGGTACGTGCGGCACTTCCTGGAGGAGGGCGACAAGGTCAAGCTCACTATCATGTTCAGGGGCCGTGAGCTGGTCCACCAGGAAATCGGGCGGGCGCTGCTCCAGCGGCTCGCCGAAGAGGTGAAGGACGTGGCCCAGGTCGAGCGGCAGCCTCTCCTGGAGGGGCGCAACATGATCATGATTCTCAATCCGATGCAGAAGAAGCCCAGCAGGGGAGAGGCGAACCACAATGCCCAAGATCCGCAGCCATAAGGGGACCCAGAAGCGCTTTCGGGTCTCGGGCGGGGGCAAGCTGCTCCGCCGGGGAGCATTCCAGTCCCATCTTCTGGAGCACAAGTCGGCCAAGCGCAAGCGCGGCTACGCCCAGATGAAGGCCGTCGACTCCGGCGACGCCAAGGTGGTGCGGCGGAACGCGCCCTACCTGGAGGGCTGAGTCATGGCTCGGGTCAAGCGGGGCGTGACCGCCCGCAAGCGCCACAAGCGGCTGCTGGAGCAGGCCTCTGGCCTCACCGGTTCCCACAACCGTCTCTATCGGCCCGCGCATGAGGCGGTCATGCACAAGCTGGCCTACCAGTACCGTGACCGCCGCCGCCGCAAGGGTGACTTCCGCCGCCTATGGATCGCCCGAATCAACGCCGCGGTGCGGCAGAGCGGGATCACCTACAGCCGCTTCATGGCGGCCATCGGTGCCGCCGGGGTGATGCTCTCGCGCAAGGAGATGGCGGAGCTGGCGGTCAGGGACCCCGGGGCTTTTGCCAAGCTGGTTGAGCTGGCCAAGGAGGGGACCACCCCGCAGTGACCCCGGTCGACCTCCAGGAGCTCACCGCGATGGCCCTGGAGGAGATCGCCAGGGCGGACAGCCTGGAGCGGCTGGATGAGGTGCGGCT
Organism: bacterium; assembly: GCA_021801645.1. Classification (GTDB taxonomy): domain Bacteria; phylum Chloroflexota; class Dormibacteria; order Aeolococcales; family Bog-877; genus JAJYXT01. The sequence goes on from JAJYXT010000001.1 coordinate 5,359, forward strand.
GCGCTACCTCGGCCGGAGGGATGGTCTGGTCACCCTGGCTGGTCAGCGACTTCGGGAGCTCGCCCCCGAGCAGCGCGCCGCCTTCGGCCAGGAGTTCAACCGAGCCAGTGGCCAGCTCCGCTCGGCTCTGGAGACCCGGCAGCGGCAGCTGGCGGCGGGGGAGGAGGAGCAGCGGGAGGACGGGGAGTGGGTGGACATGAGCCATCCCTTCCGGAGCCCCGAGCAGGGCCACTCCCACCCGGTGGCCGGGCTGATTCGAGAGATCGAGGACATCTTCGCCTTCCTCGGTTATCAGTCGGTGGCGGGTCCCGAGCTGGAGGACGACCAGCACAACTTCCAGCTGCTCAACATGCCTCCGGAGCACCCTGCCCGGGACTCCCACGACACCTTCTACCTCAGCCCTCCCGCCGGTGGCTGGCTCTACCGGACCCACACCTCGCCGGTCCAGATGCGGGCGATGCTGGCTTCCCCGCCGCCGCTCCGGATCATCGTCCCCGGGAAGGTGGCCCGCCGGGACAACCCCGATCCCACCCACACCCCAGTCTTTCATCAGGTGGAGGGGCTGTGCGTCGACCGCGGGGTGACTCTGGGGGATCTGAAAGGAACCCTGGAGTACGTCATCCGGGCGCTGTTCGGCAGAGAGCGGCGGGTGCGGCTCCGGGCCAGCTTCTTCCCCTACACGGAGCCCAGCCTGGAGGCGGACGTAGCCTGCGCCGTCTGTCAGGGGGCCGGCTGCCGGACCTGTTTGCAGAAGGGCTGGATAGAGATCCTGGGGTCGGGTATGGTCCATCCCGCGGTGCTGCGCAACGGCGGGGTGGACCCCGAGACCCACAGCGGCTTCGCCTTTGGCATGGGGCCGGATCGGATCGCCGTCCTGCGCTACGGCTTGAGCGACCTCCGCGACCTGTACGAAAACGACCTGCGCCTTCTGGAGTGCTTCTGAGTGCGGGTGAGTCATGAGTGGCTGGGGGAGATGGTGGAGCTGGAGGGTGTCGAGCCGGCCCAGGTCGCGGAGCTCCTCACTCTGAGTGGCACCGAGGTGGAGAAGGTCACGGCCTATGGGTTGGGGCTGGATCGGGTGTTGGTGGGCGAAGTGGTCGGCCTGCGCCGCGTGGAGGGAAGCGATCACCTCTTCCTGGCCAATGTCGCCGTGCCTGGGCAGGAGCCTCGGGAGGTGATCTGCGGCGCCGACAACCTCTTCCTAGGGGCATTGGTCCCCTGGGCCCGTCCCGGCACCAGGCTGCCGATAGGGCTGGAGATCGGCCGCAAGCGGCTCCGGGGGATCTGGAGCGAGGGGATGCTCTGCGCTCCAGATGAGCTGGGGCTGGGCTCGGACCACGATGGTGTGCTGATCCTCAGCCCGGACGACGCCGAGGCCGGGATGCCGCTGGATCGGCTGTACCCCGCCGACCACCTGTATGAGCTGGAGGTCCTCAGCAACCGGGCTGACTGCCTCTCCCACTGGGGCGTGGCGCGGGAGTTGGCGGCTCTGCTCTCGCGGCCCCTGCGGGACCCCGAGACGAGCCGGCCGACGCGCTCTGCCTCGGGCCCGGCCCTAAGGGTGAACGTCGCCTCGTCCACCGACTGCCCCGTCTACCTGGCCGAGGTCCTTACCGGGATCCGCAATGTTCCAGCTCCGGCTTTCGTCCGCCGGCGCCTGGCGGCCATTGGGCAGCGGTCGCTGGGGGGGATCGTGGATCTCGCCAACTACGTGATGTTCGAGATCGGGCAACCCCTGCACACCTTCGACCTGAACCGGCTGCCGGCGCCTGAGCAGGAGCTTGAGGTTGGGGTGCGGCGCGGCCGGCACGGTGAGTCGATCTCCTGCCTGGACGGAGTCAGGCGGGAGCTCGACCCCGAGACCCTGGTGATCACCGTGGGCGATGCTCCTCAGGCGGTGGCCGGCCTGATTGGGGGGGAGGCTTCCGCGGTAGGCGCGGACACAGCTCAGGTGCTTCTGGAGGCAGCCAACTTCAACTGGGCGAGGCTCCGCTCCACCTCCCGACGGCTCCGACTCAGGACCGAGGCTTCCGGCCGCTTCGAGCGCCAACTCTCACCGCATCTGGCGCGCGTGGGGGCGGACCGATTCATCCACCTGGCGGTCCGGCACCTGGGGGCCACGTTGGGCCCGAGGGCGGAGGGGGGTGCGCCGCTCACCCCCGCCGCGGCCATCCGCTGCGACCCCCGGCGGATCTCCGCAATCCTGGGGATGGAGCTCAGCCCGGTGGCGGTCGCCGGCCCGCTGCGTCGTCTCCAGTTCGAGGTGCGGGAGGAGGGGGCGGAGATGCTCGTCACACCGTCCCCCTACCGCACGGACGTCGCCACCGCCGTGGACCTGGCCGAGGAGGTCGGCCGGATCATCGGGTATCAGGAGGTACCCGGGACACTCCCTCCGCTCCGCCAGGCCCCTCCCCTGGAGGCGCTGGCGGAGCCGGTCGCTCGCCTGACTTCCACCACGTGCCGGGCTGCCGGCTTCAGCGAGGCGGTGAGCCTCAGCCTTGTGTCGTCCGAGAGAGATGGGCTGGCGCCGCGCCTGATCGGTGACCTCGCCCACCTGGAGCTGGCCAACCCCCTCTCTGCCCAGTTGGGGAGCCTCCGCCAGGGCCTCCTTCAGGGGCTGCTCCAGAGCGCCCACCACAACCAGGCGCGCGGCCAGGACAGGGTCTGCCTCTTCGAACAGGGAGCCGCCTTCTGGGCAAGGGGCCAGGAGCGGCCGGAGGAGCCCTGGATGTTGGCGCTCCTGGACCTGGCCGACGACACCGCGGAGGATGGGGCGGCTCGGCTGCGCCACCTCATGGCGCTGATCGCCTCCCTCTCCAGCGCCGGGGGAGGGGGGGCGGTGGAGTTTCGGCCGGTCGCCTGGCCGGCGCTCCACCGCGCGCGGGCCGCCGAGGTCTGGGCTGGCTCCCAGCTCCGCGGGATCGTGGGCGAGGTGGCCAGGCCAGTGGCCGATGCCTTCGACGTCCGGGGGCGCGTTGAGGTGGCCGAGCTCCGCCTGGACGGCTGGCTCAAGCCCGGGGGCCGCCCGGGGCAGGCTCCGCCCCTCCCGCGCACCCCGGCGCTCGTGCTCGACCTCTCGGTGACGGTGCCGATCCGAGCCCTGCTGGGCCCGGGGCTTCAGGCCATCCGGGCGCTCGGGCTGCCCGAGTTGGAGCTGGTGACGCCCATCGACGAGTACCTGGGGGACCAGCTCGGACCGGGGGTGAAGGGCTGGACGCTCCGGCTCCGCCTTCGTCACCCGGAGCGGACGCTCACGACCAGCGAGGGAGACGCGGCTCGCCAGGCCATCCTGCGAGTGCTGGAGCGGGAGGTCGGCGCGAGGGCCCGGTGAGCCGGCCGATATCGCGGCTGGACCGACGGTTCTTCGCCCGCCCCAGCCCCGAGGTGGCCCGGGAGCTGGTGGGGTGCTGGCTGGTCCGCAGGGGGCCGAGCGGCCCCCAAAGGCTGGAGCTCCTGGAGGTGGAGGCCTACCTTGGGGAAGCGGACCCGGCCTCACATGCCCGCCGCGGCCCGACTCCCCGCAACCTGCCCATGTATGGTCCGGCCGGTCACGCTTACGTGTACTTCATCTACGGAATGCATCACTGCCTCAACGTGGTGACCGGTCCCTCCGGGGATGCCCAGGCGGTACTGCTCCGGGCGGGACGCCGGGCCTCCGGAGAGGTGGTGGGGGGCCCTGGGCTCCTCTGCCGCGCCCTCGGGGTCACCCTGGCGGACAATCGCCTGGACCTCTGCTCCCGGAACACAGACCTCTGGCTGGAGGCCGGGGTGCCCGGAAACCGCGTTGAGGTCGGCCCCCGGATAGGGGTGAGGGACCCCGCCCCTCTGCGCTACTACCTCAAGGGAGCGATTCCGGCAAAAAGAGGAGCGGGCACTATGGCCCGCTCCCATAAGTCACCGGTGCTGTAGGCACCGCGTCCGGCGGATAAGCCGGAACGAATCACGTGGCGAGTCGCCCTCTACCGGGGCCCAACGCGAAGCAGCGGAACCTTCCGCCGGGATGGCCCCGGGGGGCCGCTCACTCCGCCCTGGTGTGCCTCAGCATGCTCCAGACGGTACGCACTACGTGACACCTCCGTCTGAACCCGGATACCTGAGGCCAACATAGCACTTTGTGCGGCGCTGTCAAGGGGCGTCGTCCAAGGGACCCTGTCAGGGGGTGGCGTTGCCGTCCGGAGTACCTTCCACCACCACGGCGAGCCCTGCTTGGGCCGCCCGCCCGAAGTCATCGTCGACCAGCACCACCGGCACGCCCGCTCGATCGAGCAGGCTGGCGGCCACGCCGGCGCGGTATCCGGCTTGACAGTGCACCCAGGTGGGCACCCGGGGAAGTTCATGAAGACGCCGGCCGAGGTCCCCCAGGGGGATCCAGGTGGCTCCTGGCAGGTGTCCGGCCCTCCATTCCTCCTCGGATCGGACGTCCAGAATCGCCGGCGGCCGGGACGACCCCAGCTCGGCCGCCAGCTCCTCCCACCCGACCACCCCGTATCCGCGACCGGCCTCGCCGAGGTCCGCGGGCAGGAGGACGGTGGCCGCCGGTCGATCGATCCCAATGCGGGCCAGGTCGCGCTGGGCACGGGCCAGCTCCTCCTCGGAGCTCGCCGCCAGGGTGATGGGTGTGCCCCACGGGATGACCCAGCCGAGATAGGTGGTGAAGGAGCTGGGATCGTGTTCCACCCCCACGGTGCCGCGGAGGTGCGCCCGGGCGTGCTGGCGGCGGGGCCGAAGGTCCACAACCCACTCGCCGGCAGCGATCCGGGAGGGGACGTCCTCCGGTGACACCCGGGGTGGAGGGGTGAGGTCCAAGGCGGCCGGGCCTGCTCGGTTGAGAAGCCCCATATGGGCGTAGTAGCTCGGGTAGGAGCCGAGGCCGGCCCGGAGCGTTCGGACGAACTCCTCCTCGTCCTCGATGCGGCAGGCCAGGTTGGTCCGCCGCTCCTCTCCCACCCAGCTGCGCTGGCCGCCGCTGCCGGGTGAGGAGGCACAGAAGCTGCCGAACCCGTGGGTAGGGTGGACCTCCACGTACTCAGGCAGCTCGAAGGCCAGACGTCGCACCGATCGGTGCTGGAGCCGGCTGAGCTCATCGGTGCGATCGGGCGCTACCAGGTCGGTCCGGCCAACCGTGCCGAAGAGCATGGATCCGCCGGAGAAGACCGAGAGATCCGCTGACCCCGGTCCCCGCAGCAGGTAGGCGCAGTGCCCCACGGTGTGGCCCGGGCTGGGCAGGACCTTGATCTGAGCGCGCCCCAGCTCCCATGTGTCCTGCTCGCGAGCCGGGCAGCAGTCGAAGGTGGCCTCCTCTCCGCCGGCCACGACGTAGGTTGCGCCGGTCCGCCGCGAGAGCTCCAGCCCGCCGGTGACGTAGTCGTTGTGCAGGTGGGTCTCGAGGACCAGCCGGACCCGCCAGCCCCGGTGCTCGATGAGTTCCATGAACCGGGGCAGGTCGCGCTGGGGGTCGATGACGGCTGCCTCCAGGCCGTCCGCGACCACGTAGCTGCGATCGCCCAGCTCGGGCGTCTCCAGGACCTCTATCTGCACGCTAGGCCTCCACCCAGGACCGCCCTGCACCGGGCCGTCTCGTCACGTCTTGCCGGGAGTTTATCGACGCCTGGGGCGCACCGAGCTGATGGCGGCCGGAGAGGCGACGTCTGCAACGGAGGCCGGTTCGGTAACGTTCCCCGCATGGATCCCAGCAACCCCTCCGCAGACCGGTGGGACGTCCTACTCCAGGGGGTGGTCGACTGCGTGGACGCGGATCACCTACGGGCCAGGGCGGAGCGAGGCGACCACCTCAGGATCAAGTTCGGAATCGACCCCAGCGCCCCGGACATCCATCTGGGCCACACCGTACCCATGCGCCTCTTGAGGCGCTGGCAGGCCCTGGGACACACCCCGGTCCTGATCATCGGGGACGTCACCGCCCAGATCGGCGACCCCACCGGTCGCTCGGTCACCCGCCCCCAACTCACTGCCGAGGAGGTGGCGGCCAACGCCAGGACCTACCTGGAGCAGCTCTTCACGGTGGTGGACCGAGCGGGTGCGGAGGTGCGCTGGCAGAGCGAGTGGTTCGGGAAGTTCGGGCTGTCGGACGTCCTCCGTCTGGCGGGCACCGCCACCGTCGCCCAGCTCCTGCAGCGATCGGACTTCGGACAGCGGATGGCCGAGGAGCGGCCAATCGGGCTCCACGAGCTGCTCTACCCGCTGCTCCAGGGATACGACTCAGTGGCGGTGGCGGCGGACGTGGAGCTGGGAGGCACCGACCAGCTCTTCAATCTCCTCCGAGGTCGCGACGTGCAGCTCGCCTACGGGATGGCCCCTCAGGATGTGGTCACCGTACCTCTGCTGGTGGGCATTGACGGACAGCGCAAGATGAGCAAGTCACTGGGCAACGCCGTGGGGGTGGCCGATGCCGCGGACGACCAGTTCGGCCGGCTGATGTCGATCCCCGACGCCCAGATCCTTCCATATCTGGAGCTGGCGACCTCCACCCCTCTGGACGAGGCCCGGGAGCTGGCCCGAAAGCTCGGTGCAGGAGCGGTGCTTCCCCGCGACCTGAAGGAGCTGATGGCGAGACGGGTGGTTGCCGAATTCCACGGTGAGGGGGCCGCCGAGCAGGCGGCCCGGGAGTTTCTGCGGCGCTTCCGCTACAAGGAGCTGCCCTCGGAGATCGGCGAGGTTTTGGTTCCACCGGGTCCCATCGACCCCCGAGACCTGCTGGTTAAAGCGGGGATGGCGAGTTCTCGCAGCGCGGGCTTGCGCCTCTTGAGCCAGGGTGCGGTGAGGCTGGGAGACCGGCGGCTGCCCGCGGCCCCGGAGCCCGTGGAGTTCCCCTCAGGAACCGTCCTGCGGGTGGGCCCGAGGCGGGTGGTGAGGCTTGTTCTGCCGGGGGCGGGGCGGCCCTGAAGCCCGCTCCGCGGACTGCTAGGCTTGGGGGCAGCGGTACACTTCAGGGAATGCATGTTCGTGCCGGCCGCCCCGGGCGGGGCAGGCGACGGAGGTAGGCGGTGTCAGGGCACTCCAAGTGGGCGGGGATCAAGCACAAGAAGGCGGTGGTCGACGCCCGTAAGGGCCAGACCTTCACCAAGGTCGCCAGCGAGATCACGGTGGCTGCCCGGGAAGGTGGCGGCGACCCGGCCGGCAACTTCCGGCTGCGCCTGGCCATCCAGAAGGCCCGGGAGGTCAACATGCCCGCCGACAACATCGAGCGGGCCATCAAGCGCGGCACCGGTGAGCTCCAGGGGGCGGCCATCGAGGAGATCCGCTACGAGGGCTACGGCCCCGGAGGGGTCGCGATCCTGGTCGACGCCCTGACCGACAACCGCAACCGCACCGTGGCCGGGCTGCGCAACCTCTTCACCCGCTCCGGTGGGAGCCTCGGCGAGACCAATTCCGTGGCCTGGATGTTCAACCGCACTGGCCTGATCGCCGTCGAACCCAAGGGGCAGGACCCCGAGCAGCTGGCGCTGGAAGCGATCGAGCTGGGGGCGGATGACGTCCAAGTGGAGGGAGACATCGTCGAGGTCTACGTGGCTCCCGAGCGGCTGGAGCAGCTCCGCCAGGCTCTGCTGGACGCCGGGCGGGTGGTGGAGCGGGCCGAGGTGACCATGCAGGCCACCAATCCCGTCGAGGTCGAGGCCAAGCATGCCGCAGCGGTGGTCAGGCTCCTGGAGGCGCTGGAGGAGCACGACGACGTCCGAGAGGTCCACTGCAACGCCATCCTCCCCGACGACGTCCTGGCCGAGGTCTGAGCTGCAGGGCGCTCGGAGGCGGGGAGTTGCTGGTCCTGGGGCTTGACCCTGGCCTGGCCCTGACCGGCTGGGCGCTGGTGGACGGTGGGGGAGGGAGGCTGAGGCTGCGAGCCTCCGGCTGCCTCAGCACCCAGGCGCAGCAGGGAGAGCCGGAGCGCCTGCTGGCGCTGTTCCAACAGGCGGAGGAGTTGCTTGGGACGGCCGGTGCCGAGGTGGTGGCGGTCGAGAGGCTGTTCTTCCAGCGGAACGTGTCCACAGCCATGGCCGTCAGCCAGGCCCGGGGCGTCCTGCTCTGCGCCGCCGCCCGCCAGGGGCTGGCGGTGGCCGAATACACCCCTGGTGAGGTGAAGCGGGCGGTAACCGGGTCCGGCTCGGCGGACAAGCGCCAGGTGGCGCGCATGGTCCAGCTGATCCTCGGGGCCAAGCTGCCGCCCTCACCGGACGATGTCACCGATGCCTGCGCCGTGGGGATCTGCCACCAGCACGCCAGCGGGCTTCGCCTGGCGCTCGCCGCGAGCCGGGCTTGATCGCCTCGCTCCGGGGCACGGTGGGCCGGGTCGATGAGGAGTCCGTGGTGATCGAGGTCGGCGGCGTCGGTTACCTGGTGTTCGTCCACCAGCGGACGGCTGCCCAGCTGCGACTGGCGGTCGGGGAGGTCAGGCTCGACGTCCATACCGTGGTGCGGGATGACGCCATCTCGCTATATGGCTTCCTCGACCCCCAGGAGCTGGTGTTCTTTCGCCATCTGCTGGGGGTGGAGCGCATCGGCCCCAAGGCGGCGCTCGCCATCCTCTCGCGCACCGAATGGGGGGTCCTCGCCGAGGCCATCGCCGCCGAGGACCACAGCCTGCTGGCCGCGGTTCCCGGGATCGGGGTCAAGACCGCCAGGCGGATCGTGCTGGAGCTGAAGGGAACGGTGGACCAGATGGGGATCGTCCCACCGCTTGGAGGGCCACCGTCCGCTGGGGCCCCGGTGGAGCGCGCTGTAGAGGCCCTGGTCCAGCTGGGGTTCTCCGCCTCCCAGGCGCGGGAGGCGGTCCGGGCGGCCCTGGTGGCTCAGGGGGAGGTGGCGCACTCCGTCGAGGAGCTGGTGCGGGACGCCCTGCAGAGGCTTGGCCCCAGGGATGTGCGCCGGTGAGCGAGCCGGACGGGATCTACGAGCCGCGGGTCGGCCCCGACGAGCCGGAGCTCGACCGCCAGCTGCGGCCGCAGCGGCTCTCCGAGTTCGTGGGACAGGAGCAGGTCAAGGACCAACTGGCCATTCTCCTGGAGGCTGCTCGAATGCGCGGGGAGTCGGTGGAGCACCTTCTGCTCTGCGGACCGCCGGGTCTGGGGAAGACCACCCTGGCCAACATCGTGGCCCTCGAGATGGGGGTGAACCTCAGGGTCACCAGCGGGCCGGCCCTGGAGCACCAGGGCGCCCTGGCGAGCCTGCTCACCAGCCTTGGAGAGCGCGACATTCTCTTCGTCGACGAGGTCCACCGGCTCCAGCGGGCGGTGGAGGAGAGCCTCTACCCGGCCATGGAGGAGTTCGCGTTCGACTTCGTTTCGGGCAAAGGGGCAGGGGCTCAGACGCTTCGCCTGGCGCTGCAGCGGTTCACGGTCGTCGGGGCCACAACCCGCGAGGGGATGCTGTCGGCACCGCTCCGGGACCGCTTCGGGGCCACCTTTCGACTTGACTTCTACACTCCTGAGCAGCTCCTGGCCATCGTCTCACGCTCCGCGCGGCTCCTCCAGCTGGAGGCGGACCAGGAGGCCCTGGCCCTGATCGCCGCCCGGTCCCGAGGGACGCCCCGGATCGCCAACCGGCTGCTGCGCCGGGTGCGCGACTTCGCCCTAGTGCGAGGCGGCGGCGCGGTGACCAGGTCGGCCACGGAGTCGGCCCTCGAGCTTCTGGAGGTCGACTCACTGGGGCTTCAGGACTCGGACCGGCGCCTGCTTCGGCTCATCTGCACCAGCTTCGGCGGTGGGCCGGTGGGGCTCGGCACCCTGGGCGCGGCCCTCTCCGAGGAGCCGCACACCTTGGAGGAGGTGGTGGAGCCCTACCTGCTCCAGCTGGGCCTCCTGCAGCGGACCCCCCGCGGTCGGATGGCCACCGCGGGAGCCTATCGTCATCTGGGGATGGCTCCACCCGCCCACCTCGTCGCTCCGCCACCGGATCCCTCGCTCTTCCCCGGTGATTGAAGGCCGCGGGGCCGCGTCCCGAGGGGGAGTGGCGAGCCCGGACGGCTAGAATCTAGAACTCGCGATGACGAGCAACTCACTCCGGCGGGCCGAGCACACTTGATCCGGATCAACCGGTGGTGGCTGGGCCTCGTCTTCGTGCTGGTCGTGGGGGCGATCGTGGTGGACGCCTACCCCCAGATCTACAACCTGCTGGTTCGCCACAAGTCGGTCACGGCCTCGTATCCCACGAACCAGCACCCGGCCTTGCTGGGGGCCCAGCCGTATATCCACAAGGGCTTGGACCTGCAGGGTGGCACCTCGCTGACCCTCGCCATCTGCCTTGGACCCAACAACCCACCGGGGATCGGCTGCCGCACCGGCCTCCCCAAGGGGAAGACCCTGGCCGAGGCCCAGTCGGCCAGCCTCACCATCATCCAGCGCCGGGTGAACTCCTTGGGGGTCGCCGACACCCAGGTCCAGGCGCAGGGGAGCAATCAGATCCTGGTCCAGCTCCCGGGGGTGGGCATTGGCCAGGCCCTCAAGACCCTGGGGTCCACCGCACAGCTGCATTTCGCCGTGGCAGTGGCGGGCAAGCCCACGGTCAACGGGGAGCCCGGCACCTGCACCACCCAGACCTGCATCGACCAGGACCAGCTGGTGCCAAGCAGCTGCTTTGCCCACGGGCGTGCCCAGGCCAGCTGCCAGTTCAACAGCACCACCTACTACCCGGTGTCTTCGACCGGGGCCGCCTACCACTGGAAGATCATCAAGAACCTTCCCGCCTCGGCGGTGGCCTCGGCCGCGGTGGGCCAGAATCCGGGTGGCGGCTACGCCGTGGACATCACCTTCGACAGCCAGGGGGCGTCGGTCTGGAGCCAGGTCACCACCAAGGCCTGTGCCAACAACCCGCTATGCAGCACCACCGGTACGGGCGGCTCGTGTTCGACGCCACCGCCCCCGTCCGCCCAGGTGGCGATCTTCCTGGACAACGAGGTTCTGACCGCGCCCTGCGTCGAGGGGCCGAGCAGTAACCAGACGGAGATCACGGGGAACTTCACCTTCAACTCGGCTCAGGCGCTGGTCAACGACATCAACGCCGGGGCGCTACCGGCTCAGATTGGGGTCCTGCAGTCGACGACGGTGTCTGCCACCCTGGGCCGGCAGTCGGTCGCCCAGAGCCTCCGGGCGGGAGCCCTGGGGCTGGCGCTGGTAATCATCTTCATGATCGCCTACTACGGCTTCCCCGGCTTCCTGGCCAGCGTGGCCCTGGTCTGCTACGCCCTCATCGTCCTGGCGGTCTACGAGCTCATCCCCGTGGTCATCACCCTGCCCGGCCTGGCCGGTTTCATCCTCAGCGTGGGCATGGCGGTCGATGCCAACGTGCTGATATTCGAGAGAACCAAGGAAGAGCTGCGCCAGGGAAGGCCTCTGGAGCTGGCCGTCGAGTACGGCTTCCGCCGGGCCTGGCCGGCGATCCGGGACTCCAACATCGCCACCATGATCACCTGCACCGTCCTGTACTTCTTCGGGGCCGCGGACGTGCAGGGCTTCGCCCTCACGCTCTTCATCGGGGTGGCCGTGAGCATGTTCTCGGCCATCGTCATCACCCACTCGCTGCTGCACTACGTCCAGCGCTGGTTCGCCTTCGCCCGCCGTCCCACCCTCTACACCCGGATCCTGCCGACCGATCGCCTCAAGGCCACCTTCAGCTCGGGGAGCCGCTTCGACGTCGTCACCCACCGCAACTGGTACTTCGCGGCCTCCCTGATCGTGATCGTGCCCGGGATCATCACCATCCTGTTCGCCGGGTTCAACCTCGGCATCGACTTCACCGGGGGCGACTCGATCAGCGTGCAGCTGCACCAGCCGACCACGGCGGCCGCCGTCCAGAAGGTGGTGACCGACACCTACCGGCCCAGCCACCCTCAGGTGCTGGCCGAGTCGAACCACTACTACTCGATCACCACCCAGCCGATCGCGGCCAGCCAGCTCACCAGGATCAACCAGGCCCTCGACCAGCACTTCGGGATCACCAAGGACCACACCGGGTCGCTCAACCTCAGTGAGAGCACCGTCGGCCCCACCATAGCCAGCAGCCTGGTGGTCAGTTCGGTCCTGCTGGTGGTGGTGGCAGCCGCCCTCATCTCGGTCTACCTCGGCTTCCGCTTCTCCCAGACGATGATCAGCGCCCGCCGGTTCGCCCTCTGTGCCATGGCCGCCCTGCTGCACGACGTCTTTGTTCTGGTCGGTTTGTGGGCCATCCTGGGGCACTTCAGCCAGCTGGGCTCGGTGGACGCCCTATTCGTCAGTGCGGTGCTCACCGTGGTCGGTTTCTCGGTCCACGACACCATCGTGGTGTTCGACCGGATCCGGGAGAACCTCAGGGTCCAAGGGCCGAGGATGACCTTCGACCAGGTGGTCAACCTCTCGATCGCTCAGACCATGTCCCGCTCGCTGAACACCTCGCTGACGGTCCTTTTCGTGCTGCTCACCCTGGTGCTTCTCGGAGGGGCCTCGGTCCAGGGTTTCGTCCTCGCCCTGCTGATCGGCATCTTCTCGGGCACCTACTCCTCGATCTTCAACGCCGCCACCCTGCTCACCGCCTGGCGGCAGCTCGACCGCCAGGCGGTGGTGCGCCGGGGCGGCGGGTCGCGGGTAGCGGCGATCCCCGCCACCCGGCGCTGAGGGCCCGCCCCCCGTGGGTTGGTCGTGAAGGGCCTCCCAGGCTCCCAGATCGACCCCACCCGGCTCCGGAGTCTGGTGCAGGGACCGGTCTCCGAGCTCGGGTTGACCCTGCTCGGGCTATCGTGGGCAGGGGGGCGCCGCGGGGCGATCCTGCGGGTGACGGTGGACCGCCCTGGCGGGGTCACAGTGGACGAGTGCGGTGCAGCCAGCCTGGCCATCTCGGATGTGCTCGACCTGCACGAGGCCGAGCTTCCGGAGTCCTATTCGCTGGAGGTCAGCTCCCCGGGGGCTGAGCGGATGCTGGCCAGCGAGGAGGAGTTGCGGGCCAGCCTCGGGCGCCGCCTCCGTGTCGTGGTGGCGCGCTCCGGCCAGGAGGCGGTCATCGAGGGTAGGCTCACCGCCGTCTCGGACCGGCACTTGGAGCTGGAGGGTCGGCGCCGGAGCGGCCGCCCCCAGCGGATCGAGCTGGAGCGGTCCGACCTCGTTTCGGCCCAGGTGGTGGTGGACCTTTGACCGGCCACAGGGGCGGATCCCCGGGAGGGCTGGACTCGGCGCTGGCGGCGGTCTGGGAGGAGCTGGGCGTGGACCCCGCGCGGCTCATGGAGGAGGTCTCCCTCGCCCTCTCCGAGGCGCTGGCCGAGGCGGGCATCCCCGCCGCCGGCCAGGTAGCCGTTCGGCTCGCCGCTGGAGGCGAGGTGGAGGTGGTTTCCATCGGCGAGGGGGAGCCGGAGCCCATCTCCCTGGCGCCCCAGGTGGTGGCGCGGGCGGCTCGGCTCGCCCGGGTCCGTCTGGCCCGCCAGATGGAGGAGTCCAGGCGCGACCGCTTGGCTGCGGAGGCGGTGGAGCATCGCGGGCAGCTGATGGACGGGGTGGTGGAGCGCCGGGCTGGCGGCACCTGGTTTCTGCGGGCCGGCCACCTGCAGGCGGTGCTCGGCCCCAGTGAGCAGATCCCCGGTGAGCGCCTGGCACTGGGCCGCCATCTCAAGGTCGTCCTGCTCGAGTCCCGCCGCGGGGGGCCGGAGATGATCGAGGTGCGGGCCTCGCGCACCTCACCCCTGCTCCTGCGACGCCTGCTGGAGATAGAGGTCCCGGAGATCGCTTCGGGCGAGGTCGTCATACGGGCAGTGACCCGAGAGCCCGGCGTGCGCTCCAAGGTCGCGGTGGAATCCCTCAGGCCCGGCCTCGATCCCAAAGGCGCCTGCATCGGGCCGAAGAGCACCCGGATCCGGGCGGTGGTGGGGGAGCTGGCGGGGGAGGAGGTGGACATCGTCGAGTGGGCGGACGATGCCGCCACCTTCGTGGCTCGCGCCCTGGCCCCCGCGCCGGTGGTCGGCGTTCGCCTGGACGAGGAGGGGCACCGGGCGGTGGTCGAGGTGGCCCCCGAACTGCTGTCCCTGGCGATCGGAAAGGAGGGCCGGAACGCGCGACTGGCGGCCCGGCTCACCGGATGGCGAATCGACATCCGGGTGCCGGAGCCCGCGCCGTGACCGAGGGCGCGGAGCCAACGGTGCTCGGACGCTCCGTTCAACGTGCCGGCTGGGGGGAGATCTGAGCCCCGCCTGCCCGGTGCCGGGCACCGGGTCATCCCGGAAGCCCCGAGCGCATCTCCCGATGAGGACCTGCCTGGGGTGTCGAGAGAGGCATTCAAAGTGGGTGCTGATCCGGCTGTGCCGGACCGGGGAGACGCTGGCCGTGGACTCCAGCGGGCAGGCCCCCGGACGGGGGGCATACATCTGTGCCAAGATGGAGTGCTGGGAGGCGGCCAGGCGTAAGCGGGCGTTGCAAAGGGCGCTGCGCCTTCCGGCCGGAGTGCCAGTTCCGGACCGTGTGGCTGGCCTGGTGGAAGGTATGATCTCCAATTCGACCCCAGAGACCGGATGGCGCCCCGACCAGGGGCAGGAGGAAGTGCTATCGCGAAGCTGAAGAGGGTGGAACTCCCGGACAATCTCACGGTCAAGTCGCTGGCCGAGGCTCTCGGGGTTTCCTCCGCTGAGGTGTCGAAGGCCCTGCTTCAGCGGGGGATCCTGGCCACCATCAACCAGTCCATCGACCTGGGCACGGCTCGTCTGGTGGCCGAAGCCCTGGAGATCGAACTGGCCGAGGGTGCGGCTCGGGAGGAGCCGGCGGTGGCGCGGGTCCTGCGGGATGGTGCCCGGAAGGGCCTATCGCCCCGGCCCCCGGTGGTGACGGTTCTGGGGCACGTGGACCACGGCAAGACCAGCCTGCTGGACGCCATCCGCGAGTCCAACGTGGCCGCCCGAGAGGCCGGTGGCATCACCCAACGGATCGGAGCCTCGGTGGTGCGTCGGGAGGGAAGGCTGATCACCTTCATTGACACCCCGGGCCACGCCGCCTTCACGGCCATGCGGGCAAGAGGCGCGAACATCACCGATCTGGCGGTGCTGGTGGTGGCTGCCAACGATGGGGTGATGCCTCAGACCGAGGAGGCCATCCAGCACGTCCGGAACTCCGGGGTCCCCATCCTGGTGGCCATCAACAAGATCGACCTGGAGGATGCCCACCCCGACCGGGTGAAGCAGCAGCTCGCCGAGCACGGGGTAGTGGTCGAGGACTTCGGGGGAGAAGTGGTCAGCGTCCCGGTGTCAGCCAAGACCGGGGAGGGGTTGGACCACCTGCTGGAGATGATCCTGCTGGTGACCGACCTGAATCCTCCCATGGCCGATGCGAAGGCGCCTGCCGAGGCCGTGGTGATCGACTCCCAGATGGACCGGGGGCGGGGTCCCGTGGCCTCGGTGCTGGTGCAGGAGGGCACACTGCGCCGCCAGGATCACTTCGTGGTGGGCGCGGTCGCCGGCCGGGTCCGGGACCTCATAGATGACACAGGGCAGCGCATTGACAGCTGCTCTCCCGGGCTGCCCGCTCAGGTTGCCGGGCTGCCCGAGGTGGCTGTCGCGGGTGACCGCCTATTGGTGGTGGCGACCGAAAAGGAGGCGAAGGCCCGGGCCGAGGCCGCCAGAGCGGCCGTCCGCCAGGGGCATGTGGACGCCCGCCGCGTGAGCCTGGCCGAGCTCAGCCGCCAGGGTGAGGAACAGCTTCGCGACCTGGATCTGGTGGTGAAGGCGGACACGCACGGGGCCCTGGAGGCGCTCCGCTCCACACTGGTGAAGTTCTCTGACCCAACGGTCCGGCTCAGGCTGGTCTATGAGGGGGTGGGCCCGATTAGCGAGGCCGATGTCGACCTGGCGGCGGCCGCCAACGCCATCGTGGTTGGCTTCAACGTCCGGCCCGATGTAGGCGCCCGGGCCGCGGCTGAGCGGCAGGGAATCGACGTCCGCACCTACGACGTGGTCTATCAGATCACCGACGACATCGAAAGGGCGATCCAGGGCATGCACCAGCCCACCTTCGAGGAGGTGTTCGAGGGCCGGGCCGAGGTCAAGATGCGTATCCGGGTGCCCCGGAGTGGCATGATCGCCGGCTCCCAGGTGACCGAGGGCAAGCTGACCAGGGGGTCCACCGTGGTGGTGAAGCGGGATGGCAAGGAGGTGCAGCGGGCCCGGATTGAGTCCCTGCGCCGGTTCAAGGACGACGTGCGCGAGGTGGCCGCCGGCTATGAGTGCGGCATCGACCTGGGCGCCTACCAGGACTTCGCTGAGGGTGACGTTCTGGAGTCCTATGTGGTGCAGCAGCGCAATCGCTGATGGCGGTGGCGGGGCCGGCGCATGAGCCCTGCCTCCCCGGGCCACCGGAGAGAGCGGCTCAACGCGCAGCTGCGCCAGGAGCTCGCGTTGGCGCTTGCCCAGGACGTGAAGGATCCCCGGCTCAGCCTGGTGTCGGTGCTGGATGTGGACTGCGCTCCCGACCTGTCAGTGGCGGTGGTGAGGGTGAGCTCTCTGGGAGACGACGCCGAGCGGCGGCGGAACCTGACCGCCCTCAAGGGGATGACCGGGTACCTGCGCCACCTTCTTGGAGACCGGCTGGAGAACCTCAGGCGGGTCCCGCGGCTCGACTTTCGGCTCGACGACTCGATCGTCCGCGGCACCAGGGTGAACCAGCTGCTCACCTCTCTGGCCTCCGAGCCCGGGGCTGGCACCGATGATTGAGAGCCTGGCGGCGATCGCCACGGCTCTGGACGAGAGGGACGACTTCGTGCTGGTCGCTCATCAGGATGCCGACGCCGACTCGCTGGGCTCAGCCCTGGCCTTCGCTGAGTATCTGGACCACCGGGGCAAGCGGGTGGCGGTCCTGGCTCCCAAGCCGGTTCCTCAGGGGCTCGCCTACCTTCCCGGTTTCTCGCGTGTGAACCGGGAGGAGATGTCGCCGGGTTCCACGGTGATCGCCTTCGACGCCGGCAGCCCTTCTCGCTTTGGCGCCCTGGGGCCACGCATCGCCGCGGCTCCGCTGACCATCCTCTTCGACCACCACATCAGCAACGATGGCTTCGGCGATCTCGGGGTGGTCGACCGGCAGGCGGCAGCCACCGGGATGGTGGTGCTGTCTCTTCTGCGCCAGTGGGGGGCGGAGATCACGCCGGACATGGCGACCAACCTGTACGCGGCCATCTTCACCGACACCGGAGGGTTCCGGCACGACAACACCTCTGGGCCGGTACTGCACGCCGCGGCCGAGTTGGTCGACCTGGGCGCCGACCCGGCCTTCGTGGCGCTGCGGTCCTATAAGTGGAGGCCTGCCACTACCCTGCGCCTGCAGGCGCTGGCCGCCAGTGCCGCCCACTACGAGCTCGGCGGCCGGCTGATCTGGACCGCGGTGACCCAGCAGATGCTCCAGGAGGCCGATGCGGAGCTGGAGGAGACCGAGGGGATCATCGACCTCCTGCAGACGCTGGACACCATGCTGTGCGCGGTCCTGTTCAAGGAGGCGGGGGAGGGGGTGACCAAGGTGAGCCTCAGAACGCGGGGCAGCCTGGCCGCCCACGAGCTGGTGGCCGACCTCGGCGGTGGGGGCCACTTCCGGGCAGCTGGTGCTGAGCTCCGTTTGGGCCTGTTGGAAGCCGAGGAAGCCGTGCTCCGGCGTGCGCGGTCGGCGGTGTTGGCGGAGGGCGAGGGATGACGGCCCCGGTGGACGTGGTCCCCAACCCGCTGCGCCGGACCGGCCGGCCACCGGGGGTGACTGGGGTGCTCAACCTGGCCAAGCCCGCCGGGATCACCTCCTTCGCCGCCATCAGGGACGCCCGCCGGGCGCTCGGCGAGCGGCACATCGGGCATGCCGGCACCCTCGACCCGGCGGCCACCGGGGTGCTTCCGCTGTGCGTGGGGCGGGCCACCCGGCTGGTGGAGTACATCCTGCGCGAGCCCAAGACCTACAGGGCACGCCTGCGGCTGGGCGAGACCTCCGACACCGGTGATCTGGAGGGGGAGGTGCGGCGTGGATCGTCCGCCGCGGGTCTGGATCGAAGCGTGGTGGAGAAGGCGCTGGAAGGGTTTGTGGGCAGGATCGAACAGGTCCCGCCGATGCATTCCGCGGTGCGCCATCAGGGGCGCCACCTGTATGAGCTGGCCCGGCAGGGGGTGACCGTGGAGCGCAAGCCCCGCGTCGCCGAGATCCACAGCATCCGGGTCCTGTCGTTCACTCCTGGTGAGGTGGCCGAGGCGGAGGTCGAGGTCGTCTGTGGCAAGGGCACCTACCTCCGGGTTCTGGCGACCGACCTGGGGGAGCGGCTGTCCGTCGGGGGGGTGCTGGGGTGGTTGGAGCGCACCGCCTACGGGCCCTTCCATCTGGAGCAGGCGGTCTCAGTCGCGCAGCTGCTGGAGGCGGACGACCCGCGTTCGCTGCTCCTGCCCCCGGAGGCCGCTGTACAGGGGATGCCACGCGTCGACCTCCTGCCGGGAGCCGCCGCGGCTGTCCAGCGCGGCCAGGGGGCCTGGCTGCAGCGCGGCCCTCAGGGCGAGCAGGTGGCGGGGGAGGTGAGGGCCCACGGCCCGGACGGTAGGCTCCTGGCGGTCGGAACCCTGGCTGGCCTTAGATTCCAGCCCCTCAAGGTGGTTGCCCCCATCGGTGGCTGACCTGGGGACCGGGGTACCGGCGGTCTTCGGGATCCCTCTCAATGGCCCGCCCAGGGATGGGCCGCCGACGGTGGTGGCGGTGGGCAATTTCGATGGCGTGCACCTGGGTCACCAGCGGCTTCTGCAGGCAGCGCGCGCTATGGCGGGTCCGGGGGGGGCGGTAGTGGCCGTTACCTTCGAACCTCACCCGGCGCACCTCCTGCGTCCTCAGGCGGTGCCGGGTCTGCTCACGCCGCTCAGGTTTCGCCGGCGCCTGCTGGCCGGCGCTGGCGTTGAGGAGGTGCTGGTCATCCCCTTCAACGACCGGCTGCGGGGGCAGGAGCCGGGGGAGTTCCTCTCGCGCCTGCGCCACCAGCTGGCGGTGGTCGGGTTGGCGGCTGGTCCGCGGCTCTCCCTGGGTAGGGACGGCAGCGGGGGGGTGGACTTTGTTCGCGCCTATGCCAGAGAGCACCAGCTCAGGGTGGAGGTTGTGGACCAGGTGGTTGTGGGGGCCGTGCCCGTGAGCAGCTCGGAGCTTCGGCGACTCCTCCAGGAGGGCCGGGTCTCGGAGTATCCGCGCCTGGCTGGCCACCCCTTCCAGGTGATGGGGGAGGTGGTCCGGGGGGAGGGGTTGGGTCGAGTCTTGGGCTTCCCGACCGCCAACCTCAGGACCCTGCCGGCTCAGCTCCTGCCTCCCGACGGCGTCTACGTCATGACCTGGAGGCCGGCCTCGGGGGGAGAGCCGAGGCCGGCGGTGGGAAGCGTCGGCACGCGGCCCCACTTCTCCGGCCGTGACCGGAGGTTCGAGGTCCACGGGCTCGGCCCCACCCCGGACCTCTATGGCCAAGAGTTGATCGCCGGGGTTCTGGAGCGGATCCGGGGCCAGGAGACCTTCCGCTCCGACGCGGAGCTGGTGGCCAAGATGGCCGAGGATCGCCGCCGTGCTGAGGAGTTCTTCTCGACGGCTCCCTAGGGAGAGCCGAGATCAGGCCGTCCGGGGCCGGGTGCCCGCCGTGGCCAGGGCGGAGAGGATAACCGCCAGCACGATCGCCACCAGGATGCTTCCGTACTTCCCGGAGGTGTGGGCGCTTCCGAGGACCGCAAGGGTGATGAAGCCACCGATGAGGCTTCCGGCCAGCCCCGCGATGACCCGGATCGTCGCGGCTGCTCCGCGCGATTGGCGGATGTAGAGGGCCCCGATGACCACCCCGATGACGATGAAAGCGATGACGTGGAGCACTTGGTTCAACCTCCCTCTGGCAGTGAAGACGACTCTGACGTGGACGCGGAACTGGAATTTAGCAGAGGAGCCCCTTCAGGAGCGTGCAGGGGCTGGTGCTGCAGCCTCGTAGGCTGCCCTGCGCCGACCGCTCCTCCGTCCGTGGCTCTCGGCTGGCGGCTAGTCTCGTCTCCGCCACGGCCAATGGTAACGGGGCGGTAGGTCGCCACGAACTCGCTCACGGCGGCCGCCCGAGCCTGCATCTGCAGCGTACGCTCCCGGGCCGCTTCCAGCATCCGGCCCACGTCCCCCATCTCCCGCGAGATCCCGGTGATCGACTCCCCGATGCGCACGGAAGCCTGGGCCGCTGAGTATTGCGCTCGGAATGCCTCCTTCTGGCTCCGGAACCCCTCCACTCGCGTCTTCAGACGCTGGGTGGCCAGCTCCAGGCGAGCTCCCTGTTCGCGCAGGTCAGACACCTGCAGCTCCAGGGAGGCCAGCTGGGCGGCAGTGGCTTGGGCCCTTGTCAGGGCGATTCTGGCCAGGTCCTCGCGCCCAGAGAGCAGAGCCTGGCGGGCCTGTTCGCGGAGCCGCACCTGGGTCTCGCGGAACCCCTTGGCCTGGAGCTCCAGCCGCTTGTGCGAGGTCACCACCTCGGCGATTCCTCGCCTGGCTTGCTGGAGGGCCTCGGCCTGGCGGCGGTAGGCGACGTCCAAGGCCTCGAGCGGATCCGCGGTCCCGGCTCGGAGGGCGCGGGACCGCTGCGAGAGGAGGCTCGTGAAACGGCGGCCCACACTGGTGCGGAGCCCCAGACCCAAGAGGGCGAGGAGCAAGCCGCCGACCAGGGCATCGACAAACAAGGGCTGAACCACCTCTTCGAACTGCTCGGGCACATCCTAGCCTGATCGGCGAGGCGAGCCTCAAGATGCCCCTCTGCGTCAGTTCCCAGGAAACGGGTATATAGAGGTTGCATGCAACGCAAATTGGGCACCGACTTCGGGCTAACGGCCCGCATGTTCCTCACCCTGTTCCTGCTGGCGGTGGTCTACCTGGCCTTCGTCGGGGTGCTGCTGCTGCTCCACACCGGCATCGTCACCATCGTGGTGGTGGTCGCCGTGCTGCTGGTGGCCCAGTACTACTTCTCGGACCGCATGGTGCTCTCGGCACTCCACGCCCAGATCGTCACGCCGCAGCAGTACCCGCAGTTGCATGACATCGTGGGACGGCTGGCCCAGCTCACCGGAATGCCCATGCCCAAGGTGGCGGTGATCCCATCCCGAGTCCCCAACGCGCTGGCCACGGGCCGCAACCCCAAGCACGCCGTGGTGGCCGTGACGACGGGCATCCTTGACCAGCTGGAGCCCAAGGAGCTGGAGGCGGTGCTGGCCCACGAGTTCAGCCACGTGATCCACCGTGATGTGAAGGTCATGGCCATGGCTGGCTTCTTTGCCACCGTCGCCTCCCTCATCGTGCAGTCCGGGATGTGGTTTGGCATGTTCGGGGGCTTCGGTTACGGCGGCGGATACGGTCGCGGGCGGGGCTCGGACGAGGGTGAGGGGATGATCATCATCATCCTGGTGGCGGCGGTCGTGTGGGCCATCAGCTTTGTCCTGATCAGGGCCCTCTCCCGCTACCGGGAATACGCCGCCGACCGGGGTTCGGCGATCATCACCCAGGAGCCGTCTCAGCTCGCCTCGGCGCTGCAGAAGATCAGTGGAGTGATGACCCGGATCCCCAGCCGGGACCTCCGCCAGGTGCAGTCGGCCAACGCCTTCATGATCTTCCCCGCGATCACTGCGGGCAAGGGGAGTCTGGCCGAGGTGTTCTCCACCCATCCCTCCCTGGAGCACCGGCTGGCCAAGCTCCGCGAGCTGGAGGCGAAGATTTCCAGTTAGAGTTGGGGCGTGGGCTTCCTCGACTCGATCCTCGGCCGGACCAAGCTCCCCAAGTCGAACGAGGACAAGATCTTCGCCATGAGCACCGCCATGCTCACCCTGGAGACCGCGGCCGGGCTCCAGCCCACAGGGCGGGTGGGGGTGGTGTTCCGCTCCCTGCCCAGCGGACGGTTCCAGAAGCTGACCGCGGACACGGTCGCGATGCTCGGGTTGCAGGACAAGGCAGCACCGGAGGACGCCCTCACGGTCAGCGAGGTCAAGGACGACCTCGGCTTCGAGTGGCTTCTGGTGGAGGGCAAGCAGTTCGATACCACCCTGGCCGCCCTGCACGCGGTTGCCACCGGGCTTCTGGACGAGGGCTTAGGAGACTGCCTTCTGGCCGCAGTCTTCCCCTTCACCTCGGCCTCGGGGACGGTCTACTGGATCTACGGGTACAAGGAGGCCACCTTCTACCCCTTCGTTCCCACCGGGGACCGGCGCCGCGACAATGCCACCGAGATGCGGCTGGCAGCGGTGGCCAAGGAGGACCTGCCGGTGGAGCCAGACCTGGAGCGCTGGTACGCCCTCTGGGGAGTTCCGGTCTGAGGTCAGGCCGGGCTGGCCGGGGCGTCCACCACGTTGCCATCCTCGGACAGGAGCGCGGTGGCCTCCTCCAGGGTCATGTCCTCTGACGGCAGGACCACGTCGGAGGACACCAGGTCGTCCGCGGGCACCTTGGTGCCGTGGGCGCGGACGAAGTTGAGGAGGGCCGCCAGAGCGGAGCGGTAGCTCTCCTGGTCCTGCCCCGAGATGGCGTCCGAGAGGGCGCGGTCCAGCGGCTCCAGCTGCGGCTGCTCGGAAACGGCCAACCGGTACTGGTCCTCACCCTGGATGCGCACGACCACGGTGGCTCTGGTGGAATCCGAGGGGGTGGCAGATGGCGCTTCCGCAGGCGGTGTTGGGGCAGCCGCCGGCGCCTCCAGCTTGGGCGCCTCGACCGGGGCACCCAGCACCTCCTGCTTCAGCTGCGCGAGTTGGGCGTCCACCTGGGAGGTGGTCAGCCCGCTCTGGAGCTGGCGGTCGATGTCGTCACCGGAGGTGATCCCGATCTGGTCCAGGGTGCCGCTGTCCACCAGGGAGTCGATGGCGGCGGCCCGAGCCTGCATCTGCTGGGTCTTGTCCTGGGCGCGCTCCATCATGAGGTTCACGTCGGCCATGT
>JAJYXT010000010.1 GCA_021801645.1 bacterium
CGAAAGATCGCCCTTGGCAGAGTGGCTGCGACCAGGCTCCTTGGGCAGGGGAGATAGGCCAGGGGCGGACTTCGGGTGCCTTGAGGGAGGATCAGAGGTCGCGGCGGCCGGAGAAGGCCCGAGCCACGGTGCGCTCGTCGGCGTAGGCCAGCTCCCCGCCCACCGGGAGGCCGTGGGCCAGGCGTGTGATCCGTACCCCGGTGCCCTCGAGGCGCCGGAGCAGGTAGCTGGCGGTGGCCTCCCCCTCCAGGTCGGAGTCGGTGGCCAGGATGACCTCGGACACCTCCCCCGCTCCAACTCGGGTCAGCAGCTCCTGGGCATGGATGTCGTTCGGACCCACGCCGTCGAGCGGAGAGAGGGCCGCTCCCAGCACGTGGTAGAGGCCGCGGAACTCGCCGGTGCGCTCTATCGCCAGCACATCCCCGGCCTCCTCCACGACGCAGATCAGGTGGAGGTCACGATTGCTCTGCCGGCAGATGGCGCACTCGGCTCCGCCCTCGCTGAGGAAGAAGCAGCTGGGACAGGGGGTGACG
The DNA here is from genome assembly GCA_021801645.1 of bacterium. Classification (GTDB taxonomy): domain Bacteria; phylum Chloroflexota; class Dormibacteria; order Aeolococcales; family Bog-877; genus JAJYXT01. The sequence continues at coordinate 534 of JAJYXT010000010.1, forward strand.
TTGGTGGCGGTGGCGGAGATGGCGGCCGCCAGCTGCTGGAGCTGGGTAGCGGGCAGGCGGGAGGCGGCGTGGAAGGCGAGCCGCTGGGCGGTCTTGGGACCGATCCCGGGAAAGCGGGCGAACTCCTCGGTCAGCCGCTCAACCGGGGAGGGCAGGAGCCCCATCGATCAGATGCCGAGCCGGGAGGCCGCGGTCAGCGCCCTCCGGGGGACAGCATCCCGGGCGGCAGCAGGGACTCCATGGAGCGCGCGGCCAGCTCTCGGGAACGCTCCAGAGCGTCATTGACCGCTGCCTGGACTAGGTCCCCAACCAGCTCCGCCCCCTCCTCGAGAACCCCCGGGTCCAGCGAGACCGAGGTGAGGCGCTGCTGGCCGTTGCAGCGGACCGTCACGGCCCCACCGCCGGCGGACCCCTCGACCTCCTGGGTGGCCAGGGCGTCCTGCGCCTGCTCCCACTGGCGCGCAAGATTCTGCTGCAGCTGGCGCAGCTGCCGGGGGTTAGGCGCGGGCACCGGCGGCTAGCCTCATGGCGAAGCTCATTCTAGGGCGGCGTCACCGGGGCCGCGGGTCGAGGAAGTCCACCTTCCTCACCGTGCTGCCGGGAAAGTGCTTGAGGGCGGCGGCCAGCCCCTGCCCTCCCCGGGAGCCGCCTCCCGACCCCGCGGACGGGACCGCCGCCCCGCGCAGGACCAGGGTCACCGGGATCTCCCGGCCCGCCGCCGCCCGCAGGGCTTGGTTCAGGAGTTCCCGGTTGGCCGGGGAGTTGAGCTGCCCCAGGTGCCACTCGTAGTTCACCTCGACGGTCAGCGATCCGTTGGACACCCCGGTGGGGGTGGTGTCCAGGACCAGGGCGTGAAAGGGCTTGTGGTGCTCCCTTGCCCATTCGACCACCCGCGCCCAGATCGCCCGCCAATCTGGCTCGGGGGAGGCCGAGGGGCGCCTGCCGGGGTCGGGGGCGAGGGACTCGAGTTGCTCACCGACCGGCCCGCCCGCGGCGGGTTCGGGCGTTGACCGAGGCGACGCGGTGGCTGGCGGAGAGGCGAGTCGGGGGCCATCGTCCGGCTCTGCAGGAGCTGCCGCTGGCAGCTGGCGCCTGGGCTGCTCCCCCTTCTTCGCTTCCGGCGCCGGGGCGAACTCGGTCCTGGAAAGGGAGCTGTCGGTGCGCACCGACGCCGAGGCCACCTGCAGAAGCACTACCTCCATCGTCATCCAGGGGTCGTCGGCCCGCCGAAGCTCCGACGCCCCCCGGGTGCAGGCATCCATGAGCTCAAGCCACGGTGCTGCCGCCCCCCCCTTCTCCATCTGCTTCCAGTAGCTCTCCCGTGCCCGCACCCCCACCGCCCGCAGCAGCTGGCGCGGCTCGACCCCATACTCCTGTAGCTCCCCGAGCCGCTGGAGGACCGCTTGGGGGCGGCGCTCGACCAGGGCCTCCGCCAGTCCGGCCACCGTTGCAGGGTCGGCCATCCCCAGCGCCGAGCGCACGGTCTCGAGCTCGAGGACACCGTCGTCCAGCCCCATGAGGCGCTCTAGGAGAGACTCAGCGTCGCGCAGCGACCCGGCGCCCGCCTCCGCGACCAGGTCCATCACCGGCCGGGAGGTGGTCACCCCCTCCTGATCGCAGATCCTCTGGAGGTGTTCGGCCATCGCTCCTACAGGGATCCTGCGGAAGTCGAAGCGCTGGCAGCGGGAGAGGATCGTCTCGCTCAGCCGCTGAGGCTCGGTGGTGGCCAGGATGAAGCAGGCGTGGGGCGGGGGCTCCTCGAGGGTCTTGAGGAAGGCGTTGCCCGCCTCGTTGGTGAGCATGTGGGCCTCATCGATGATGTAGACCTTGGTGCGCAGTTCGCTGGGTAGAAACTGAGCCCGCTCGCGGAGGTCCCGGATCTCGTCGATGCCGCGATTGGTCGCCGCATCGATCTCGATCACATCAAGGCTCCGCCCTTCCCCGATGGTGACGCAGGGGCCGCAGGCGAGGCACGGCTCCCCGTCCTCCGAATTCAAGCAGTTGATGGCCTTGGCGAGAATCCGGGCCGCGCTGGTCTTGCCGGTGCCCCGGACGCCGGTGAAGAGGTAGGCGTGGCCGATCCGCCCCTCGCGGACCGCGTGGCGGAGGGCGCGCGCGATCACCTCCTGGCCCACCAGTTCTGAGAACCGCCGGGGCCGGTATTTCAGGTAGAGGGTCGGTCTAACCGTTTTCACAAGGGCTGATGATGATCGCGCACCCCTCTTCGTGGGACCGCCCCCGGCGCCTACCGGCCACCGGGCTCGGGCCGGGGTGCCCGACGGCGCCCCGGTCGCTCCGCGTGCCGCTGCTTCCTTCCGGACCTGACGGGGTTGGCGGTGACCGGCCGCGTCGGACCCGACCGTCGGCACCCGGATGATCGGAGCTGACCCGGAAACGCCCCCCCTAGGAGGGGAGTTCGACCCCGCTGTAGCGGATTGCGGGTACAGGGCACCGCTAACTCCCCGTCTAGCGCGATCGAGGCGATTGTAGCGCGGTGGCGCGAGCCCGGCTCCGGACTGGCGCCTCGCCCGGACGACATGCCGGCGGGGCGACGGCGCGGCCTGGGAACCAAAGGCGGGCCCCAAGCACGGCGGGAGTGATCGGCGGACGGCTCGGAGCTCGCTCAGAGGTCCATGGTGGACAGCCGCCTGGTCCCCGCCCGCAGGGCAGCGCCTCCGGCGGTCGCCGCGCACAGCCCGCAGACGAACAGGGAGAGAGCCTCCCGCTCCCAGAAGGGCATCCAGGTGAGAAGCAGCGGGAGGGTGAAAGCCACGATGGAGACGGCCACGTAGGTGGACCCCAGGAGCATGAAGGCCATGACCAGCCAGATGCCCACGGCCCGGCGCGGGTCGTTCCAGTCGAGCCGTGGCCAGGCCGCCCCCATTCCGGTGGCCAGTCCCACCAGCCCCAGAACCAGCATGGTCAGCTGGGCGGCGGAGATCGCCACCTCGTTCCCCGGGAGCCGCTGGGTGACCTCGGTGACCAAGAGCAGCGCCAGGCTGGCTCCGGTGGCAACCAGCGCCGGAAGCTGAGCCTTGCTGAGAAGAACGGTCCTCGGGCTGAGGGGGGCACTGAAGAGGCACCAGGCGTGCAGACCCTCCGCCCCGATGGCGCGCAGGCCGAGGCCACTGGCCGCAAAGAGGGCGGCGAAGGACGCGGTGGTGAGCGGCCCATACCAGGCCGGGAAGTCCCGGAAGACCCCCGAGCCCCCGCGAGGGGAGAGCAGGTAGACGGCGAACAGCCCCACGGGGAGCAACAGCTGGATCAGCTGCCCAGGGTCCCGCCGAAGGACGCGACCATCCTTGCTCAGGATGGCCAGGGGAGCCGGCAGCGCTCGCGCGAATCGCGACCTCCGCGTCCTGGCGGCGGTGAACTGAGAGCGATACCACCCCTCCCTGAGGAAGCGGGACGAGACCAGGATCCCCAGGGGAGTCACGACCGTGGCGAGGAGGGCGGTGAGGGCCGTGAGCAGGACCGCCAACGCCAACTGCCCGCGCGCTACCGCCACCAGGCTCGCGGCCACCCAGGAGGTGGGCAGCCAGGGTGGCGTCCCCACCCCATGTCCGAAGCGGCTCAGGGCCAGGCCGCCCGAGCCATGTCCGCTGAAGGTCGCCGCCAGGTCGACCGCCGCCGCCCCGAAGCCGACGCCGGCCACCAGCACGGCGGCGGCGTCGCGGACCCGCGCGGCGGGGACCAGCCGTACCACCAGGACCACCCCCACCAGGGCCAGGGACATCGGCACCAGAAGCAGGGCGGGCAGCGCCACCGCGACCAGGGGCACGAGAAGGGGGGCGTGAAAGCGAAGCGCGGCCGCCAGCACCGCCGGGCCCCCGATGAGGATCCCGATGGTGAGTCCGATGGCCAGCTGGTTGGCAAGCCGGTGGGCCAGGAACACGGTGGCGCTGACCGGCGAGGCGAGGAGCCACTCGACGTCGCGGGCAAAGTACAGCGAGGCCAGGGCGAAGCTGACCGAGCTGGCCAGGGTGAAGAGCCAGAGTATGGCGGCCACGGTGGCCAGGGGCGCCTCCAGCTGGCCCGGGGACGTCCGCCCCAGCAGGCGCTCTGCCGCCGGGACGGTCCCGGCCCAGAACGCCGCCACGACCGGCACCGCGAGGGTGGCAGCCAACCTCCGCCCGGGGCCGGACTTCCACCAGGAGTTCCAGGTGGCCAGAAGCGATGCCCGGAAGAGGCCCACGAGCTGCCCTCGGGGACGCGGGGCGCCCCGCTCCCAGGGTCCAGACCAGGCTGGAGCCGCCATGTCAGGCGGAGAGCGCGTCGATGAGGCGGTCGGAGTCGCCGTCCGCTGCCCCGGTGGCCTGCATGAAGGCAGCCTCCAGCCCCTCTCCTCCGCCACCCTGGCCCGCCAGCTCTTCCACCGTACCCAGGGCGACCAGCCTGCCGGCGGAGAAGATCCCAACACGGTCGCAGAGGGCGCTGGCGACGTCCAGAGCGTGAGTGCTGAGGAAGACCGCGTGTCCGGTGGCACAGAGCGCCTTGAGGATGGAGCGCAGCTGGCGGGCCGCTTTGGGATCGAGGCCCACCGTGGGCTCGTCCAACAGCACCACCTCGGGATCGTGGATCAACGCTGCGCACAGGGCCAGCTTCTGCCGCATCCCCCGGGAATAGGACTGGACCAGCTGCGGGGCGGCCTGGGACAGCTCCAGTGCTTCGAGTAAAGCTGGGATGCGGCGCTCGCGACGGCGGCGGCTGACCCCGTGGAGGTCCCCCGCGAGTTGCAGAAACTCGGCTCCCGTGAGCTTCTCGTACAACGGCGCGCTATCCGGGACATACCCGAGGTGACGCCTGGCACGGCCACCGTCCGCCTGCACGTCGTGGCCGCACACCGTGATCCGGCCGCTGCTGGGCCGCAGCAGGCCGACCGCCATCTTGATGGTGGTGGTCTTGCCGGCGCCGTTGGGGCCGATGAGGCCGAAGAGCTCGCCAGCCCCCAGCTCCAGGTCCAGCCCCGAGACGGCGCTTCGGCCCTCGAACTCCTTGCTCACCGCCTCGAACCGCAGCGGCGCCGGTGCCCGCTCCAACACGCGGGGATTATCACCCGGTCCGACGCGGCCCCGCCCTCCGATGCGACGTTGTAACCTCAGGGGATGAGCAGCAACTCCCCGACCCGGACCACCCTGGACGACATGGCCCTCTCCCCGGGCAAGCGTGCCCGGCTCCACAACCTCCTCTATGACCACGGCCCGGGCAACGGCACCCTGCTGCTCCTGCCGGTGGACCAGGGTCTGGAGCACGGCCCGGTGGACTTCTTCGCCAATCCCCCAGCCCTCGATCCGGACTTCCAATGCCAGCTGGCGTTGCGCGGGCGGTATTCCGGCATCGCCCTGCAGATCGGGCTGGCGGAGCGCTACCAGTCCCGCTACGCCGGCCGGCTGCCCCTGGTGCTCAAGGTCAACGGCCGAACCAATGTGCCCAGTTCCGATGAGGCCTTCTCGCCTCTGACCTCCTCGGTGGAGGACGCCGTCCGCTTGGGGGCCTCCGCGGTGGGCTACACCTGCTACGTCGGTTCTCCGGCCCAGGACCGGGATCTGCGCCAGATGAACGAGGTCCGCCGGGAGTGCGAGCGCTACGGAATGCCACTCATCTGCTGGTCCTACCCCCGGGGGTCGGCCATCGCCAAGAAGGGGGGGCAGGACAGCCTGTACGCGGTGGACTACGCGGCCCGGGTCGCTTCCGAGATGGGTGCGGACGTCATCAAGATCAACATCCCGCGGGCTCACGGTGAGGCCGACGGTGCGTCGCCGGCGCCCTACGACAGCCTGGCGGAGGATCGGCGCCAGATGCTCGCTCGAGTGATCCGGTCGGGTGGGCGCTCGCTCGTGATCTTCGCCGGCGGCAGCAAGATCGGTGACCAGGAGCTCCTGGGACGGATCGAGGACTGCATGGCGGCAGGCGGGACGGGCTTCATCTTCGGCCGGAACATGTGGCAGCGACCGATGGATGAGGCGCTGGCCATGACCGAGCGGGTGCACCAGATCCTCGCCCAGTACGGCGCCGGCTGACCCTCAGGGGCCCGCGAGCGGGGCCAGGGCGGCGCGAGCGGCGATGCCCATCAGGGGGCCGAGGGTCACGGTGAACCCGGCGAGAGCGGCCACGCTCAGGCCGAGACCGATGAGGGTGGCCCGACTGGGCAGCTCAAGCGGCTGACCCTCAGCCTGGGGGTCCAGGAGCGCCAGGATCCAGCGCAGGGCCACGGCTGCGGAGAGAATCGCCCCCAACACGACCACCACTGCCAACCAACCAAGTCCAGCCTGGAGGCTGGACTCCACCACCATGAGGCGGGCGAAGAAGCCGGTCAGGGGAGGCAGCCCCACCACGGCGGAGAGCAGCAGGGCCAGCAGACCAGCATGGAGGGGGGAACGGGAGGCCAGGCCGCGGAGTTGGGCGATCCCATCTCCGGCGCCGGACAGCTCGAGCGTGCCCAGAAGGCCCAAGCTGGCCGTGACCACGGGCACCAGCCCGAGAACCAGATAGAGAACCGCGGCGGTGGCCGGGCGGCCTGACCAGGTGAGGCCGACCAGAACCAGCGCCGCGTCCCCCACGAATAGGTACCCCACCGCGGCCAGCAGCGAGCGCTGGCGCCAGGCGAGAGCCGGAGCGATGAGGATGGTCAGGGCCGCCACCACCGCGATGGCCACGTTCCAGCCGGGAAGCGCCGCGCCCAGGGCGCCCGGCAGCAGCCGTAGGAGGGCCGCGGCGCCACCCAGGGCGCCCAAAGCGAGCCCCGCCAGCGCCGGGCCTAGGGGAACCGCCGCGGTGGCTCTCACCCTCCACCAGGTGAGCGGGAAGGCCCCCAGGGACCCGGCGACCCCCACGGCGATGAGGAGAGCCGCCAACCCCAGCAGGGGGCTCGGAGGGAGCGCGTCTAGGCGGCTGAGTTGGGTGGCGTGGCCGAGCCCGGCCAGGATCGCCTCCCCTGCCACGAATGTCGCCAGGAGGGCACCGGTGATCACCAGCGACCGGGCGGCTGACCGTACCGTCCCGGGATCCACCTTGCGCAGCGCGGACCCGAGGACCAGGGGAAGGCTCACGGTGGCCAGGCCCACCAGCAGGGTGAGCAGATCAGCCCCCGAGGCGGTGAGCATCACCCCCGAGGTGGACACCAGGACCAAGGCGTGGTAGAGGGGCTGGTGGGGATCGAGCTGCTCCTCCAGGTCGGAACCGGTCAGGAGGATGGCGGCGGCGGCGGCCGGGGCGGCCGCGTAGAAGAAGAGCGCGAAGCGGTCCACCAGAAAGCTCCCGTGCTCGACGTCCGGGGGCGCCGGTCCCAGGGAGCTGCGCCAGAAGCCCACTGCCGCCAGGAAGGCCAGGCCGGTGAAGGCGAGTGCTATCCAGCGGCTCAGGCTGCCGCGGTCGCCCCGCGAGCCGTAAAGGCCTGCCTCCACGCCCAGGCAGGCGACCGCCCCCAGCAGCAAGACGCCCAGCGGGGCGAAGTCCTGAAGGAAGGCGAGATTCACTTGCCGGGCACCTTGGCCGGGGCCATGCTCGAGACCCGGGCCGCCACCAGGTCGGTGCCATGGACCGTGTAGGGGACGAAGTAGCCGGCGGTTATCCCGAACACCACCGCGGCGGCCGCCAGCCACCACCCCGCGTAGAACTCCGATCCTCGTGAGTCCGTGATGGGCTCGGGGAGTTCCGGCTCCCCTCCCGGCGCCCAGAATGGCCCGGTGCCAACCCGCCAGGCGGCATAGGCCAGGAGGCCCATCCCCAGGATCACGACCGCGGTGATGAAGCGATGCTCGGCGAAGCTGCCCACCACCACCTGGAACACCCCGGGAAAGCCGACCAGGAAGGGAACGCCGCCGAGGGACGCCGCCCCCACGGCGAACATCAGCTTGAGCCGGTCGGCGCCCGCAGCCCGTCCGGCTATCGAGGTGATCTCAGCACCACCGCCACGATCGGCCACCGCGCCAATGGCCAGAACCAAAAGCGGGGCGACGAAGGTTAGGGCGAAGGCGAGCCACAGGGCGCCCGAGAGAGACGTCTCCGAGAACGAGATGATCCCCAGCAACACCGGGCCCGAGACGCCTGCAAGAAGGGCGGCGGTGGCCCGCCGCACGTCCCTCTCCCCCACCGCCCGCAGCGCCGACCAGTACAGGGTGAGCACCGCCAGCAGAAGCACCGGAACCACCAGCTGCAGGCCTCCCCTCGGGTCCATCCCCAGCAGCACCCGGACCAACCCGTAGGCGCCCACCGGGAGAGACGAGACGACCAGCAGCATGGCAACCGGCGTCGGCGCCGCGGCCACGCCGTCCAGGAGCCACCGCTGCAGCGGGAAGATCGCCATGCGCGCGCCGAAGGCGAAGAGCAGCAACCCGGCCGCGATCAAGCCCGGTGCCCCCTTGAGCGGCCCGACCGTGGAGAGGGTCACGAAGTTGAAGGTGGTGTTGCCGGTTTGCAGCAACATCAGGAGGGCGGCGACGAGCAGGGCGGCGGCCCCCAGTGACTGGGTCACCAGAAGGCGCCGTCCCGCCTCGCGAGCGCCCGGTCGGGAGCCGGAGCCGACTAGGAGCGCCAGGGGAAAGACCGGCAGCCAGAAGAACACGACTAGGAGCAGGAGGTCCTGGGTGGCGAAGAAGCCCGCCAAGCTGGTCTCGGCGATCAGCAGCAGGGCGAAGTGCGAACGGGTGCGTTCCCGCATCCGCCAGCTGGCCAGCACCAGGGCCGGGAAGACCGCGGTCACAGCGAAGAGCAGCATGAGGCTCAGTCCGTCGACCCCCAGGTGGTAGTCCAGTTGGAAGTAGAAGCCGCGCAGCCAGGGGGCGTCGATGCTGGGCTGGGCTATCGCCCCCTGGGCGGGGTTGCCCACCTCGCCCAGGAGGTCGAAGATGGCGATGGCCAGCGGAAGCCCGGTGGCCAGGAGGGCGCCGGTACGAACCCGAAAGCGCTCCAGTTCGGTCCTCACCGGAAGTAGGGCGATGACCATCGCCCCGATCAGGGGGACGAACACAATCAGGGTCAGGCTGACGTCACTGGGCACTCAGACAGTCCCCCACCAGGTCGCCGCGGCGGCTGCCACCGCCAGCACCGCGACCACCACCCCGACCGCCCGTGGCTCCCACCTGGTCGGACCGGGTGGCGGGCTCTCGGCGAGGTCGGCAAGACCCTGGGCTGCTAGATCGCCAGCCGGGTAAAGCGCCCGCTCAACCAGGCTCACCACCGCCCGTCCGACACTCAGCAGAACCCACCGGTCGGCGGCCTCCAGGGTGGAACCGCCCCCCAAGCCCGGCACCGTGGTCAGGCGCACCCGTTCGCCGGCCAGCCAGACCAGGCCGAGACCGGCAAGTCCGGCGACCAGCACCAGGAGCAGCCCGGCCCCTGAGCCGCCCAGGCCCGGTACCGACCCGGCCTGCGGCAGCAGCCGGCCCAGCAAGAACGAGAAAGCCCCCGCCAGCCAGGCGAGCGTGGTGGCGACCACGGGGACCACCGCCCCTGGCTGGCGCGCCCCCTGCGCCAGCTGACGACGCACCGCCCGCGCCTCCCTAACGTCCGCTGGCTCGGCGCCGTAGATGAGGTGCCAGGCAATCCGTGCACAGGCGGCGGCCAGCAGCAGGGGCACGGCCACCCCGGCAACGATGGCGAGCACCCGCAGGGGCGCCGGCGCCGAGCCGGCGCTGAGGGCGGCCGCCAGGACCTCGGCCCGAGCAAAGAAGGCCCCCACCCCCACCACGCCAGCCCCGGCGGCGAGCGCGCCCAGGAAGGTCAGGGCCGCAGGGCGAGCCTGCCGCCAGACCGCCCCCAGCCGGTCCACGGCACGGACCCGGAGGTCGTGCTCCAGGCGAGCGGCGGTGGCGGAGAGTGCCGCCACCACCAGCACGGTGGCCACCGCCATGGCGGTGGCCGCCGCCGGCGCCCCCAGGCCAACGGCCATAACCGCCATCCCCGTCTGGCTGAGGCCGACCCAGCCGGCGAAAGGCCGCAGCTGGTGCTCCCCGACAGCCAGAACCGCGCCCAGCAGGGCGGTGGCCGCGCCCAGCCCGACCAGCGCCGGCTGCGCGCCCGAGGCCAGGTGCAGCAACGGGTAGACGGACAGGAGCACAGCCAACGGTACCACCCCCCCGGCGACCCCCTGGAGCAACGCGCCGGCACCCGAGCGAGCCGCGGCCAGCGCTCGCCAGAGACCCTGCAGGGGCGCCTGGCCCGCTGCCCCAGCCGCGGCGACCATGAAGAGCACGGCCGAGATCGTGAGGGTCCGTCCCCCAACTCCCCGCACCAACCCGTGGTGGGCCGCCACCCAGATGGGGTACAGCGCCTCGAGGTTCAGGCCATAGGGCGTCTGGGTGCTGGGATGCTTTCCGGTGGTGGCGGCCAGCGCCACCTGGCCGGCGAACTTGACGTAGACGAAGACCACGGCCAGGAGGAGAACAGCCCCGGATCCAGTCCAGACCAGGTAGATCCGCCGAGCCGACCGCCCCGACCCGACCCCGGCGAGCATGGCCCCCATCAGCCCCGCCAGGCCAAAGCCGAGGAGGAGCTGGAAGAGGCCCGGTGCGAGTGCCACCAGCTCGGCCGACAGGCCGAGGAGCGCCGATAGGCGCATCACCGAGGGGAGCTGGGAGCTGGCGCGGAGCTGGGCCATGATCTGGGCCTGTCCGAGCACCACCGCAGCCGCCACCAGGGAGGCCAGGATCACCCCATAGGAGGTCGCGGCGTACCCCACGCCCACCTGGAAGTTGGCCGGCAGCAGCGTGGTGGTGGCGGCGTTGAACGGGCTCTGGGTGACCGAGAAGGTCCAGAAGGTGATGGTGGACTGGGTCACATGATGGTGGTGGAGGACGGTGGCGGCGAGGAGGGCGAGGGCGGCCCCCAGGGTGAGCCAGCCGCCCACCCAGACGCCGAGGGCCGACCCCCGCCGGGTCTCCGAGAGGTAGCTGAGGGCGATGCCGCCCAGCGGCAGGAGAAGTACGACCCACCCCACCACGAATACCTTCATGACCCCGGCTCCAAGGCGTCCTCGGTCTCGTCTGGAGGTGGCGCCGGGTCCGCGTCCTCTGTGGGGGGCTCGACCTGGGCAACTTCCGGCTCCTGGTCAGCCGTGCGCGGGGCCGCCAGCTCCAGCAGATCTGATCCGGTGCGGCGGCGCAGGACCAGGGCGACCGCCACCGCGCCCGGAAGCGTCACCGCTGAGAGCAGCTCGACCACCACCGCGGCAGCCTGAAGCTGGGCCGCCGCGGCCGTGGTCGGCGCGGTGGCCGCGAAGCCCACCAGGGCCGATGTCACCGCGGCCAGCAGCAGAGCGACTCCGGCGAACGCACCCAGCGAGTCGCGGCGGTGGACCAGGGCCGCCACTCCGAGGGCCGCCACCGCGGCGGCGGTCACCAGGAGGCCGGCGGCCGACCCGTTCATCCGCGCCCTCCCCGGCGCTGCGCTCGGGCGGCGGCGCGCGCCGCCGCCCGCTGCTCGGCTCGGCGCCGCTGCTCGCGGAGCCGCCGCCGTCGGGCCGCCTCGGCCTGCTCCTCGACCACCTCGCGACGGTCGCGGCGGACGAGGACCGCGGCGGAGATCAGGACGAAGGCGGCCAGAACCAGGATGCCCAGCACCGGCACCCCAGCTCCCAGGAGGAAGGCCGTCCCCACCCGGGCCGGCGACGGGGCAGCTGCGGAACTGGGAAAGCCGGCGGTAGTGGCCGCTCCCACGCCCACCAGGAGCGCGAAGGTGAGCACGGCTGCCGCCCCTGGGATGGCGACGGAGAGCGCGGTGCGAGGGGCACCACCCTCCTCCGCCCCCGGCGACCCGGGATCCAGGGCGGTGAGGACGGCGACCCCCGAGCCACCCAGCAGAACGACCTCCACAACCGCCGGCACCCACGCCCCGGCGCCGGCCATGGCCACCCCCAGACCCAGGGAGAGGAGCAAAAGCGCCAGGAGCTGGCCGGGACGGTCGTGGCGCCAGAGGAAGGCGAAGCCCGACCCGATCGCCACCCCGCCCCCAACCGCGACCGCGATCATTTACCGTAGCGCCTCCTGACCGAATTGGTCACAGCCGCCGCGCCCGGCGCGACCCGGCCCAGTGCACGTGGCACGGGCCGTCATTTTATGGGAGCGAGATCGACCTCCGAGGGCTGATGCTCAGCGGTCACGCAGGGTGAGGCGGTCGGCGAAGGCCTCAAGTCGCGACCTGAGGGAAGGCGGTAGACCAGCGATGTGGGCCAGAGCCGCCCCGCTCCAGCCGTCGGCCACCTCACGGGCACCCGCGAGGGCGCCGGACTCGTGGACCAGCGACACCACCTGTTCCCGCAGCGATGCGGCCTCCCCCGGGGAAACCCGCTCCATGCGGCGTAGGCGAACGAGCACCTCGGCGCGGTGTGGCCCCCTCAGGGCGCAGAGAACGGGGAGGCCGCAAATCCCCTGGGCCAGGTCGATCCCCGCCGGCTTGCCGGTTCGGCCGGGGTCACTGAAGTCGAGGCAGTCGTCGATCCCCTGGAAGGCCAGCCCCAGGTCGCGGGCGAACCGCGCCACCGCCCTGACCTCCCGGGTGCTGGCCCCGGAGACCAGGGCCCCGATGGATCCGCAGGCCGAGAGAAGGGAGCCGGTCTTTCGGCGCGCAACCTGGACATACGGAGTGAGTGCCCCCGACCACACCGAGCGGCGTTCCAGCTCCAGGAGCTGCCCGTCTGCGATCTCCACCAGCGCCCTGGCGAAGGCCCGCGATACCCGCACGTCGCCGAGCCTGGCGACCATGCCCGAGGCCCGCCCCAGGTAGAAATCGCCCACGCCGAGCGCGACCAGGGGGCCCTGGGTGGCAGCCACCGTGGGGGCGCCGCGGCGCGAATCGGCCCCGTCGACGAGGTCGTCGTGGCATAGGGTGGCGGCGTGGATGATCTCCATCGCGGCCGCGCCGCTCAGGGCCGCCCCCGGGCGGTAGGCGGGTCCCAGCTCCGCGGCGATGAGGACCAGTCGAGCCCGGATCCGCTTCCCCCCGGCCCCCAGCAGGCGGGCCATCGGGGCCGCCACCGCGGCCGGATCCCCGCTGAGGGTGCGCCCGAGCTGCCGTTCCAGGGGGTCGCGGGAGGACAGGAGTGCCCCAACCTCCGGGGGCACCGGGAGGGAGTCACCCCGGGTACCGCCAACCGCAGCCAGCCGCCGGCCGCCTCGCCACCACCGGGCCTGGGCCTCGCCCGAGGCTCCGGCCGCGCGGGCCGCGCTCCATCCAGCCGGAGGCAGCAGCTGGCGCACCACGACACCGATGTCCGCCTCGTTCGCCAGCGCCGCGCCGGCCGCAGTGAGCCCATCGGCGAGGGCGGCCTCATACTCGACGCTGCCGCAGCGGGTCAGGAGGGCGGCCGCCTGAGCCAGGCAGTAGTCACCGGCCAGCGTCCCCACCCCCACCTGGGAGCGGCCCCGAGCCGCCGCCCAATGCCACTCCAAAGCCCGCTGGGTCAGCTCGGCGGCGCCCGCGAGCTGAGCCACCGAGAGCGCCGCCTCGGGAGCGGAGGCTCCCGCCCTGATCGCCCAGAGGGCAGCCACCCCGAGCTCCTCAGCGGCCCGGAGCGGGCCGCCGCCGAACTGCAGTCCCTCGATCTGCTCCAGGGTGGCCCGATACAGCTCCCGGCCGCGCCGCCCACGCACCGGCGGCGCCGCCTCGGGCACCCCGACCGAAAGCGAGGCACTCATCAGTCAGCCCGGGGACGGCGAATCAGGAACCCAGCACTCAGCAGCGCGACCAGCACCAGAACCCCGAGCACCGCCAGCCGCATCGCTGCCGACCCGTTGCCGATCACGGCCAGCACCAGCACCACAAGCCCGGCTGGCGCGTAACCCCAGGTGAGAAGGCCGCTGCGGCGCACCAGAAGCCGGGTCCTCCCCAAGGATCCGGACGGCGGACTGAGCCGGAGCAGGCCGGCGGCCAGCAGGATGGCCACCACCAGCCCCAGCACTGCGGAGAACACCCTCAGGCCTCGCTGTCGGGATTCGCAGCCGGACCGGTGGGGACCGGGAGACCCGATGGCCTGGGTGCCGGAGGGGGCAGCAGCAGGTACACGGCCAGGCCGGCCACGGCCACGCCGGCCAGGATGAGGGTCGGGACCCCCACTCCGGCGGCCAGCACCGGCCCGAATGAGCCGTTCAGGGCTCCCACCTCGGCCAGCAGGGCGAGGAGGGTAGCCAGCCCGACCAGCGCCAGCGGCCAGCTCCACCAGCTGTAGGCGAGCTGCAGCGATGCGCAGGCGAGAAGGCAGCCGGCCAGGCCCACGAGCAGCAGGACGGCCTCCATCGGCCAGGCCATCAGTCGAACTCCTCCCCGGATTCCACCTCGATCTCCCCGCCGGCCACCACCTGGTCCCCATCGTAGAGGACCAGCGACTGGCCGGGCGAGACCGCCGCCTGAGGGGTGGCAAAGTGGATCTCAGCCCGATCCCCTGGGATGAGCCGCCAGGTGACCGGGGTCGGCTTGGCGTGGGCCCTGAGCTGGGCCAGGGCCCGGTGCCAGCCACGGCCCGACGGGGGTACCAGGGCCACGACCCGGGAGATGCGGCAGCCGGTTCTCAGCAAGGAAGTCCAGGGGCCCACCCGGAGGGTGTTGCATGAGCGGTCCACCTGGTATACGTAGAGGGGCTCGGCATCCGGACGGCGTGACTCCAGACCGAGACCATGCCGCTGCCCCACGGTGTAGAAGGGCAGCCCCCGGTGGCGCCCCACCAGCATCCCGTCCCGGTCGACCACCGGGCCCTCGGAGAACGAGCCGGTGAGTTCCCGTGCCAGCAGATCCCTGTGGTCCCCCCCGCCCACGAAGCAGAGCTCCTGACTGTCCGGCTTGGCCGCGACGCCCAGGCCGAGCGCGGCGGCCAGCTCGCGGACCCTGGTCTTCTCCAGGGTGCCAAGGGGGAACAGGCAGCGAGCGAGCACCTCGGGAGGCGTCCGGTAGAGCGTGTAGGACTGGTCCTTGCGGGGGTCGCGCGCCCGTCGCAGCACCGCCGCTACGGGGCCGCCCGGCTCCAACTGGGCGTAGTGACCGGTGGCCAGGTGGCTGGCACCCACCCGCGACATGCGCAGATAGAGGTCGGCAAATTTCACGGTCTCGTTGCAGCGGACGCAGGGGTTCGGGGTCCGGCCCACCCGGTACTCCTCAAGGAAATGCCCCACCACCGCCCGCTCGAACTGTTCGCGAAGGTTGATGACGTAATGGGGGATTCCCAGCCGGGCGCAGACCCGCCGGGCGTCCTCCACCGCGTCCAGGGAGCAGCAGCCCCCCTCCCCCCGCTCGAACTCCTCCTCCGCCCACAACCTCATGGTCACCCCCACGACCGGGAGCCCTGCAGTCGCGAGCAGAGCCGCGGCGACCGAACTGTCCACCCCTCCGCTCATGGCCACCGCCACCAGGGTGGGGCGAGGCACGGTCCCCGCCAGCCGCTCCAGCAACGGCGCCGTCCAGGCGGGAATCCGGGGTGGCGTGGGGTCGGTCGTCTCCGACGCGACCAACGCCGCACCTCGCTGGGGCTCGCGCACACCCACGGCCGGGGTCGCAAGCACCATCTGGGGCCTGGCTCTGTCGACTACCTCAGCCCGCCCGCGACGGCGGGAACGATGCTGAGCTCATCCTGGGGCTCGAGGACGGTGTCCAGCCCGCCCGAGGTACGGATGTCCTCATCGTTGCGGTAGACGTTGACAAAGTGCCGGAGGGACCCGTCGGCCTCGAAGAGGCGGGCCTGGAACCCGGGAAACCTCCGCTCCAGGTCGGCCAGTGCCCCACCGACGGTGGCCGCCTCCACCTGGACCTCGCCCAGCCCCCCGGTGAGCTGGCGCAGAGGACTGGGAATGCGAACCTTGGTGCTCATTTTCAATCCTGGGATGGACTTGCGGATGCTGCGGAAGGGTGCCGGGGATGCTCAGGCCGGAGTCGAGGGCGGAGCGGCCGCCGAGGCGTCCACAGCCGCGATCACCACCGCGGTGCCATAGGCGAGGATCTCGCTCACTCCGGGGGACAGTTCGTTGGAGTCGTACCGCATCGCGAGGACGGCATTGGCCCCGAGGGCAGCGGCGTGCTCGACCATGAGGTCAAAGGCCTCCTGGCGGGCGTGGTCGCTCATCGTCATATACACGGTCTGGCGGCCGCCGACGAACTGCTGCAGCCCGGCCCCGATGTTGCCGACCACGGAGCGGGAGCGGATCATGAGGCCCCGCACCACGCCCAGCTGGCGCACCACGCGATAGCCGTCGAACCCGGTGCCCGTGGTGACCCAGAGCGGGGGGCGGTTGTGGCCAGTCTCCGGCTCCGGCTGGTAGCTCATTCCCGGAGTCTACCAGCCGCCCGCGCTGGGGAGGCGGGCAGGGTGATCTCCGGGCCGCGGTCCGGCAGGTGATCCCCGCCCGCCCTGAGGAGGTGGTCATAGACAAACTGGGACCACGTCTCCATCTCCAGATAGAGCACCTCGAGCTCGGGCACCGTCAGGAGCCGCCCCTCCAGCTTGTCGTCCTCGCGAATGGTGACCCCCCCCTCCCCGGCCGTGACCATGACCAAGACTCCCAGATGGACCCGGCCCACCTCGCCCGCGCCGTCCTTGATGAGCCCCACAAGCCGCCCGGCGGCCGGCTCGGGGGAGATCACCTCCTCGGCCCACTCCCGAAGGCAGCCGTTCCGGAAGGCCAACTCCAGCGGCCCATCCTCGGAGTTGATGTGGCCACCGACCCCCAGGGTCACCTGCCCCCTCAGCCGGCGCTCGCTGCCCCGGCTGAGCCGGCGCATGGCCAGCACCCTCTGGCCGGAGCTCACCACCAGGTGAGGGATCACCTGCTGCCAGCGGTCGTCATCCTCGACCTCCGACCGCGGCAGGAAGCGCCCGTGACGGGGGATGGCGGCCAGGACCTCGCCCACCCCTTCCCGGCGGATCCCGTGCCAGGGCACCGGTCCGAGGGCGACCTCGCGCGGCAGGACCAGTACCTCCTCCCGTCCCGCCAGGACCCCGACCGGGCCGGCGGCCGCCCTGGCCATCTCAGCTATCCCGGCTTCCGGGGTGCCGACGTCGCGACTCGCTCTGGCATCGAGCGTGAGCATAGTCGGGCGGCAGGGCGTCTGCCGCCGGAGGGGCCGAGCGCTACCCTGCCCTGGTGGCCGCATCTCCCGTGTTCGCCATCGTCGGAGGGGGTCTGGCCGCGGGCCGGGCGGTGGAGCGCCTTCGGGAGTTGGGATTCGACGGCCGGCTGGTGGTGTTCACCGACGAGCCCCGCCTCCCCCATGAGCGCCCCCCACTCTCGAAGCAGTACCTGAGAGGGCAGCTGCCGGAGTCCCGGCTTCTCGTCCGCCCGGCCGACTTCTATGCCGAGAACGCCGTCGAGGTGCGGACCTCGACCAGGGTCACCGGGCTGTCCGCTTTGGACCGGACCCTCACCCTGGCTGACGGGGAGCGCCTGCGTTATGACCGACTCCTGCTGACCCTGGGCTCCGAAGCGATCCGCCCGGCCATCCCGGGCGCCGACCTGACCGGGGTGGAGACGCTCCGCACCGTCGAGGATGCCGACCGGATCCGCCAGCGTCTCCGGAAAGGTTCCGGGGTTCTGGTCCTGGGGGCGGGATTCCTGGGCAGCGAGGTGGCGGCCACCGCCCGCGAGATGGGCTGCGAGGTTCATCTGGTGGAGGCCGGGAACATCGCCCTCGGGGCCCTCGGGCCCGAGGTCGCCGAGTGGGCCGCCGAACAGCATCGGGAGCACGGGGTGCAGCTCCGGACCGGCGCCACCGTGACCCGTTTCGAGGGCTCGGGGGAGGTGGAGGCGGCGGTCCTGGATGGCGGGTCGGTCATCCCCTGCCAGCTGGTGGTGCTGGCGGTCGGGGCCCGGCCCCGGGTGCAGCTGGCCCAGAAGGCCCGGCTCCAGGTTGGGGACGGGGTGCTGGTTGACGGCGCCTGCCGCACCTCTGTGCCGGAGATCCTGGCCGCAGGGGACATCGCCCGCTTTCCCAGCCCTGGCGGGACCACCCGGTCCGAGCACTGGGACAACGCTCAGCTGCAGGGCCGCCACGCAGCCGAGTCGATGCTGGGCCCGGTCGAGGACTTCTCCGCCCTGCCCTACGTCTGGACGGAGCTGTACGGCTCGACTGTCCAGCAGCTGGGAACCTGGGCGCCAGCACGTCCCTCCCTGGTGCGGGGCGACCCGGCTTCCGGTCGCTTCACCGCCCTGCAGCTGGATGGCGGGCGGCTGCGGGCCTGTGTTGCCGTGAACCAGTACCCCGCCGTCAAATGGGCGCGCCAGGTGATGGAATCGGGGACCATCCTTGACCCCGACAAGCTCGACGAGGACGGTCCGCGGGTGTGGTCGGAGCAGGCGCGGGGGCCGCTCAAGCTCCGCCTGGATTAGGACATCATGTCCTAGGCGAGTGCCGTCTTCTCAGTCAGGCAGGCCGATGCGATCCGAACACTTTGTCCCTATGCTGGGGGTTCAGTGACCGGTTCCGACGGGACGGGGGTGAGGGTGGCGATCACCGGCATGGGCTTGGTGACGCCCGTGGGCACCGGCGTGGAGGCGGTCTGGGAGAGCCTGAGTCAGGGGCGCTCGGGGATCGGACGGATCACCCAGTTCGACACCACCGGCTACCCGACCCAGATCGCGGGCGAGGTCAGGGACTTCGAGCCAGAGCTGTACATGGACCGCAAGACGGCCCGCCACGTGGCCCGGTACTGCCAGCTGGGGCTGGCGGCCGCGCGCATGGCGGTCGAGGACAGCGGACTTCGGCCCTCGACCATGGACCCGGATGCCGTCGGAGTGGTGCTGAGCTCCGGTGCCGGGGGGATGGAGGAGATCGAGCGGGGGCACCGGATGCTCCTGGAACGAGGGGTCAGCCGGATCAGCCCCTTCACGGCTCCCATGATGATCACCGACATCGCCGCCGGCCTGGTCGCCATTGAGCTGCAGGCGGGAGGGCCGAACTACGCGGTGGTGAGCGCCTGCGCCAGCAGCGGCCATGCCATCGCCGATGGCTTCGAGGTGATCCGCCGGGGTGACGCGGTGGCCATGATCGCCGGCGGCGCCGAGGCCTCGCTCACACCACTCATGATCGGCGCGTTCTGCCAGCTGAGCGCCATGAGTCGGCGCAACCAGGATCCCACCGCCGCCTCGCGCCCATTCGACATGGGCCGGGACGGCTTCGTGATGTCGGAGGGGGCGGCGGTCCTGGTGCTAGAGGAGATGGGCCACGCGGTCTCCCGGGGGGCCCGGATCTGGGGTGAGGTGCTGGGGGCGGGGGCGAGCGCCGACATGTATCACTTCACGGCCCCGGACCCGGAGGGGCGGGGCGCCGCCCGCGCTATGCGAGCCGCTCTGCGCAAGGCTAGGCTCGCGCCGGCGGACGTGGACTACGTGAACGCCCACGGCACCTCGACCCAGCTGGGCGACATCGCCGAGACCCTGGCCATCCACCAGGTGCTGGGCGAGCGGGCCCGGACCGTCCCGGTGAGCTCCACCAAGTCGATGACCGGGCACCTGCTGGGAGCCGCCGGAGCCATTGAGGCCGCTGCCTGCGTGCTGGCCATGGACCGGGGCCTGTTGCCCCCGACCATCAACCTCGAGGATCAAGATCCGCAATGCGACCTCGACTATGTCCCCAACCAGGCCCGGCCGGCCGATGTGCGCGTCTCGCTCTCGAACTCCTTCGGGTTCGGAGGACACAACGCCAGCCTGGTTCTGGGGCGGGGCACTTCAACCAACGCCAAAGGAGCGTGAACAGGTGAGCGCCACAAACCCGGCCCCCTCAGGGGAGCCCCTCGACTTTTCAGAACTCCAGCGGATGGCGGGGGAGATCCTCGGAGTGGATGCCGACCGCGTCCAGCTGGATGTCAGCTTCGCCCGCGACCTGGCCGCCGACTCGCTCGACCTTGTCGAGCTGATCATGGCCATCGAGGACCGCTACCAGGTGTCCCTGCCCCCGGAGCGGTTGGAGGGGATGCGCAAGGTGGGGGACCTCTGGGAGTTCCTCCAGGAGCAGCACGGGGCGGCGTGACCCTCTCCCTCCCCCTCCCCACCCTGAGCGGCCCGCTGGCACTCCTCTACCCGGGTCAGGGGGTGCAGCGCCCAGGCATGGGCCGGGATCTTGACCGGCTTTTCCCCTCAGCCCGGGCGGCGCTCCAGCGGGCGGAGGAAGTTTTGCAGATGCCGGTGCGTCGGCTCTGCTTCGAGGGTCCCGCTGAGGAGCTGTTCCGCACCGAGAACATCCAGCCCTGCGTGGTCGCCGTCTCGTACGCGGCCCACCAGGCCTTCCGCGAGCGCTTTGGGGAGGTCGGGGTGGAGGTGGTCGCCGGCCACAGCCTCGGGGAGATCAGCGCCTACGCCGCCTCCGGGGCTCTGAGCTGGGAAGAGGCACTCCTGCTGGTGCGGGAACGCGGCCGGCTGATGGCCGCCGCGGCGGAGACCAGCCCCGGTCGGATGCTGGCGATCGTGGGCCTGGACGAAGGTCAGGTCCAGGAGATCCGCGCCGCCGCTGGTAGCCAGGGCGGCATCTGGATGGCCAATCTGAACTCGCCCAACCAGTTCATCCTGAGCGGGGAGGCGGCGGCGATCTCCCGGGCTGAGGAGATGGCCACCCGGGCCGGCGCCCGCCGGGTGACGGTCCTGGAGATCCCTCTGGCGGCCCACTCCCCCCTCATGGCGCGGGCTGCCCTGGTGCTGGCGGAAAAGGTTCGACAGCTGCCCATCCGGCCACCCCAGATCCCCCTGGTGGCCAACGGCAGCGGGCTGGTGCTGCGCTCGGCCCGCTCCCTGCGCTCCGAGCTCCAGGGACACCTTCTGAGGCCGGTGCAGTGGGCCCGGACCATGGCCGCCCTGCAGCGGCTCCGGGTGAGCACCGTGGTGGAGCTCGGCCCGGGACGCGTCCTAGCCAGCCTGGCCGCCAAGCACATGCCGGGGGTCTCGACCTGGAACGCGGACGAGCTCCTCGTCGAGCCGCAGCTGGGCTAGCGGTGGACCTGAACCTGAGCGGTCGGCGAGCGCTGGTTACCGGAGGTGGGAAGGGGATCGGTGCGGCGGTGGCCAGGGAACTCGCGGCCATGGGAGCCGAAGTGGTGATCAACTTCCGCGCCGACCGCGAGTCCGCCGAGTCTGTGGCAGCGGAGATACCCGGCGCCACGCTCCAGCAGGCAGACGTGGGGGACCCAGCCCAAGTGGCGGAGCTGTTCGCCGGCTCCGGCCCCTTTGACGTGGTGGTCAACAACGCTGGCATCCTCAGGGATCGGCTGCTGCTCCGGATGAGCGCCGAGGACTGGGACCAGGTGCTCCGGACCGACCTCTCGGCCGCCTTCCACGTCACCAAGGCGGCGGTCCCACAGATGATGCGGTCCCGCTGGGGACGGATCGTCAACGTGACCTCGATCGTGGGCTTGGGGGGAAACCCCGGTCAGGCCAACTACGCCGCGGCCAAGGCCGGGCTGGTGGGGCTCACCAAGTCGGTGGCCAAGGAGCTGGGCACGCGGGGGATCACCTGCAACGCCGTCGCTCCCGGCTATGTGCGCACCGAGCTGACCAACAGCTCTCTCAGCGAGGAGATGCTCAAGGAGCTGGTCCGGCTGACCCCGTTGCGGCGCGAGGGGACCGCGTCCGAGATCGCCGCGGCGGTGGCCTTCCTCTGCAGCCCGGCGGCCTCCTTCATCACCGGGGAGGTTCTGGTGGTGGACGGAGGGCTGTCGGCCTGACCTACCGGCCGCAGAGCTCGGCCACGACGTCCCGCACGGCGGCAGCGGGCGCCTCTCCACCGGCGGCCTCGACGATCCGGCTTCCCACCGCCACCCCATCCGCGAGGCCGGCCAGGGACACCACCTGGGAGCGGCGGCGGACCCCGAATCCCAGGACCAGCGGCCGGTCGCTGAGCGCTCGAACTCGTTCCAGCAGCCCGGCCCCCTCGGTTGGCTCGCCGGCCCCGGTGACCCCGGTCCGGGAGACGCAGTAGACGAACCCGCTGGCGCGGGCGGCGGCCAGGGCCAGCCGCTCATCGGGTGTGGTGGGAGCGACCATGGTGCACAGGGCCAGCCCGGCTCTCGAGGCGGCGCGACCCAGCCCATCCATCTCCTCCAGGGGGAGGTCGGGAACCAGGACGCCGTCCACCCCGGCGGCCGCCGCGGCCTGGCAGAACTCTTCCAAACCGAACTGGGCCACCGGGTTCAGGTAGGTCATGCACACCACCGGGACCCGCAGCCCGCGTGACCGCGCCTGTGCCACCTGGGCCAGGGCGATCCGGGAGGTCATCCCGCGGGATAGTGCCAGGCGACCCGCCGCCTGGATCGTGGGTCCGTCGGCGAGGGGATCGGAGTGGGGAATGCCGAGCTCGATGACGGCGCCGCCGCCGGCCTCGGCCGCCAGCAGCAGGTCAGCTGTGGCCTCCGGCTCCGGGAACCCGGCCATCAGGTAGGGGCAAACCCGCGGCTCCCCACGCGAGCTCGGCAGCGCGGCGCGGAGCGGGTCGCCCTCGGGGCTCAAGCTGACTCCCGGCCGAGCACCGTCTCCAGGTCCTTGTCCCCCCGGCCGCTGAGGCACACCAGGATCGGGCCCCCATCCGCCGGCAGCCGCAGGGCCGCGGCCATGGCGTGGCTGGATTCGAGGGCGGGGATGATCCCCTCCAGCCGGGTCAGGAGGTGGAAGGCCTCGAGCGCCTGGCGATCGTCCAGCGCCACGTAGGAGGCTCTCCCGGTGGCCTTCAGGTTGGCGTGCTCCGGACCCACCCCCGGGTAGTCGAGCCCGGCGGAGATGCTGTGCGTGGGCAGCACCTGCCCGTCGGGATCCTGGAGGATGTACGACCGCGAGCCGTGAAGCACACCGGGGGTTCCCAACCCCAGGCTGGCTCCGTGAGCGCCGGGTTGGGGGCCTCGCCCGCCAGCCTCCACCCCCAGCAGCTGGACCTCGGCGTCCGGAAGGAAGGCGGCGAAGATCCCCATGGCGTTGCTGCCTCCCCCGACGCTGGCGATCACCACCTCCGGCAGACGACCGGCGAGCTCCAGCATCTGCGCCCGCGCCTCGCTGCCGATCACGGACTGCAGCGTCCTCACCAGCCAGGGGTAGGGGTGGGGCCCCACCACCGACCCGATCACGTAGTGGGTGTCGCGCACGTTGGTGACCCAGTAGCGGATGGCCTCCGAGGTGGCGTCCTTGAGGGTGGCCGCCGGGTCCCCGACGGGCTCAACCCTGGCCCCCAGCAGCTCCATCTTGGCCACATTCACCGCCTGGCGGCGCATGTCCTCGCGGCCCATGTAGACGACGCACTCCATCCCCAGGAGGGCACAGGCGGTGGCCGTGGCCAGTCCGTGCTGACCGGCGCCGGTCTCGGCCACGATTCGGTGCTTCCCCATCCGCTTCGCCAGGAGGAGCTGGCCGAGGGCGTTGTTCAGCTTGTGGGCTCCAGTGTGGAGGAGGTCCTCGCGCTTCAACCAGACCGGCCGCCCGACCCGCTCGGAGAGTCTGCGGGCGTGGTGCAGTGGCGTGGGCCTCCCGGCGTATCCCGCCTCCAGCCCGTAAAACTCAGCGAGGAAGAGGGGATCGCCGAGTGCCTCGACCGCGGCCGCCTCCAGCTCCTGAAGGGCGGGAACCACGGTCTCCGGCACGAAGCTGCCCCCGAACTCGCCATATCTCCCCCTGGAGGGCGGCGAGGTCACGATGAGCCGACCGGGGCCGTTCATGCCGCCTCCGCGGCCTCACGGGCGGCGGCCACGAAGCGCAGCACCAGCCCGCGGTCTTTCCGTCCCGGGGCGGCCTCCAGTGATGAGCTGGCGTCCACCCCCTCCGGCCGGACGTCCATCACCGCTTGGGCGACGTTCTCGGGGGAGAGGCCTCCGGCGATCCACACCGGCCGGTGTCTCGCCAGGGCCGCGGCCACCTCCAGGTCTGCCGGCGCGCCCGTGCCCCCGGCACCCTCCGACGTCAGGGAGTCCACGAGGACGGGGAGGTTGGGCCACCACTCCGCCGACTGGCGCAGCGCCAGCCGGTCGCCAGGCAGGAAGGGCAGGATGGGCACTGGGAGTTGCGTGATCAGCTCCCGGGGGCAGCTGCGGAGGTGGAGCTGGAGGGCGGTGAGGTGACATGACGCCGCCAGCTCGGCCAGCTCCGCCAGACTCGCATCGACCAGCACCCCGAAGCGGTCGGCGGCCGCGCCCACATAGTCGGAGATCTCCCTCGCCTGCTGGAATGAGACCCGCCGCGGGCTTCCGGGATGGAGCACCATCCCGATGGCGTCGGCGCCGGCGTCCAGCGCGGCCCGGGCGTCCTCCCGGGTGGTGATCCCGCAGATCTTGACCCTCAAAGCGCAGCCCCCCCCAACGACAGGAGCTCCCGCAGCCGCGCCGCCGGATCCGGGGACCGCATCAGGGCCTCGCCGACCAGGACCGCGTCGGCGCCGCAGGCGATCACCCGAGAGACGTCGGAGGGACTCGCGATGCCGGACTCCGAGACCAGAATGGCCCCCGGCGGGGCGAGGGGGGCCAGCTCCTCGGTGGTCCGCAGGTCGACGGTGAGCCGGTCCAGATCCCGGTTGTTGATCCCCACCAGATCCGCCCCCAGGCTGGCGGCGATGCGCATCTCCGGCTGATCGTGGACCTCCACCAGCGCGTCCATCCCCAGGTCGCGGGCCATCTGCAGGCAGCTCCGGAGCGTCTCCAGCTCCAGGGCGCGGACGATGAGCAGCACGGCGTCGGCACCGGCGGCCCGGGCCTCCAACACCTGCTCCGGCCCGACCAGGAAGTCCTTGCGCAGGACCGGCACGGTGGTGGCGGCGCACACCGAGCGAAGGTCGTCCAGCGAGCCCCCGAATTGGACCGGCTCGGTGAGGACGGAGAGAGCAGCAGCCCCCGACCGGGCGAGGGCGGGAGCCAGCTCAAGGGGATCAAGGCCGGGCCGAAGGGCGCCGGCGGAGGGTGAGCTTCGCTTCAGCTCGGCAATCATGGCCAGCCCAGGGCCGGCGAGGGCACTCCGGAAGCCACGCGGCGCCGGAGCGTCTGCGGCCAGTTGCTCGAGCCGGCCGGGTCCGTGCCTTCGGCGCAAGTCGTCCAGGCGATCGCGGGAGCCGGCCAGGAGGGGCCCGAGGACGCCGTAGCGGTTGCGGACTTCCATCAGCCGTCGATCGAGAAGGGTGGGAGCCCGGGTCCCACCGCCTCCTCCTCAACCTGGACCGCCTCCACCAGCGCGGCAGGGGGGCCCACCTGCAGGAAGTCGATGTACTCGAGCACCGCCGGCAGCGGCCCCTGGGCCAGGGTCTCCAGCCGCCCGTCCCTCCGGTTGCGCACCCATCCCACGAGTCCCAGCTCATCGGCCCGGCGGGCCGCGTAGGCCCGAAACCCCACCATCTGGACCCGACCGCTCACCAGACACCGTCGGCGTACCTCTGGAGGGGCATTGGGGGTCATCGTCCCAAGGTTAAGCGACGCGGCCGGGCCTCACTTGAGGACGGTCCCTCCGGCCTCCTCCTGCCGCGCCAGCATGAAGAGCAGGTCGGAGAGCCGATTGAGGTAGCGGAGAACCTCAGGATTCCCCAACAGACCCTGGCGCTGCAGGGAGACCGCGCGGCGCTCCGCCCTCCGCACCACGGAGCGGGCCAGGTCGATGGCCGCGGCTGCGGGCGAGCCCCCGGGAAGAACGAACCCCGCGGGTATGCCGACCTCATTCTCAAGACGGTGCACCCATGCCTCCAGCCGGTCCGGGGCCTCCTGGGAGAGCACCGGGAAGTGCTTCTCCAGCCGGTCTCGAAGGTGAGGGTCGGTGGCCAGCTCCGCCCCCACGGTGAAGCACTCCCGCTCCAACTCCAGGAGACCCTCGGCGACCTCGCCCCGGGAGCACAGGGACCTGGCCAGCCCCATGGCCGATATGGCCTCGTCCAGGGCGCCGTAGGCTTCCGTCCGGAGGTCATCCTTGGGCACCCTCCCGCCGTACAGCAGGCTGGTCTCGCCCTGGTCGCCCCCCCCGGTGACGATGCTCACCCGGCGGGGACTGCCGCCATCTCGGGCTGGGCCAACTCCTCCTCGACGTACTTGGTGGCCGCGATGGCGGCGGTGGTGCCGTCTCCGACCGCGGTGGTGACCTGGCGGGTCAACTGCGCCCGCACGTCCCCGGCGGCGAAGATCCCGGGAATCGAAGTGCGCATGTTGGCGTCGGTGAGGTAATACCCCTGAGGGTCATGCTCCACGTGCCCGGCCACCAGCTGGGTGTTGGGGATGAAGCCGACGAAGATGAAGACCCCGCCAACCGCGAACTCACTGCGCTCCCCACTCCGAACGTTGCGCAGCCTGAGGGAGGTCACCCGGTTCTCGTCACCGGTTATCTCCTCCACGACGGTGTCGAGCAGGAACTCGATCTTGGGGTTCTGCCGGGCCCTTTCCAGCAGCAGCGGCTGGGCGCGGAACTCCTCGCGACGGTGGATCACCGTGACCTTGGCGGCGTAGCGGGTCAGGAAAGCCGCCTCCTCGATCGCCGCGTCCCCTCCGCCGATCACCGCGAGGTGCTCCCCTCGAAAGAAGGCCCCATCGCAGACCGCGCAGTAGGACACACCACGGCCGGCGTACTCCTGCTCCCCCGGCACCTCGAGCTTCCGGGGCTGGCCCCCGGCGGTGACGATCACCGCCTTGGCGTAGTAGGGCTCCTCCTCCTCAACCTCGATCCGCTGCCGGCCGTCCGGGAGCGGGACGATGGCGGACACCCGGGCTGAGACCAGCTCGGCGCCGAAGCTGAGGGCGTGCTCCGCCATCTTGCTCGCCAGTTCCGGTCCCGTGATCGAAGCGAAGCCGGGATAGTCCTCGATGGCCTCCGTGTTCAACAGCTCTCCACCGGGCAACCCCGCCTCAAGCAGCAGCGTCCGCTTCAGCGCCCGGCCCGCGTACAGGGCCGCCGTGAGCCCGGCCGGCCCCCCTCCCACGACCGCGATGTCGTACTCCCGTTCCGTCACGACGCGCCTCCAGATGGCCAGAACTCTCCCTCAGCTTACCCAATAGGGGAGCGGCCGAAGCCGGGGTCAGCCCGCCAGCACACCCTTCAGAGGGTCGAAGCTCACCCCCTGCCGGGAGTAGCGGTCCCAGACCTCGTTGCCGCCACGCTTCCAGCTCACGCTGGGGACCTCGAGCAGGACCCGGTCGACCCGGTCCCGGAGGGACTCGACCCGGGCGATCACCGACTCGAGCAGGGTGTCGGCGAGGTAATGGGGCTTGAGGCCGAGGTCGAGCAGGTGCTGGTGCTTGGCGTTGTAGTAGTGCTCCTCCATCTCCACCCTGGGGTTGGGGAGGTGGGAGATCTCGGTCTTGAGCCCGTGACGCTGGCGCACCTTGGCCACCAGCTCCGCCAGCTGCTGCACGCTGAATTGCTCGGTGAACTGGTTGAAGACTCGGCACTCGCCGCGCTCGGCGGGGTTCTGCAGGGCCAGGGTGATGCAGGCCATGGTGTCACGGAGGTCGAGGAATCCGCGGGTCTGTCCTCCCTTGCCGTAGACCGTGAGCGGTTCACCCACCGCCGCCTGGGCGCAGAAGCGGTTGAGCGCCGTGCCCCAGATGGAATCGAAGTCGAAGCGGGTGCTGAGCTCGGGGTGGAGGACGGTGTCCTCGGTGTCCAGCCCGTACACCACCCCCTGGTTGAGGTCGGTGGCCCTCACCCCCCAGGCCCGGGTGGCGAAGTAGATGTTGGTGCTGTCGTGGACCTTGGACAGGTGGTAGAAGCTGCCCGCCACCTTGGGGAAGGGGAGGCGATCGCGCCGGCCGTTGTGCTCGATCTCCAGATACCCCTCCTCGATGTCGATGTTGGGGGTGCCGTACTCGCCCATGGTGCCGAGCTTGATGAGATGGCAAT
Source organism: bacterium (assembly GCA_021801645.1). Lineage (GTDB taxonomy): Bacteria > Chloroflexota > Dormibacteria > Aeolococcales > Bog-877 > JAJYXT01. The sequence continues at coordinate 28,274 of JAJYXT010000010.1, forward strand.
CGGGCACCCGGTCCCGGATGGCGAATAGGAGGTTCAGGGTTCCCACCACATTGTTCGCCTGGGTCAGCACCGCGTGGGCCCGATCCACCATCGAGAAGGGCGCGCTGCGCTGTTCGGCGAAGTGGATCACGGCATGGGGACGAAACTCGGCCATCAGGGCGTCGACGGCGCGGAAGTCGCGCATGTCGGCCCGGCGCCAGATGATCTCCCTCCCGGTCAGCTTCCGCCAGCGGGCCACCCGCCTTCCCATGGTGGCTATGGGCACCAGGCTGTAGGTCCCCCCCTCACGGTCCCAGCGGCGGCGGGCGAGGTTGTCCACCGCGACCACCCGGTGCCCCAGACGCGAGAGGTGCATCGCCATCGGCCAGCCGATGTAGCCGTCCGCGCCCAGCACCGCCACCGTAAGTCCCGAGGGTTCTGCGGTGCTGCTCATGTGGTGAAGTCTCCTCTCCGGATTGGGGACCCGGACGGAGGCCGCGGTCCCATCAGGGGCCGATCGTGCCACATCCTCGCGCGGGGGGTCAAACCGGCACTCGCCCACTCTGGGTCGGGTGAACCGGCACCCGGTGGCTCCTCTGGTCGTCGTGGTCCAGGCGGGCAACGCCGCGGGCAGGCTGAACGCCCGCCCTTCGGCGGGCCGCGAGGGGCGGTCCGGGGGAGCGACCCGAGCGCGCTCGATCGCCGTGGATCGGAGGCGCCGACCGCCGGGACCTCAGTCGCGCACCAGCCAGCGAACCGGACCTCCACCTCCCCTCGGCGAGTCCGGGATCTGAGCGTCCTCGACCGGCGGCCTAGCCTGAGGTCCACTGCCGGATCACCGGCAGGACCTCCAGGAGGGGGATGGCGAACGCCCCCACCCCGAATTTGGCCGCCAGGGTCATGATCCCCAACACCTGCCCCTGGGCGGTGAGCACCGGCCCGCCGCTGTTCCCCGGGAAGATGTGGGCGGGGATGCGGATGAGATCGACGTAATTGGTGAGCTGTCCGGGCTCGGCATCCCCCACCGTGGCCCTCTGGTTGAGGCCGTCCACCAGGGAGACGGTGACCGGGGGATGCCCCGTGGCTCCCTGGGACGCCAGGACCACCACCGCCTGCCCCATGGACGCGGACGCTGTGTCCAGGGGCAGCGGCGCCTCGGTGAGGCCCTCAGCCTGAACCTCCGCCAGGTCGAGCTGAGGGTCAGAGTTCACCACTCGTGCCGGGTACTCGGCGCCGGAGGAGGTGACCACGTGGAAGCTCAACCCCTGGCTGACCACGTGGTCGTTGGTGATGAAGTCGCCGCGTGAGTCCACCGGCCATCCGGTGCCCAGCTCCTCGGAGGCGGTGCCCACCGCCACCACGGTCACGATCTCGGGCAGATCCTGGCCGGCGATCTCCTGCAGCGCGGTCCCTGATCCCGCCGCGGACGGCGTGGGGGTCGGGGCCAGGGCCAGGTTGCGGGCCACGTGATGGCCGTCGGGTGTCCGGCGCGCCAACGAGAGCCCGGCCGCCGCTCCCGCGGCCAGTCCGATGGCGATCACCGCCACCCCGGCCGCCACGCGGGTCCACCACCGATGGCCCCGGGGCGAGAGAGGGTAGTCCTCCCCACGGCTCCACGCCTCGGGGTCCCAGCCATCTCCCTCCGGGGAGAGTTCAACTCCGGGCGGCTCCCAGGGAAGCGGCTGCCTGGGAGCCGTCCAGCCACCTTCGGCTGGCCCGCCCTTGTCCGGGACGTGTGGTTCCGTCGTCACGCCTCCTGATCGGCGGCCGACTGCAGATCTTGCCGACCCCTCCGCGCCGCACTCCTGGGTGCAGGGTAACTCCGGGAACGTCCTCCGGGGCCCCAGGTGGTGCCGGGAGCGGGACTCGAACCCGCACGCAGTGACCTGCACAGCGCCCTGAACGCTGCGTGTCTACCAGTTTCACCATCCCGGCCGGGCCCGCCAATCGTACCGGATGAGGGCTCAGGGATCGAGCCACGCCGGGTCACCCCGACCACTCCGCCACGTTGGTGAAGAGCTGGGCGGGATCGCCCACCGCCGGCATCCCGGGCGTGTGGGCCGCGCTCAGGTGGGCGTACACCAGCTCCGGGGTGTAGAGGAACACCGCCGGCATCTGGGTCGCCAGCTCCTGGACCACCACTCTGTAGGCGGCGATGCGACCGGGAAGGGATGTGGCGGTGGCCAGCTGGTCGATGGCGTGGGTCAGGATGGGGTCGGCGGCCCCCTGGCCGAGGTCGGCTCCGGCCGCCCCGCTGCCCCCGAAGAGGCCGGAGATGTCGAGAGTTGGTCCGTTGTCGAAGCCAACCAGCGCCATCTGGAACTCCCCCCTGCCGAGCTGGGCGGTGAGGAAGGACGCAGCCGGGTACTGGCCGACGCTCACGGTGATGCCCGCCGAGGCCAGCTGGTCGGCGAGCGCGCGGGCCACCGCGGTGAGGGGCTCCACGTCGGGAACGGCGAGGCGCAGCTGCAACGGTTTCCCGCCTGCCTCGTACAGCCCCACAGGCGGTGTTCGCCGGTAGCCCGCGGAGGCCAACAGCTGGCCGGCCGAGGAGACCGGCTGCCCGCGTTTAGTGATGGCCGCGGCCCAGCCGATCGAGTCGGGGAGCGGTCCGAACTGTGGCCTCGCCATTCCGGGCACGGCCCGGGTGATCAGCTGGCCCCGGTCCACAAGGGAGGCCACCGCCTGGCGGATGGCCACGTCCGCCAGGGGCTGGCTGGACTGGTTGAACAGCAGCTCCACGAAGGAGTAGGTGAGTATGTGCTGGCGCACCACCGAGTGGGGCAGGCTTGCGAGTTCGGAACTGGTGGCCAGGAGCCAGCCGTCTACCTTGCCGGCGCTCATCTGGGCGGCCACCGCTGCGGAACTGGGCTCGAGCTGGATGACAAAGCGCGCGATGTGCGGACGGGGTTGGTAGTTCGGATTGCGGGCCAGCACCACCTGGTCGGGCAGGTTGGCGGCCAGGGCGAAGGGTCCGGCAGCCGGCGGGAAGGGGCCGGTCGGCCTCAGCCCCGCGCGAAGGTAGCGTCCGGGCTGGTCGTGGTACGGAGCCTCGGGGAGGATGGGCAGCTCCGCCGTGGTTGCGAAGTTGGGAGCCGGCCCGGGGAGGATGAAGGTCCCGGCCCAGAAGGAGTTGGCCTCCAGGGTGATCCCCAGCCAGGGGGCGGCGAGGGATGGATCGGGGAAGTCGCCCGCCTGCAGGACCGCGAGGGTGAAGCCGACATCCCGCGTGGTGATCGGCGCTCCATCGGACCAGCGCCCGCTCGCGGGCAGGGTGAAGCTCCAGCGGGAGCCACCGGCCTCGGACCGGAAGGAGCTGGCCAGCCCCAGGCGCGGCGATCCGGAGGGTCCGGGCTCAGTGAGCCCGGGGGCGCTCACGGCGGACACCATCATCGCGACCGGGCTGGTGGGGTCGAGCAGGGAGCTGAGGGGGGACGGTCCCGTGGGGGCGACGAGCCCCTCGGTGAAAACCTGGTTGGCGCCCTGCTGGAGCACGCCCAGGGTGAGGGCGCCCACCCCCACGCAGAGGAGCGCCGCCGTGGCTGCCAGCGCCGGCAGCCGGAGGGGGTGACGGCGGCGGTCGAAAGCGCCCGAGAGGCTGAGGTGGTCCCTCAGCCGACCCGGATTTGGATGATTGCCACCAGGGCGAAGGCCGCCGTCAGCCAGATCGAGGCGCGGAAAAGCCCCTTCTCCAGTCCGCGGCGGGTCCGGTACCCGCCCCCCATGTCGGTCCCCCCGCCGATGGTGCCGCCAAGGCCGCTGGACTTGGGTGTCTGGAGCAGGATGGTGATCATCACCAGGACTGCCAGAACCACCTCGAGGACGGTTACCACGGTTTTCATCAGCTCTCCACCACAACGCCCGGGGGATTATAGCCCGGCCCCGGATGGCTCCCTTCTCCGGTCGGCAGCTCCTCGAACTCAGCGCCTTCTTCCTGGCCACTGAGGATCCAGGCCGTGGCCCGCCGCATCATCCCCTGGTCCACGGCGCAGACCACGTAGACGTAGCCCGGCCAGGCGTGGTCGCGATCGAACTGGCTGGGGCGGGCTGGGTGGTCCGGGTGGGTGTGAAAGAAGCCCAGGACATCCTCTCCCCGCGAGCGACCGGCACGCTCGGCGGCGATGATGTCCCGAGGGTCGAGCTCGTAACGGTCGTGACGCCGGTCCTCGACCAGGTTGCGGCCCGGGAATACCTCCGAGACCTCCCAGACTCCCTCCCGGGCCGCGCCCACCAGGACACCGCATCCCTCGAAGGGGTAGGCGGACTCGGCCAGCTCGCGCATCCTCTCCCACTGGCCCCCGGCGAACCTCAGCTCCCGCGCAGCTCCGTCGCTCATACGCCTCCGTACAAACCGCCACTCAGGTAACGGTCGCCGCTGTCGGCGAAGATCAGGACGGCTACCCCCTCCCGCAACCCACCCCGGATCAGCTGGCGCACTCCCCAGAGTGCCAGGCCAGAGGAGTGGCCTGCCAGCACCCCCTCTTCGCGAGCCAGCTGCCGGGCCAGATCGTACGACTCGCCGGTGGGTCCGAGAAGGTGCCGATCCGCCAGGCTGGGGTCGTAGATCCCGGGAACGATGGCACTGGCCATGTGCTTCAGGCCCTCCAAGCCGTGGAAGGGATCGTCGGGCTCCAGGCTGACGCACTCCACCTCTGGGTTCAACTCCTTCAGCCTCCGGCTCGTGCCCATGAAGGTGCCGCTGGTGCCGAGGCCGGCGAGGAAGTGGGTCACCCCTCCCCGGGTCTGCTCCCAGATCTCCGGGGCGGTCGACTCGTAGTGGGCTCGCCAGTTGGCCGGGTTGTTGTACTGGTCGGGGTAGAAGTAGCCGTCTGGACCCTGGCGCACGAGCTCCCGGCAGAGCCGGATGGCACCGTCGGACCCCTCCATGGGGTCACTCAGAATCAGCTCCGCGCCGTAGGCGCGCATGAGCTGCTTCCGCTCCTCGGTGACGTTGGCGGGCACCACCAGGCGCACCGGGTAGCCGAGCGCGGCCCCCAGCATGGCGTAGGCGACCCCGGTGTTCCCGCTGGTGCTGTCGATGATGGTCTTGCCCCTGGTGAGGCGCCCCCGGCGGATCCCGTCCTGGAGCATCCAGAGGGCGGGCCGGTCCTTCACCGAGCCGCCAGGGTTGAGGAACTCCGCCTTGGCGTACACCTCGAGGTCGGGCGCCAGCTGCTCGAAGAGGCGCAGGCGGATGAGTGGGGTCGCACCGACCAGGTCGACCACGGTGCGGTCGTCCCCTCCCGGCGCCAGCTGCAGGCGACGGTTGCTCACCACAATTCCAACTGTAGCAGTCGGATTATGCCGGCCGGCGCATCCCCCGAGCGGGACTAGACTTGCCCGCGGAGCAGATGAGGTGGTCAAGAGCCCGACTGCGGGCGCCGCGGATGTCCGCGGGGATGATGTTGGTGGTGGCGGTGATCGCCTTCCTGTCGGTCTCAGCCGTCGTGGACGTACTCACCAGCATCGGTTCGGTGGGCGGCTCCGCTGGCCCTCCCAGGGCCCAGCTCGACGGCAACCTCAACGTCCGGGGGCTGCGCGTGGGCCGTCCCGCCCGGCTCGCCTTCGGGCTCTACCTGGCGTCGGGAAGCGCCATGGACCCCGCCTGCGTCGGGGCCAATCTGAGCCCGGAGTTCCATGTGGTGCGGGTCACCTTCCTCAATTCCCCGGGCAGCCGCTGGTCCGGCAACGAGTCCTGCGGGCAGATCCTGGAGACCAACTCCACGATCCCGGTGGTGATCACGGTGATCCCCCGATACCCGGGGAACTTCACCATCGCCGCCCGTCCCAAGGTCCGCTCGCGGGACGTCGGCACCGGGCCAAAGGGGACGGTCTCAGTCGGCTCTTGAGTCCGATGCGCAGGCCGCCAACAGGGCCGCGTGCACCCGGGGTCCCGCGGCCACGATGTCACCGGTGCGCAGGTGACTCCCCCCTCCCTCCCAGTCGCTGACTACGCCACCCGCCTCGGTGACCAGCAGAGCCCCGGCCGCGATGTCCCACACCTTGAGCCCCAGCTCGAAGAACCCGGAGAAGACCCCCGAGGCCACCAGGGCCAGGTCCAGGCTGGCGGCGCCGGGGCGGCGAGCGTCCTCGCAGCTCTCCAGCACCCGCTCGAGGGCACGCAGCAGGCGGGGCAGGCGCCCCTGCTCCTTGAAGGGGAATCCGGTGGAGACCACGGCCTTCTCCGGCTCCGAGTCGACAACGTTGAGCCGCCTTCCCTCCTGGTCGAAGGCGCCGCGTCCCCGCCGCGCCGTGTAGGTCCAGCCCAGGAAGGGGGCGTGGACCGCCCCCACCGCGGGGCTCCCATCCACCAGGAGGGCCACCGAGACACCGACCATGGGAAAGCCCCGGCTGAAGTTGGTGGTCCCGTCCAGGGGGTCTACCACCCAGCCGGTGGGGGAGCTCCTGCCGCCCGCCTCCTCGGAGAGCACCGGAAGATCCGGGAAGGAGGCGTGCAGGATCCGCACCACCACCTCTTCGCTGGCGCGATCCACCTCCGTGACATAGTCGCCGGGCCCCTTCGCCTCGGCGCGATGGGGCCCCACCCCCGCCGCCCTGATCACCGCCCCGCCGGCCTGGCTCGAGTACCTCGCGGTCGCCAGGGCGAGGTCCAGGTCTAAGGGCGTCGGCCCGAACTGGCTCAGCGCCGGCCCCGGCCCCGCGGTGGCTCCCGGGAGACCTTCTTCTTGTGCTTCTTGGCCTTGGACGGAGGCGCTGAGGGGATGAGCTCGGGTGGCGGTGCGGCTGGCCGGGGCGGGGGCGGGGGCATCTGGGAGTCGGTCATGGTCATATGGTGACAGCTGGGCGCCATCGGTGCGCGCCTTCGCCGACGGCCTCAGGTCCAGAGCCGGGCCGGATCTCGCCGAATGACCCGGGGCATCCCCGGGCGCAGCTTCAGCACCACCCGGCCCACCACCCGGTCCACGGCCACCGCGCCGAACGCCTCACTGTCGGTGCTCTCTTGCCGGTTGTCACCGGCCAGCCAGACCAGCCGCCGGCGCGAGCTGACCGCGGCCACCCGCTTCACCAGCTCGAAGCCGTCCCGGTGCGGGTGTTCGGCCACCACGACATCGCCCACCCGGGGCATCCGGCCCCTTGTGGGGATGAGAAGGGCCCAGCTCCCCTCCTGGAGGTCGGGTTCCATGCTCCTCCCCTCCACCAGGAGGAGCTGTGGAAGCCGGGGACCGCGCTGCGGTTTGCCGCCAGTCACGGGCTGATGGTAGTTTGGACGGGACGGAGGAGATCTCCGGCATCGCTCAGGTTCGAAGGGAGGCGGCCATGTCAGTTCGCAAGCTCGCCCAGCTGGTCCCACACCGCGTGGTCCACGCCCACTGCGACATCCCCTGCGGCATCTACGACCCCCACGAGGCCCAGCTGGCCGCCCAGACGGTGGAGCGGATGGTGACCCTCATTCAGGGGCTTGCCGATCCCACCTCGGAGGCCAGCCGCAACTCCTTCGTCCGGATGGTGGAGGTGAAGGAGCTGCACGCCGAGAAGGTGAAGCGCGAAGTTCAGATCATCTGGTCCGACTACTTCAAGCCGGAGCACCTGGAGAAGTTCCCCCAGATCCACGACCTCACCTGGAAGACCCTCAAGGCGGCGTCTGCCTGCAAGCAGTCGGTGGACGCGGAGAAGGCTGCTGAGCTGCGGCGCCAGGTGGATGAATTCGCCCGGATCTTCTGGGAAACCAAGAAGTAGGGTCGCGGCGACCCTCATCCCGTGAGGGTCGGATGGGGCCCAGCCGTGGGTGGGCCGAGAGGAGACGTGAGCTTGGAACAGGTCGACTTCCACTTTGATCCCATCTGCCCCTGGGCCTGGTTGACCTCGCGGTGGGCGTCCCGGCTCGAGGCGCTCGGCGAGCTCGAGGTCCGCTGGAGGTTCTTCGCCCTGGCGGTGGCCCACCTCAAGGAGGGGGACGACCCCGGTCCGGCGGCCGAGCTTTGGGGAAGTCCCGCGCTGCGGGTTCTGGCGCTGGCGCGGAGGCAAGGGGGGAACTCCGGTGTCGCCCGGCTGTACACCGCGATTGGGACGGCGGTGCATGAGGAGGGGATGTCGCTCATGGAGGACGGGACCCTGCCGCACGCCCTGGAGCGTGCCGGGATGGACCCAGCGCTCCTCGCAAAGGCGCTGAGCGACCAGACGCTCTGGGATGAGGTGCTTGCCGACCACCGGGCCGCGGTCGCCGCGTGCGAGGCCTTCGGGGTTCCCACCATCGTCCTGGACGGAGGGCGGGGCCCGGGAGCGTTCGGCCCGGTGATAACCCGTGTCCCGGAGGACCAAGAGGCGGTCGCCCTGCTGCAGGACACCGTTCGCATGCTGAGGCGCGACTACCTCTTCGAGATCAAGCGGGACCGCGAAGGGCACCCACCCCTGGTCGGAGCAGCGAGCTCCTGAACCGTCCCACCCCGCGGTCGGGATGAGAAGAGGGAGAGGCCGGGGGCCACGGTGGTGCATTGCGGGCGGGCGGTGCCGGAGTGGCTGGCGTAGGTGGATCTTGGCCGGCCCGACCATGAGCCTGGGCGCCCGCACATGGCCCACCGAGTGACCCCACCACCGGCCTCTGGCGAGAGGCGCTCCGCGGAGATACAACTTCGGAGCGGCTCACAGCGGGCTTCGATCCGATCGACGGGCGCCACCCTGAGGAGCTACGAGTCTCACGGGCGTGAGCTGCTGGACGGCTTCGGCAGGCACGGGTGGAGCAGGGACGGACGGGGCCAGCTCCTCTTGCCGTGGCCCAACCGGATACGAGACGGCCGCTACCGCTTCGCGGGGCACAGTCATCAGCTGCCGATCTCCGAGGTGGGGCGGACCAACGCGATACACGGCCTCGTACGATGGGTCACCTGGCAGGTTGAGGAGGCTTTGCCCGAGCGGGCGCGACTATCCGTCGAGGTGTCTCCCCAGCCTGGCTACCCGTTCTGGATGCGTTTCGAGGCAGAGTACAAACTCACCATGAGGGGGCTGGAGGTCACCTTGGCGGCCCACAACCTCGGCCGCGGGCCGGCCCCATTCGGGGCGGGAGCGCACCCCTACCTCCGGCTCGCAGGCCACCTGGTTGACGATCTCCACCTCCGCCTTCCCGCTCGGCGCCGTCTGACCTCCGACAGCCAGGGGATCCCCACCGGCGAGGTGGAGGTTGGGGGGACGGAGTACGACTTCCGGGACTGGCGGCGCATCGGCCCCCTGGTGCTCGACACCTGCTTCTCCGACCTCCCCAGTGAGGGGTGGGCGGTCGAACTGGGTGTCCAGCCCGGGATCGAGCAGCTCCAGATCTGGGCGGACCGGTCCTTCCCCTATGTCATGGTCTACAGCGGGGACGGGGTGAGCCCCCCTGGTCGCCGCCGCGCCGGGCTCGCCGTGGAGCCGATGACCTGCGCCCCCGACGCCTTCAATTCCGGACTCGGCCTCCTGGTGCTAGGCCCGGGTGAGACCTTCCGCGGCAGCTGGGGGGTGTCACATGGCGGGTGACGCCACGGTCCCCGAGACTTCCAGAGACGCCAGGCCATCTGGCGACCGGTCAACTCCTCCCTGGCCCGTCGGCCCGCGGCCGGTGCTGATGATGGACCTGTACGAGCTGACCATGGCCCAGGCCTTCTGGTCGGCCGGAATGGCGGAGCTGCCCTCCACCTTCAGCCTCTTCACCCGGTCTCTCCCCAGGCGGCGGGGGTATCTGGTGGCCGCCGGGCTGGACGACTGCCTCTCCTGGCTCGAGCGGCTCTCCTTCGGCCCGCAGGAGCTGAGCTCGCTCGAGCAACTGGGCATCTTCCCCACCAAGTTCCTCGACTGGCTGGGCGACCTGCGCTTCCAGGGGGATGTCCGTGCTGTCCGGGAGGGCACCGTGGTCTTCCCCGACGAGCCGCTCCTGGAGGTAGACGCGCCCCTGGCGGTCGCCCAGATGGCCGAGACCTACCTCCTCAACCAGGCCACCGTCCAGACGACCCTCGCCACCAAGGTGTCCCGCTGCCGCCAGGCCGCCCGGGGCCGCCCCCTGGCTGAGTTCGGATTCCGCCACGCCCAGGGGCTGGACGCCGGCATGAAGGTGGCCCGGGTCTGCCGGCTGGTGGGGGTCGAGGCCACCAGCAACGTCGCCGGGGCCCTGGAGTACGGGCTGGGGGTTTCGGGCACCATGGCGCACTCCTTCGTCCAGGCACATGAGGATGAGGTCAGCGCCCTCCGCAACCTGGCTGAGGCCCTCGGGCCTCGCGCCACCCTCCTGGTCGACACCTTCAACACGGAGCGCGGCATCGCGGCGGCCGTTCAGGTGGCTAGCGAGATGCGCGTGCGGGGGGTGGAGGTCGCTGCCATCCGGCTTGACTCCGGGGATCTGGACCAGCTCTCCCGCCTCGCGCGCCACGCCCTGGACGGGGCGGGACTCTTCACGGTGAAGGTGATCGTCACAGGGGGGCTGGACGAGTACCGGATCGCCGAGCTCACCGCCGGCCCCGATCCAGCCCCAATCGACAGCTTCGGGGTGGGATCGGCGATGGTGGTGTCCGCCGACGCGCCCCTAACCGACACCGTCTACAAGCTGGTCTCCTGCAGCGGGCGGCCGGTGCGCAAGACCTCCTCGGGAAAGGTCACCCTGCCCGGGCCCAAGCAGGTCTGGCGGTCTCCGGGGTTCGCCGGGGACCTGCTGGCGCTGCGGGACGAGGCCGCCCCGTCGGACGCACATCGCCCCCTCCTGGAGCTGGTCATGCGAGAGGGGCAGCGGACTGAGGCGGGTCGGCGGTCCCTGGCGGAGTCGAGCTCCCACCACGCCGGAGAGATCGCCTCGCTGCCAGCCGAGCTGACGGACCTGGAAGCCCCGGCGCCCTTCCCGCTGCGCCTGTCGCCAGAGCTGGAGGCCCTCGTGGCTCGGATGGACCGCTCCCAGATCTGAGAGGTAGACCGGCGTGCGTCCCCGTTTGTGCCCCTGGCGCATACAGACGGCGCCAACTTTGTGTGCTTTGCCCATTGGCTGTCGACCAGCGCGGCGGTTATGTTCCGCGGGATCAATCCACCCCTGAAGGAGTGACCACGTGGACGTAGCTGTCGACGAGGCGGCGCTGGGTAGCGCCGCCGAAGGACACCAGCTCAAGGCTAATGTCTTGAGCCTCTTCGACTCGGTGGTCATGGGCGTCGCCGGGGTGGCGCCGGGCTATTCGATCGCGGCCAGCACGGCGGTGCTCTTCGGGGCGGTGGCGCTCAGCGGTCCGGGGTCGCTCCTCTACTGCGGGATCGCCATGTTCGGGATCGTCTGGGCATTCAACTACCTGGGTCGGGTGGATGCCAACGCCGGCGCCAGCTATGCCTGGGTCCGGCGGGCCCTCATCCCCCAGCTCGGCTACGTGGCGGGGTGGGCCCTAGTGGTCTCCGCCCTCCTGTTCATGGTGGCGGGATCCTTCCCCGCCGGCGCCGTCACCCTGGGCCTCATCTCCAGCAGCCTCGCCAACAACACCCTGGCGGTGACCACGGTGGGCGCCCTCTTCTTCACCCTGATGGTGGTGGCGGTGCTGATCGGGGTGCGGATCACAGCCCGCCTCCAGGTCATGATGTCCACGGTGGAGCTGGCCATCCTGCTCCTCTTCGCGATCCTGGCCTTCGCCCACGGCGGCACCGCCCACGCCTTCAGCTGGTCCTGGGTCTCGCCGACCAGCTTCCATGGCATCAACGGCTTCTTCGCCGGAGCACTGGTGGCCGCCTTCTACTACTGGGGCTGGGACACCACCGCCAACCTCAGCGAGGAGACCAAGGAGGCCAAGGTAACGCCCGGCTTCGGCGGGATCTTCGGGGTGATCGTGGTCTTCGCCCTGTTCATGGCCTTCACCATCGGCTCGAACATGGTGCTCACGGCCAGCCAGGTGAGCCACAACAGCGCCGACGTGTTGGACGTTCTGGGCCAGACCGTCTGGCCGGGTGCCGGCGGCAAGCTGATCGTCCTGGCGGTCATCCTCTCCACCGTGGCGACCCTGGAGACCACCCTCATCCAGGTGACCCGCACGCTGTTCGCCATGGGCCGCGATGGCACCCTGCCCCGGTCCCTGGGCAAGATCCACCCCACCTGGAGGACGCCCTGGGTGGCCACGGTGGTGATCGCGGTGGTCTCGGTCGGTCTCTTCGTCGCCTCCAACTACGTGGGCAGCGTCTCCACCATCCTCACTGACGCCATCAACGCCATCGGCCTGCAGATCACCGTGTACTACGGGCTGGCCGGGCTCTCGGTGGTGGTCCTCTACCGCCGCCAGCTGTTCCGCTCCAAGTCCAACTTCCTCTTCATGGGGTTGTGGCCGCTGGTGGGAGCGATTTTCATGTTCGTGATGTTCGGGGAGTCCATCCCCAACCTCTCCCCCACCGCCGACGCCGTGGGCCTGGGAGCGCTGGCCCTGGGCCTAATCCCCATGGGCTACTACTGGGCACGGCGCAACCCCTACTTCAACCGCGTCCTCCCCGAGGAGAGGCTGGCACCGGAGGCCTGAGCCCTGGAGGAGGCGGGGCCACAGCCCCGCCTCCTCCAGCTCAACCTCCGATCGCCCGGTCGATCTCGGCCATGACCGCTCCGTCCAGGTGGGGCAGCACCTCCAGAGCGGCGAGGTTCTCCAGCACCTGCTCCCGCCGGGTCGCCCCGGTGATCACCGACGACACCCGCGGATTGGCGGCGCACCAGGCGATGGCCAGCTGGGCGGTGCTGCAGCCGAGCCGCTGGGCCACCTCACCCAGCCGGCGGGCTGCGGCGTTGCGGGCTGGGTCGGTCAGCTCCGGCCGCAGCCAGTCGTACCCGGCGATGGTTGCCCGGCTCCCCTCAGGCACGCCATCGACGTACTTCCCGGTGAGGACACCGGAGGCCAGCGGGCTCCAGGTGGTGAGCCCCAGGCCGAAGTCCTCGATGAGGCGCCGGTACTCCACCTCGACACGCTCCCGGGCCAGGAGGTTGTACTGAGGCTGCTCCATCACCGGCTTGCGGAGGTGGTGGCGCTCGGCGATCTCCAGCGCCGCCCGGATGTCGTCCGCCGGCCATTCCGACGTGCCCCAGTAGAGCGCCCGACCGCTCGACACCAGGTCGTGCATCGCCCACACGGTCTCCTCCACCGGGGTCTCGGGATCCGGCCGGTGGCAGAAGAGGAGGTCCACGAAGCGGAGCTGAAGCCGCTCCAGGGAGCCCTCCAGGGCCTGGAAGAGGTACTTGCGGTTCAGCGTCCTCGTGGTGTTGACCCCGCCATCGATCCCCCAGTAGAGCTTGGTGGACACCACCACCTGGGAGCGGGGCCAACCGGCCCGCCGAAGCACCCGGCCGAGGATCTCCTCAGCGCGTCCCCCGGCGTACACCTCCGCCGAGTCGAAGAAGTTCACGCCCCCTTCGTACGCCGCCTCCATGCAGCTGAGCGCCAGATCCTCGTCCACCTGGTTGCCGAAGGTCACCCAGGAGCCCAGTGACAGCAGGCTCACCTTGAGCCCTGAGCGCCCCAACCGCCGGTAGGTCATGTTCGCCAAGTTCCACCTCCCACATCACCTGCTGCTCACCAGAAACGAGGGTACCGGGAGGGAGGGGACCTACCCGGGAAGCGAACTCAACCAGTCCCGTAGCTCCTCCGAGTGCTCTCCCAGCCCAGGGGCGGCGCGGCGGTAGGTCACCGGGGTGCGGGAGAGCACGATGGGATCGGCCACCGCCCGGTCCGGAGCCGAGCCCGCACGAGGAAGCTGGACCACGGGCCCGAGGCCGTACCCTTCGGCGAGGGCCAGAGCCTCCTGCACGTTGTTCACGGGTCCGCAGGGAATCCCCCGCTCGGAGAGCACGGGGACCCATTCGGCAGCCGGGCGCCGGCCCAGGGCCGTCTCCAGCTCCCGCCGCAGCTGATCGCGATTGCTGACCCGGGCGGGATTGGTGGCGAAGCGGGGATCCGCTGCCAGGTCCTCCCGCTCCAGCGCTGCGCAGAGCGCTCGGAACTGCCGATCGTTGCCGACCGCCAGGGCGAGCGGGCGGTCCATCGTCTCCAGGAGCTCGTAGGGCGCCACGCTGGGATGGCGGTTGCCCATCGGCTCGGGAACGACCCCCGCCATCACGACGGAGGACGCCTGGTTGACCAGGGACGACAGCAGAGTGGAGAGGAGGTTCAGGGAGATCAGCTGGCCCCTCCCGCTCCGGTCGCGCTCCCGAAGGGCGGCCAGGACCGCCACCGCGCCGTGGAGCCCCGTGAGCACATCCACCAGGGCCACGCCGGCCTTAGTCGGCGAGTCCGGTGCCGGCCCGGTGACGCTCATCAGTCCGCCCACGGCCTGGACCAGCAGGTCGTATCCGGGAAGGCTGCGGCCCTCCCCGGCACCGAATCCGCTGATCGAACAGTAGACGATCCGGGGGTGAAGTCGGGAGAGCTGCTCGTAGCCCAGCCCCAGGCGCTCCATGGTTCCGGGACGGAAGTTCTCGACCACCACGTCCGCCCGGGCCACCAGCCGGCGCGCCACCGTCCGGTCGGCCTCCTCCCCGAGATCCAGAACGAGAGAGCGCTTGTTGCGATTCACCGAGAGGAAGTAGGTGCTGCGCCCCTCCGCGTCCCAGGGTGGGCCCCAGTGTCGGGCGTCGTCGCCCCCGTCCGGGCGCTCCACCTTGATCACATCGGCTCCCAGGTCGCCGAGCAGCATGGTGAGATAGGGGCCGGCCAGAACCCGGCTGAAGTCGGCCACCACGAGGCCCCCGAGGGGCCCCACCTCCCCCGGGGTCGCAACTGGATCCAGGTCTGGCACCAGTCGACCTTGCTGGGAACCGCCAGGCGCTGTCAAGGTGATCGGAGGGGCGCACCCGCGCCTCAGCCCTCGCGGTGCCCGCGCTTCAGCGTGGGGCGAGTTCATCGTCAGCCCCGCGTACGATGGAGCGAGTGGCGCAGGGTGTCTGTCCCGCCGGACTGAGAGCACACCCGTAGAACCTCATCTAGCTGGCACTGGCGAAGGGAAGTCATGACCGAGCCCACCTGGAATCCCGCCCTGCGAGCAGTGGTGACCGGGTCACCCCTGGTCCACTGCCTCACCAACATCGTGGTCGCGGGCTTCACCGCCAACGTCCTTCTGGCCCTGGGTGCCTCCCCGGCGATGGTCGAGAATGCCGAGGAGGCTGGGCCGTTTGCCAGGGTGGCTGGGGCGGTGCTGGTCAATCTGGGGACCCTGAGCGGCGAGCGGGAGGCGGCCATGCGCGCAGCGGCAGCTGGGGCGCACAGCGCCGCCCGGCCCTGGGTCCTCGACCCGGTCGCCGTCGGGGCGCTCGAGCACCGCACCCTCCTGGCTCATGAACTCCTTAACCACCGGCCAGCCATCATCCGCGGCAACGCATCTGAGATCGCCAGCCTGGCCGGCGTGTCCGGAGCTGCCGGCCGCGGGGTGGACTCCAAGGTGGGCTCGGCGGCGGCTGTCCGACCAGCCCAGGAGCTGGCGAGGGCAAGTGGGGCGGTGGTGGCGGTGAGTGGGGCCGTCGACTACGTGACAGATGGCCAGCAGGTGCTGGAGGTTTCTGGGGGAGACATCCTCATGACGAGAGTTACGGGGGTTGGGTGCGCGCTGGGGGCGGTGATGGCCGCCATCCTGGCGGTGGGCAGCGACCCGCTCCGAGCTGCCCAGGACGCCTCCGCAATCCTCAAGGAGGCGGGAAATCGGGCCGCCTCCCCCCCGCCCCCGGGGCCTGGGACCTACGCCGTCCGACTCCTCGACTCCCTGGGAGCCCTGGCCCTGGAGGCGTCCTCCTGACTCGCGGCCGCGTGGGGGCTTGGGATGGCGCGTCGGTGACCCGGCCTGGCTAGGAGCCCAGCCCGGAGGGGCGAGCACCCGGGCGCGCCAGGCTCTATTGTTGTGGCGCAAGTTCTGGCTTTCAGTGGAGCCCCATGTTTAGCTTCCCCAACCCCGTGAATGAGGTGGCCAGCCGAGTGGTGGCCTCGGGCGTGGTACTGGTCGCCACCCTGGCACTGGCGCTGCAGCTGCCCTGGGTGAGCGCGATCCTCGCCTATGGCTTCCTGGCCCGGGTGGCCACCGGTCCCCGGCTCAGCCCGCTGGGGCAGCTGGCCACCCGCTGGGTCGCACCTCGGCTCAGCGCCTCGCCGCGGCTCGTGCCCGGTCCTCCCAAGCGCTTCGCCCAGGGGATCGGGGCGGTGCTGACGGTGGCGGCGACAGCCGCCTGGTTTGGACTTCACGCGGCCACCCTGGCGTACGCGCTCCTTGCGGTGCTCTTGGCCGCGGCCTTTCTCGAGGCCGCCTTCGCCTTCTGCCTGGGGTGCTGGATGTTCTCCCGACTGATGGCCGTGGGCTTGATCCCCGCCTCGGTGTGCGCCTCCTGCATGGACATCAGACGCCGCCGTCCGGCGGACGTCTAGCCAGCCGCTTCCGGGCGGCCAGGGGCTGGCCCGCACTGGGCGCGTTCAGCTCCAGGGCGGGTACGGGGCCTAAGATCGCTGGGCATGCCGGAGGAGATCAAGCTTCGCATAGGGAACCTCGCCAAGGCGGTGCTGGTCACCGGCCAGGCCTACCAGGATCCCAAGGACGCGCTCAACGAGTTCATCTCCAACGCCGCGGACGCCTACCTGGCGGCCGATCGTAGGGGTGGCCGGATCACAGTGGTGCTGCGGCGCCAGGGCCGCCATCCCCTGATAGCGGTGGATGACGAAGGCCCTGGGATGGACGCGGACCAGCTGCGCCGGGTGGCCCGGAGCCTCTTCGAATCTCAGAAGGAGGGGGATCCACGCACCCTGGGCGAGAAGGCCATCGGCCTGCTCGCCTTTCAGCAGTTGGGGGGGCGCTGCGATGTGGTGACCCGGCCGGAAGGTGGGGACCAGACCCATTGCCTGCACCTGGATCGAGGCAGCACCATCGCCAAACTGGAGCTCACAGAGCGACGCAGGGCCCGGGTGGGGCCCGGCACCACGGTTTACCTCGGGGACCTGGATCCCGACGCCGTTCGGGGAATCACCCTCAGGAAGCTGGTCGACTACCTGCAGCGGCGCCGTGGAGCTGCCATAGAGCGCGGAGACTACAGCATCGAGGTGGTGCAGGGCACCCACTCCGAGCTGGTCGCCCCCTTTCCCCCAGACGGGGTGCGTCTGCCGATCCCTCCCCGGCCCACCCTCCTGGGCCGGGTGGAGTTCTCGCTTCAGGTGGCTCCAAGACCGGACCACCGCCGGCGTGTCGCCGTGGTGGGTAGGGCGGGTACGACGATCATCGATGACATCTCCGACCTGGACGACTTCGATGGGCCGCCGTGGAACAGCGATCAGGTCGCTGGGCGGATCACCTTCGAACGGCTGCTGCAAACCGCCGGGCGCCGGGGCATTCTCCTTGATCGACAGGTTTACCCCGTATTCCGCAATGCGGTGCGTGAGGTGGAACCACTGGTGACCGCAACCCTGGGCCGGCTGGCGGAGGAGTCCGACAGAGAGGTCAGCGACCGGGTGTCTGAAGCGGTCCGCAGGATCTTCGGTAGAGTCCTTCGCGAGCTTAGCGACCTGGAAAACCCGATGCGGAGCTGGATGGGCAGTGAGGATGGTGACGGGGCTGAGCTGCAGCTGCTCGTGGAGGCCGGCAACGAAGACCCGCTCGCCGGCGACGACGTCGAGAGCGGCGACGAGGATCTCCCCATTTCGCTCCAACCGGCGGCCCGGCCCGAGCGTCCCCAAGAGCCCCCCGGGTTCCCCGAGAGCGGCTCGAAGGCCGGGCGCCAGCGCTCGCGGCACCTGCCGACCCTGATCCCGGATCCCCACCCCGAAGCCGCGCGGAGCCGCTTCGATCCCGACGCCGGCGCCGTGCTCTACAACCAGAGCCATCCCGACTTCCTCCTGGTTCGCGGTGACGAGATGGCTCTGCTGGACTACCTGGCCACCCTGGTTGCCAAGGAATACGTCCTCTACAACCGTCCGCGGGCGGCCCCGGAGGAGCTGGCTGAGGAGCTGATACGAATGCTGGTAAGGGTGCGTCGCCACCTGATGCGCAGCAGGGCGATGGCACACCATTGGAGTACCGGGAGAGCCCGCGGTCACAGCCAGAGCGACATGACCCGGGCGGGGCCCGCGTAATCCAGGGGCGACCATGGACCAACAGAGCGCGACATCCATCCGCAGGGCGCCCACTTCCCTTAGGAGACCGGAGCTTTGAAGAACCTCACCACCTACCTGGACACCCGGGGGCTGCCCGACCGGTTGAGCGGCGGCGCCCGCCGGATCCCGATCGACACGCCGTCCGGGCCCCACCTCGTCTGGACCAAGCGCATCGGCAACAACCCCCAGCTCAAGGTCCTGCTCCTGCACGGAGGGCCGGGCTCGACGCACGAGTACCTGGAGGCCTTCGACAGCTTCCTCCCCGCGGCGGGAATCGAGTACTACTACTACGACCAGCTGGGGTCGGGCAACAGCGACCAACCCGACGCTCCCGAGCTCTGGCAGCTGGACCGCTTCGTGGACGAGGTCGAGCAGGTGCGCCGGTCGCTCGGGCTAACCCCGCAAAACTTCGTCCTGTATGGGCAATCCTGGGGCGGACTGCTGGCCATGGAGTACGCGCTGACTCACCCAGGGCGGCTGCGCGGGCTGGTGATCTCCAACATGATGGCCAGCGCCCCCGCCTACACGGCCTACGCCGAGTCCGTCCTCGCCCCGCGGATGGACCAGGCGGCACTCGCCGAGATTCGGGCCCTGGAGGCCGCGACCGACACCGAAAATCCCCGCTATCTCGAGCTGCTGATTCCGCATCACTACGAGCGCCACGTGCTGCGCATGCCGGCCAGCGAGTGGCCCGACCCGGTGCAGCGGGGCTTCAGCCACATCAACCCGGCGATCTACGTGCCGATGCAGGGCCCGAGCGAGCTGGGCATGAGCCGGGAGGCCAGCCTGGCTCTCTGGGACCGGGTCGGGGACCTGAGACGGATCACCGTCCCCACCCTGGTCATGGGCGCGGAGCATGACACCATGGACCCCGATCATCTGCGGGAGATGGCCCGGCTCCTACCTCAAGGGCGATACCATCACTGCCCCAACGGGAGCCACCTGGCCATGTATGACGATCAGGAAGTGTATTTCAGCGGTCTCCTGGACTTTCTGAGCGACCTGGACCGTGGGGCGAACAGCGAGTGACCAGTCCGGGGACCCCGATGCCACGGCGGCCTGGAACGGCGGAGCGGGTGTAGGGTCGCAGCGGAGGCGCGTTCGGCCAAGCTTCGGGCCGTAACCGCTGCCGGGGCTAGAATCCCTGGGCAAGCGACCGCGGGAGCGTGGCCCAGCAGGTCACGATGGCTCAGCGGTGAGCCCACCCAGCCGCCGCCGTCTCTCGGTCATCTGGCTTCCTCCTGGTTGACCTGCCCAGCATGCCAAGCAGTTGTCCCAAGAAATCGTGGACCGGGGAAGACGTCGCCAATTTGGGGTGGAGGTTTGAGAAAGGCAGCTCCGCTCCACCGACTTGTGTGGGTCGCATTCAGCCGATGGTGCGGCGCGGACCCTCCAGTGGAACTCCGAGCGTGTGGTCCGGCTCGCGGAAAGGAAGCATCGCGTCCGTGTCCGTCCGTAGGTGAACCGCGAACCGCCCAAACTTTCGCCCGGGCTAATGGCCACGCCCGTTCGGGGTCTTTCCCGGGGTAGGGTCCCGCGGCAAGTGCTCGGCATTCGGTTCCGGCTATGTGGTCTTGACCACGGTGGAGAGAGCTAACGTCAGGAGTTGTGCAAATTGACCCGGGCCGTCGGCTGACCTCAGGGAAAGCGACGGCGTAGCCTACCAGGCAACGAACTCACGGAGAGACCCGCTGGAACGGGTCCGCACTGGAGGCTACGCCGTGTCTGCAAAGTATCAGATCCTGCCGCCCACCGCACCGGTGGCGGCGCCCCAGGACCTCTTGGAGGCTGTGGTCCGAAGCGGGGCGCACAGCTTCTGCGGGCCGCCTTGGAGGCGGAGGTGGAAGAGTTCCTTGGCCGCGCCCGCTATCAGCGGGTGCCGGAGTTCCGGGGCTACCGTAATGGCCACCTGCCCCGGCGCACGGTCGGGGTGGGCATGGGGGCGGTGGAGGTCCGGGTCCCGCGGGTGCGGGACGTTCCCCAGGAGATGGCCCCAGGCGGCTTTGAATCGGCGATCGTGCACCGCTACGAGCGCCGCTCCCAGACCCAGGCCCGTCTCCTGGCCCGCCTGTACCTGGAGGGGCTGTCCAGTGGCGACTTCGAGCCGGTGTTCCGGGTCCTGGTGGGCTCGACCGCGGCGTTGTCCCCGAACAGCATCCTGCGACTGAAGCAGGAGTGGGCCCAGGAGTACCAGCTCTGGAGAGCCCGGCCTCTCACCAATCGCTACGTGTACCTGTTCGCCGATGGGGTCTACCTCAAGGCCGGCCTGGAGCACGAGAAGACGGTCCTACTGGTGGTGATCGGGGTGGCGGCGGATGGCCGCAAAGAGCTGCTGGCCATCGATGAGGGCTATCGCGAGAGCCGGGAGTCGTGGGCTGGGGTGCTGCGCTCGCTGCGGGAACGCGGTCTGACCGAGCCGCCCATCCTGGCAGTCGGCGACGGAGGGCTCGGGCTCTGGGCAGCCCTGGACGAGGTCTACCCCGAGACCCGCCACCAACGCTGCTGGAACCATCGCACTCTGAATGTTCTGGACAAGCTCCCGCGGCGGCTCCACGCCGAGGCCCGCCGGGCCATCCACGCCATGTACGAGGCCCCCGATCGCCAAGCCTGCGCTGGGCTGCGAGTCACCTACTGCGCCCAGCTGCGAGCCCAGGGCCAGACCGACGCCGCCGAGTGCCTGGAACGAGACTGGGACGACTTCCCGCAGGAGCACTGGATCCACCTGCGCACCAGCAACCCCATCGAGTCGGTCTTCGCCGGGGTCCGGCTCCGCACCGACGCCGCCAAGCGCATGCGGGTTCGCGAGAACGTGCTCTACCTGGTGTTCAAGTTGGCCGTTCGGCTCAGCACCAATTGGCGTGGGATCAACGCCCCCAACCAGCTAGACCTGCTCTTCGCCGGCCACCTCTTTGTGGATGGCCGGCTTCAACTCACCCAACCCCCACTGGATGAAACCGCCGCCTGATCCACCCGCCCCGCCTGGAGGCTTTTACACAACACTTGACAGGAGCTCCCGGAGATCTGGGAGACTTGTCGCGTGGAGTACTTCGTCTATGGTCGGGACAAGCCCGACACTGGGGACGTGCGTCGGGAGTTGGCGGAGGCACATTGGTCCTTCATGGATCGATTTGCCGATTCGATGGTCGCGCGGGGACCGACATTGGTCACCGGCAGTGAGGACGAGATGACCGGAAGCGTGCACATTGTCGACTTGCCGGACGCGAGCGCGGCTGACGATTTCGCCCATCAAGAGCCCTACTACCGAGCTGGGGTCTTTGAGAGCGTGCTCATCCGGCGCTGGCACAACTCGCTCGGACGAACTATGTGGGACTTCGTCGGCGGCGGTGGCCGACGCTTTCTGGTGATCGGTCATGGGGCCGAGAAGGCGGCTCTCCGTCGAGCTGAGCTTCGCGATCGTCAGATCGAATACTTAGCCGACGGTGGCTTCGCAAAGGGGCTGATTGTATGTGGACCCTTGCTATCAGATGACGGCTCCGAGTGGACGGGAACCGCCCTCTTGGTTGAGTTAGCCGACCGGGACGCCGCCGAATCCATGATGGCGAAAGGACCCTACGCCGAAGCGGGACTTTACGGGACAGTCGAGATCCACGACTGGCGCTTCGGTGGACGCCCTCAGACGTAGGCATCCGTCACTTCAAGATCATTAAAGCGTTCCATTCTGAAAGACTGCCACGAGTAAGCAGGGGACGCCCAAGCGGAAGACAGGAGCGCACCCGATCGCATGCGCCCGATTCGTCCATCTGCCCTTGTAACCCATCGCTGTAGAGGAATGTCTGCCAGAACGGGATCCCGACCACGATCTGACCCAGCCGTCGATTACCGGCACAGTCCACCAGATCCTGCCGCACTGGAGTCCCGCACGGGAGCGCCCTGGTGGCGCTCTGCATACCACTCGAGCAGGGCCCGCTGTCGGAGGACCTCAGCGAGGTAGTTTGAGTACTTGTGGAAATAGCTGTCGAGGTCCGGGCTGACCGAGACAAAGACGGCGTAGCCTTCCAGGTGTTGAACCAACCAATCGGCTCGCGCCGCGGGTCGATCCTGGAGGCCACGCCGTTATGTCGAGACGCTATCAGGTTCTGGCACCGACCGCACCCGTTCCCGCTCCGGACGATCCCCTGGAGCAGTTGGCCCGCGAGGGGGTGCAGCGGCTGCTGCAAGCCGCTCTGCGGGCAGAGGTGGACGACTTCCTGGGCCGGGGCAGGTACCAGCGCGGTGGGGAGTTCCGGGGGTACCGCAATGGGCACCTTCCGGAGCGGAGCGTAGGGGTGGGGATGGGAGCGGTCAAGGTGCGCCAGCCCCGGGTCAGCGACGTCCCGGAAGGGGTGGAGCCGTTCCAGTCGGAGCTGCTGGGGAAGTGGGAGCGCCGGTCCCGGACCCAGGCCCGGCTGCTGGTGCGGCTGTACCTGGAGGGGCTGTCCACCGGGGACTTCGAGCCGATCTTCCGGGCCCTGGTCGGGGAGACGGCGGCGCTGTCGCCGAGCAGCATCGTGCGGCTGAAGGACGAGTGGGCTGACGAGTTCCGGCTCTGGCGGGGACGGCCGATCCGGGAACGCTACGTGTACCTGTTCGCGGACGGGGTGTACCTGAAGGCCGGCCTGGAGAAGGAGCACACGGCCGTCCTGGTGGTGTTGGGGGTGAGCGCGGACGGACGCAAGGAGTTGCTGGCGATGGAGAAGGGGTACCGGGAGAGCGCCAGCTCCTGGGGCGAGGTGCTGCGGGACCTCAAGGCTCGAGGGCTGACTGAGGCGCCCCTACTCGCGGTCGGGGATGGTGGCTTGGGGTTCTGGGCGGCGCTGGGGGAGATCTACCCCCAGACCCGGCACCAGAGGTGTTGGAACCATCGGCGCCTGAACGTGAGGGACAAGCTCCCCAAGCGGCTCCAGGCGGAGGCCAAGGCCACCATCCGGGAGATCTACGAGGCCCCAACCCGGGCCGAATGCTGCCGCCGGCGGGCTGAGTACTGCATTAAGCTGCGAGCCACCAGGCATGGAGATGCGGCGGACTGCCTGGAGCGGGACTGGGGGGACTTCACCGCCTTCTACGACTTCCCTGAGGAGCATTGGACCCACCTGCGGACCTCCAACCCGGTGGAGTCGATCTTCGCTGGAGTCCGGCTCCGGACCAACTCCACCAAGCGGCTGCGCTCCCGGGAGAACGCCCTCTACCTGGTGTTCAAGCTGGTCCTCCGCCTCAGCACCAACTGGAGACCGATCAACGGCCGCAACCAGCTGGCCTTGCTCCTGGACGGGGAATACTTCGACGACGGTCGCCTACGACGAACTTCCACCACCAGGGAGGGTACTGCCGCTTGAGCAACTGACCCGTCTTCCTGGAAGGAATTTCCACAAGGCTTGACAAATCCTCTCGAACCGACTGCCGGCTGCGGCGCGACACAGCTCCCGCGCCTGGGCACCGCTCAAGGTCTCCATCTCGTGGGTTGCCATGCGCGGCGGAGGGACCAGGCCGACCACGTTTCTGGAGATTACCCCCCAGCGGACCGCGTCAGCCAGGGCCCGGTGCAGCACGGCATGAGCGTGGTGAACGGTGGATGGGCTGATCCCCATCCCCAACATCCGCCCGTGCAACGCTTGGACCTTCTGGACGTTGAGATCCCCAATCCGAGTTGCGCCCAGCAGGGGCAGGAGGTGGATTCGGCCCAGTTCCTCGTACCGCGTCCAGGTCCGCGGCCGAAGATTGGACCGTATCGACGGCAGCCACACGCTCCAGAACCTCCCGAAGGGCTCGCGCGACCCCAGGGGCAGCTGACCCTCCTGATTAGCCCGCAGCGCCGAGACCAACTGGCGGCTGACCGACTCCCGCGTCTGGCCGTACAAGCGGTACCTGTGTCCACCCAGAACGACGGCCGCCTCCCAGCGACCATCCTTGCGCCGGTAGATGGTGCCTTCTCCAGCAGCCCGCCTACCCATCGCCAGGGCCCCTTCCCAGTAGAGCTGGATAGACGGCATGGCGTGGTCCAAGCGCAGGATCCGCTCGAGTGTGGAGGCCACCCCGCAACGGGCCATGCCGGGGGGAGGTATGCCGTGCGGACCGTGCTTTGTCATAGACCATTCCGCAGGGTTAGGTCCGCTGAGGGCGGCGATATGGGCCGTCGAGGGGTCGGCGCTCCGAACCAGGACGCCGCCGCGCGCGTCGAAGGTAGCCACGGCCACCGCGAGCCTGCCGCGCCTCGGGTGGGCTCCGCTGGCGAAGCCGTCCACCGACTGACTTGATGCTTAAGGGGATCCTGATCTCGCCCTGATCTGAGAGCCGTGTATTTTGACCCCACGGTGTTACAGGCACTCGTGGGGCCACCCAGCCCCTCAGCGTGCTCGAGACCGAGACCGGGCTGGGTCCAAGCCCGACAGCGGAACTGGGATCCATTGGGGACCGACTCCAGGGCTGCGGCGGTCCGGATTGGCCGGCCGCTGGCACCCCGGCCCTCCGACTCCACGGGCCGCCCTTCCCCTGCCTTGGAGGCCGGGCGGGCGGCCCACTGGTCGCGAAGGGTCCGGCTTCAGCTACGCCACCGGACCGCCGCGGTCATGGGCCACACCCTCCGGAGCCCGGCTGCGGTGTAGACGCTGGCCCGCACCGGTTCCATTCGTGGCGGGCGGCGCAAGAGGCTGGATCCCTTTGCCGTCAATGATGCCGTCAAGCCCAGGCGACCGACCCCAAAAATCGGACTCCGGAGGCCATTTTGATCTCAATCTGCTGGAGGCGACTCCGGGAATCGAACCCGGGATCGCGGTTTTGCAGATCCCCCGGATCCGTTTGGGGCCGTCCGCCGGCGTCCGTTTCGAGATCAAGAACGGACCCATCCGTCCGCTGAGGTGCGCCTGCGGCCGCCGAAGTTCGTCCGGGTTGGGGTCAAAATTGGGGTCGAGATGGGCAGGCTGCCAGAGGCACCCGACACCGACGCGTCCCGCGCACCAGCCATGTGGTCTCGTGGGGCCCGAGAGCCCCATCAGGATCCGGGACGGTACGGTTTTCGGCCCCTCCAGCGTTGATGGCACAGGTGGATCATTTGAAACCGGTGGAGGACACCGCACATGCCTCGTGGAAAGGGACCGACCGAGGGCGGGCAACTCTGCTCCCGTTCGACGAGGTCTATCAACGCCACAGCCACGACATCTACCGCTACTGTCTGGCAAGGCTGGCGAACCCGGCGGCCGCAGAGGACGCAACCGCCGACGCGTTCATGAAGGCCTTCTCCGCCTACTTGAGAGTCCGACCAGAGTCAGACGGGGTCCGGCTGTGGCTATTTCGGATCGCCGGGAACGTCGTTAATGACCACAATCGCCGCCAGGTGCGAGGCAAGCGCCTGATTTCAGCGTTGGTTGGCCGCCTTGGATCTGCGCAAGATCCCGAAGCACAAGCGATCCTCACTGCGGAGGTGCGGGGAGTTCTTGATGCTCTCGCCCTGCTTTCTCCTCGAGAGCGCCAGCTGGTCGGCCTTCGGGCCGGGGCCGGACTCCCGTATTCGGACATTGCAGCCTTGACCGACATGAACGAGAACTCCGCCCGCGTCGCCACACACCGAGCGCTTCAGCGGCTTCGAGCCGCGGTGGGATCTCCCCGATGAACGACGATCTGACTCCGGATGAGCTCTGGCTCGCCGAGGCCCTGACGGCGATAAGCCATGGGCACCAGCCTGATGCCACCTTCATTCCGCGGCCTCCAAGCTCCCGGCGCCGAATCGGCACCATGGTCCTTTCGGGCATCCTGACCGCGGCCATCGTCTCCGTGGCGATCCTTCTCCCCCGGCTTGGATTCTCAGGGAGGCAGGGGATTCGTCACCCCGCCCCGACCACCCTGACCAAGGCGTGCCAAGTCCCGTTTCCGAGCGCTTGGACAGCCGCTCTCGCACGGAGTCGAACGGCCGCAACCACAGACTATATTTTCGCCGTCGCACCTGATGGAAGTGCGTATTTCACCGAAGTTCACTCACCCTCCTGGGCTGGTCTCGTAGAGGTTGACCGCGCGAGCGGTGTCACAACTCCAATCTATCAATTCCCGTCGTCAAGCTACCAAGTGGCACAGGGCGCATTTGATGGGCGCTGGCTAGTTGTCAGTCTTTCGACATCACCGTCCAGCCCGGGCGCTTCCAGCGTAATCGCCTGGGACGCGCAAACACGTCGAATCACGACCATCGTTCCTTATGACGGCGCGGCCACCGATATCAGCTTCAGCCTCGACACGGCACCTCCGGGAACGAGTCAGGGGTGGCTGGAGTGGACAATCGTTCCTGGTGGGGTGGGTGGTGGTGGGTATTTCTTGGCCGATCTGTCCGCGGGCACTCAACACCAACTTCACGTCGGCGGCCCCCCGGGACCAGCTTACTTTGTGGGCCCCCTCTTCGTTTATGACGTCGTTTCACCCCAAGGGGCGGTAGCGGAGGGAGCGATCGACATGGGCTCCTGGAAGTCCACGACCATGGCCCCATCCCTGATCCCCAAGCTGAAGGCGGCCGCTGACAATGGTGTCGGCTCGATCAGCTCCTATGGAGCGGCTTGGGCAAGCCTTTCCGGGGCCCTTATCATCTGGCCCCAAGGCACCGCGGGTCCGACTCAGTCGACCGTCGAGCTGGGTCAAGGTATCGATAGCGTGATCCAAGCTGGGCCAATGCTGGTCTTCTCCAACGGCACTACTGGCGCCCAGTATCTCGTGGACATAACCTCTGATGCATATACCCAATTGCCGAGCGATTGGAGCGGGACGGCAACTGCGGGTAACCAGATGGTGTTCATCTCTCATGCGAGTTCTGGCGCGGGCAAGGCGGGTCCCACAGTTACAGGCATGGCAATCCTGGACGTTGCCGATCTCCCTTCCCTTCCGCGCTGCTGATCGTGCTAGCTGCCGTGGTTGTCGTGACCTGGGAGCAGGGAGCTATGGTCAGCGCCACCCTGGACTTGTGGCCGGGAGGACGGTCCGCGGAATTCTCCCTGTCGATCGGTCAAGCAATTGATGGCGTCGCGCAGGCGGGCCCGCTGGTGACCTGGACGAATGGGGAGGGCTCCATGTACATCGCCGACCTATGATCGCGCTCATTCGCCAGATTGCCCATGACTTGGGGTGGGGAGGATGGCTCTGCCGGAGCACTTCTGTATACGTGGAGTCCCAGCCCCCTGACGCAGAAGATCAGTCCCCTGTACACCAGCTCGATACTTCACGTCGCCAGCCTCCCTCCCCTGCCACATTGCTGACCGTGACGCCCATCCCGGCCGCCTCGGCGCCACGCGACGGGCCTTTCACCGCGCGCGAGTCCAACCAAAGCTCTCGAGGCGGCACCGACGCCGGTCAAAACGGGGGCGGGCGGTTTTGGGTGACACGGCCATGGCCCCCGGCGGCCGCGGCGAAATTTAGCAGCGCACCACCGGGAGCGTCGCGTCGAGCCGACGAATGTCTTGTGGATCACTGGTGACGACCGTCGCGCGGAGCCGGCGGGCCAGCAGTGCCACGCTCGAGTCGACAATGTCCGCCGTGTCGGTCAACCCACATAGGGCGCCAGTGGCCCGTGCCTCGGCAAGGTCGAGGGAAGTTACCTCAAGGCTGGTGGAGCTGATCAGGCGAGCCAGCCGCACTTGGCGGCCGCCATCGCGCCAAACCTGGGCAACGACCCCAGCGGGGACGTGAAGCACCCGGTCATGCTCGACTGCCAGCTCCACCAAGCGAAGCATGAGCCGGTCGGCACGCTCGAAGGCAATCAGGGCGCCGGCGTCGAGGACTACAGGCCGAGGACTTGACGAGCCCATTCGTCCTCTGCTGAGGTGACCGGCCCAGCTTCAGCCCGCATCTCCGCCAAGAGGTCCGCGAGCGCTAGGCGCCTCACCTTCTCCTCCATAGCCTGGTCGACCCATGCGCTCAGCGAGGGAGCGTGACCGCGGGCGACCGCCTCCCCCGCAGCCGCCAGGACCTCTGGCCGAACTGTGATCGTCACCCTGGATCGCTGCATACGATCATCATACTCGCTGCGGACGGTCATCAGCTGCCGGCCCTGCCCGCCCGGCCACCCCATCTTCCGGCCCGTCTCACTGGCCCTATCAACGCCCTTTGCCGCCCGGATCACCTGCAGGCGAGATGATCGCACCCATCACTTGGGCTGCCTCGCGCTGCATGGTCTCGGTGACGTGCGAGTAGCGGTTCAGCGTTATCGCCACCGTCGTATGCCCGAGCATCTCGGCCGCGATCTTCGGGTGCACCCCGCCACCCAGGAGCAGAGTAGCCGCGGTATGGCGGAGATCGTGAAACCTCAAAGTCGGCAACCCCGCCCGGCGCAGCAGGGGAACGAAGTGGCGCCGGATCAGGTGGTCGCGCTGCATGGGACCGCCGATCACGTTCGGGAACACCAGATCGTGATCGACCCAGATGGCTCCCATCCTCTCGCGCTCCACCGCCTGCAGGGATCGATGCCGGATCAAGGCCGCCACCGAGGGCGGAGCGAGCACCACTTGGCGTCTCGACCGCGCCGTCTTGGGGGCCGTGACCGC
Source organism: bacterium (assembly GCA_021801645.1). Lineage (GTDB taxonomy): Bacteria > Chloroflexota > Dormibacteria > Aeolococcales > Bog-877 > JAJYXT01. The sequence goes on from JAJYXT010000010.1 coordinate 56,799, forward strand.
GAGCCCCTGATCGTCGCGCGTCAGCGTCCCGGTCACTTGGAGCGTGGCCGCGTCCAGGTTGACATCTCGCCAGCGAAGGGCGAGCAACTCGCCCTGGCGCAGCCCGGTGGTGACCGCGACCACGAACAGCGCCTCGAACCGATCCCCGGCGGCTGCAGCGCACAACGCCCGCACCTGACCCGGGTTCAGGGTGCGCAACTCTGTTTCGGCCATCCGCGGGGGATGGACCAACCCCACCACGTTCCTGGACAACGCTCCCCAGCGCACCGCATCCTCGAGAGCTCGATGCAGCAGCATGTGAGCGTGATGGACGGTTGTTGGACTGATGCCCTCGGCCAACATCCGCTCATGGAGGAGTCCGACATGCTGCGGAGCCAGCTTCACAAGCCGGACTCGCCCCAGCACGGGCAGGATATGGACGCGCCCCAATTGTTCGTAGCGGCGCCAAGTAGCGGGCCGGATGGTTGTCTTGACGCTGGGCAGCCAGGTTCTCCAGAAGCCCGCCAGGGTCACCTGCTGGGGTGGCACTGGCACCCCGTCCTGAGCCGCCCTCAGGGCCGACGTCAACTTCCGATGCACCGAATCGCGAGTGGGTCCGTAGAACGAACGACGTCTGCCCTCCCACGTGATGCGCGCCTCCCAGCGGCCGTCCTCACGACGCCGGATCGACCCCTCTGCGTTCGCTCGTCGTGTCATCTCGGCACCACGCCCCGAGAGAACCGTCTGCAGAGTCGAGCCAGGCCACGCTCAGAACCTTCGGCCCAGCCGTCTGGGATGCCGCCCGGCAGTCTCCGGCGATGCCCCCTGGCCACTGGCCACTCCGGTCGATCCCCTTCCCGGCCGTGAGCCCGATCTCGCGCCGAAGTACTCAGCCTGGCGCACCAGTTGCAGCCCACGCGCTCAAGCTCCCATCGCTGAGAGTCGTCGAGATAGTTCATGCCATAGGCTTGAGTCCGCCGAGGGGCCCTCAATGGGGCGGCATGGTGACCGCCGGCAGCCCTCGTCTCGCGATTTCTACATCGACAACGGGAGTACTCGTGAGCAGGGCGGGTCAGCACTCGTTGCCATTGGTGTGACCATGCTCAAGGACTGGGCGATTGTCCTCCCGCCTGTCACCGCCCTCACTGCCACCCGGGCAGCCGATCGGAGGTGCCAGCCTATGGGTCAGCGACCCATCCGAAGTCAGCACGTATTTTCCCACCACTGTGTGACAGGGCCAGTGGTGGGTGAGCCTGCCCGGGAACCCCACCTGGCGAGCAGCAGCTGCCGGCTCTCCTCGACCGAGCAGTCGACCGCCTGAAACTCCTCCACGGTCTCATGGGCGAAGACCGCCCGGTCCGGGTGCGGCCGCAGCAGACAGGCGTTGTCGCTGTCTAGCAGGATGACGCTGTTGACGGCGCCTCTGACTCAAACGGCAACAGTGCCGTCGAGGGTGGCCTTCAGCTGCCCCAGCACCGCCTCGGCATCCGGACTCTTGGGGGAACCCAACGAGGTGGTGACCACCGGATCTCCCGAGCCCGGTGATCGCACAGGGCCGCCCCGTGGCCGCCTGTTGGGCGGCACGGGCGGCCCGGTCGTCGCCAAGGTCGCGGACCGTCAGTTCGCCCACCTCATCCACCACGACCAGGATCCGGGGCCAGTCGGCTGGGGCAGATGAGCCAGTGACGAGACCAGACGTTGGTCGGCTTGCGTGGGCCAACCCCGGCCCCGCCGATGGAGCTGCCTGGCATAACGGTTCGGGGAACACCCCTCCCCGCACCTTTGGCCCGCCGCCAGCAGGGGCCGACACAATCACGAAGGTGCCGAACAAGGCGAGTGAGTGGTGATCCGCGCGTGGCACCCCGCTCCGGCGGCCAAGCGTCCCCACTGCCGCGCGCGGGTTGGGGTCAACTTAGGGGTCAAGCGTCCTCAGTGACCTACCCCATACCCCGCCAATTGGCCCGATTTGATCTCAAATCCGCTGGAGGCGACTCCGGGAATCGAACCCGGGATCGCGGTTTTGCAGACCGCTGCCTTACCACTTGGCTAAGTCGCCCAGACCCGAATTCATTGTACCGGCAACGGCACGGCTCGCCCCCGATCTCGGGCCAACGTGCCTACACTCCGCCGATGGCAGCTAGGTGCTTCCCCGGGCTTCCCCACGGCTGGTGTGGGGTCAGGAGCTGCGGCACCGCCGTGGTCCTCGTCCTGACGTTGGCCGCCTGCGGCGGCGTCACTCGTGCCCGCCCGAGCCCTTCTGCTCCCAGCGCGGCTGCCCCGGCGCCACCCCCCTCCCCACTCGCCAGCCCGCTGGTCACCGCCAGCTGGCCCGTGTACCACCAGAACCCGGAGCGGACCGGTATCTCGGAGAACACGCCCGCCCCGGCATCCCTCACGGTGGGATGGCGGGCCAGACTGGACGGCGCGGTGTACGGGCAGCCACTGGCGGTGGCGGGGGAGATCCTGGCGGCCACGGAGAACGACACGGTGTACGCCCTCTCCCCCGCCACGGGGGCAATCCTCTGGAGTACCCACCTGGGCACACCGGTTGAGGGAGGGCTCCCCTGTGGGGACATCCTGCCCCTCGGGATCACGGGGACGGTCGCCTACGACCCCCTGACCGAGACCCTATTCGCCGTGGCTGAGGAGGCCGGCTTCCGCCACATCCTGTACGGCTTGGACCCCCTGAGCGGAGCGGTCCGCTGGTCCCGGCGGGTGGACATCCAGATCCCCTCCGAGGACCCGGCGGCGGTCCAGCAGCGCCCCGCGCTGGCCATCGCCAACGGCTACGTCTACATCGGCTTCGGCGGGCTGGATGGCGACTGCGCCCAGTACCGAGGGGCGGTGGAGGCCATCCCCACGGGCGGCAACGGGGCCACGCTGACCTACGTCGTTCCAACCGCGCGCGAGGGGGCGGTGTGGGCCACCGGGGGGCCAGTCGTCGAGCCGGACGGCAACCTCCTTGTCTCGACCGGCAACGGGGCGGCCTTCTCCGGCGCCTGGGACCACACCGACTCGGTTCTCGAGCTCTCCCCGACCCTCGGACTGGTCGCCGCGTTCGCCCCGTCCCGATGGGGCTACGACAACGCCCACGATCTGGACCTGGGTTCGGTCTCCCCCACCATCCTCCCGGACGGATACGTCTTCATCGCCGGCAAGAGCGGGGTGGGCTACGTCCTTCGCCAGTCTAGTTTGGGGGGCGTGGGTGGCCAGGTGGCCAGCGGTATCACCTGCCTTGGCCAGATGGCGTTCGGGGGGACGGCCGTGGAACAGGATGTCGTCTACCTCCCCTGTGCCAACGGCGTGCAGTCTGTCGCGGTCGCCGCTGGGGGGAGCTTCTCTGTCCTCTGGTCCACCGGCTGTGGCGCCAACGGGCCGCCGGTCCTCGGGGGAGGGGCGGTGTTCAGCGTGGATACCAACACCGGAGTCCTCTTCGCCCTCTCGCAGAGCTCGGGCCAGGTCCTGGCCCACCTCCCGATCGGACTGGTTCCCCACTTCACGAGCCCCTCCCTGGTTGGCTCAGATGCCTATGTCGGCACCGACTCCGGGGTGGTGATGGTCCAGGGAGCCTGAGGGCTCAGGCGCCGGCCGCCGCCAGGAGGGCACGGATCAGGTGGTGAGGATCCTGGGCGCCGCCCAGCTCACGGGCCGAGTGCATGGCGAGAACGGGAAGCCCCAGGTCGATCGTCTCGACCGCCAGCTGAGCCGCCAGGCTCGGCCCGACAGTGGAGCCGCAGGGCACATCTCCCCTGGCGGAGAACCACTGCACGGGAATGCCCTGATCCCGGCAAGCGGCGATGAACCAGCCGGCGCCGGGAGCGGCGGTGGCGTAGCGCTGCTGCGAGTTGATCTTGATCGCCGGTCCCCCGTTGGGGAGGCAGAGGTGGGAGGGTTCGTACCGCTCCAGGTAATTGGGATTGGCGGCATGGGTCACGTCCACCGAGAGCAGGCGGGACCGGGAAAGCGACTGGAGGTGCTCCGCCCTCCCGCCACCCAGGCCCAGGGTCAGGCGCTCGAGCAGCTGTGGGAAGGCCTGGCCGGCCGCGCCGGTGGAGCTGACGCTGCCAACCTCCTCGTGGTCGAAGAGCGCGACCACCACCGGCCGCGTTACGCCCTCGCCCATCTCCACGAGAGCACGTATGGCGCAGTAGCAGGACAGCAGGTTATCGAGCCGGGCAGAGCTCACGAATTCGCGGTCCGCGCCTGCCACCACCGGCGGCTCAAGCGGCCACAGCATGGCGTCCAGGGCCAGGAGCTGGTCCCCTTCGACCCCCAGGCTGGCCGCCACCCTCGAATGGATCCGCCCCACCTCGCCCAGTCCCCAGACCGGCGCGAGCTGGGTCTGCGGGTTGAGGACCAGGCCCCGCTCGTTCACTCCGGTATCGAGATGTACCGCCAGCTGCGGAACGCGGGCGACCGGCTCCGCCCAGATGAAGAGTCGCTGCTCCACCCCGGTGCCCGTACTCACCGCAGCCCTACCGGCCAGACCAAGGTCGCGGTCCAGCCATGAGTTGAGGAGCGGCCGACCGTACACCTCGACCGCCAGCTGCCGGTAACCGGACCGTCCGAGATCAGGATGGGGGCGGAGCCGCAAACCGGGGCTGTCGGTGTGGGCCGCGACGAGGGTCAGGCCATCGCCGGGCCGGGTGTCGGGGGGAACGAGAAAGGCGAAAAGGGTGCCTCCGGAGATGAGGTAATGGGCACCGCGAGGATCCTCCCAGCCCTTATCCTCCATCTCGGTGAACCCCGCATCCCTCAGCTGCTCCGAGCCGAGGCGAGCTGCGTGGTAGGGAGTGGGGGCGGAGGCGAGAAACGCAATCAGTCGAAGCGCCTCCTCCTCGGGTGATCCCAGAGCCACACTCCCATCTTCGCAGCTACCCCCACCGGGACCCAAGTGCCGACAATGTCCGGATGGCACAGGACCCGGAGGCGGAGCAGTCGTCACAACCCTCAAGCGGTCTCCTCGTGGAGTCGGCCGGCGCCGTCACCACCCTGACCCTGGACCGGCCGGAGAGGCTCAACTCCCTCGACCGGGAGCTCTCCTTGGCTCTTATCGCCGCGGTCGAGACCGTTGACCAAGATCCCGCCTGCCGCTGCCTGGTGATCACCGGTGCCGGTCGCGCCTTCTGTGCAGGGCAGTACCTCGGCAAGGAGGGGGAGAACGAGCTGCCAGAGGACGTAGCGCAGCTCATCCGGGAGAGGTACACCCCTCTGGTTCTCGGGCTGCGGCGGCTGCGGATTCCGGTGCTGGCGGCGGTCAACGGGCTGGCCACGGGCGCGGGGCTCTCGCTCGCCCTGGCTGCGGACCTCCGGGTCTGCTCGGACTCCGCCTGGTTCAGCTGCGGCTTCGCCCAGATCGGTCTGGTCCCGGATTCGGGGGCAACCTACTTCCTGGCCCGACTCCTCGGCCCGGGCCGGGCGCTGCACCTGGCCCTCTCCGGCCGTCGACTGACCGCCGAGGAGGCTCTGGCGGAGGGGCTGGTGTCGGCCGTATTCCCAGCGGCGAGCTTCCGGGAGCAGGCGGAGGGGCTGGCCGAGCAGCTCGCCCAAGGTGCCACCGCGGCCCTGGGGATGACCAAGCGCCTCATCTACGACGCGCTGGACTCCGGCCTCGAGGAACAGCTGGAGCGGGAGGCCTGGTTCCAGCAGGAGGCGTCGGAGACTCAGGACTTCCTGGAGGGTCTGGCCGCCTTCCGGGAGCGCCGGCCCCCTCACTTCACAGGAGGCTGAGCGTCTACCTCGGCGCCGGCGCCGGTCCCAGCCAGACCTGGCGCTCGAACTCGGTCTTGAGCACCACGGTGGTCCGGGTCTGACGCACCCCGGGAAGCTCCCGGATCCAGTCGACCAGGTCCAGCAGCGCCTCGGTGTCCTGGGTGCGCACCTTGAGGAAGAACGAGAGGTCCCCGGCGATGTCGTGGCACTCGTCGACCTCTGGCCGCTGCCGCAGCCGGCCGGCCAGGGTCCCGCCGGTGACGTCCGCCTCCACTCCCACGAAGGCGGTCACCGGCCGGCCCAGGGCGACCGGGTCCAGGTCCAAGGTCCACCCCCGGATCACCCCATCGCGTTGGAGCCGCCGGAGCCGCTCGTGCACCGAAGACGGGGCCAGGCCAGCCAAGCGACCCACCTCGGCCAGGGTGGTGCGGGCGTTGGCCTGCAGTGCACGCAGGATCTTCGAATCGCTTTCGTCCAGATCTGAGGCGAAGGACGCGCCCACGAATTTCTTTCGGTCCATTTGCGGCACCCCCCTATGGTTGCATAGGTTCTAGTCATGCGATTGAATCAGATTTTGGATCTGAACTTGGACTATCGAAGGATAGCGGCAGCTCGACCCAGCCGCGCTCAGGGCGCGGCGGCCGCCCTGCTGCTGGTGGTCGCGCTCTGGGGAGCCAGCTTCGTCGTGGTGCGCGCCGCCGTCTCCGCCTACCCAGTGGTGGGCTTCCTCTTCCTGCGCATGCTTTTGGGAGGGCTGGCTCTCATGGTCGTGGCCTACCTCCGCCCCAGCAGCCGGCCCCGTTGGGCCCGCGTGCCCCGTAGGAGCCTGATCGCGGTGGGCGCGGCCCTCACCGTCGGATACGTCACCCAGACGCTGGGGTTGGCGCTGGGGGCGCCGGCTGGCGTGGCGGCGACCCTGACCAGCCTGGTGGTGGTGCTGGCGCCGGCCTGGGAGTGGGCGATGACCGGCAGGTCCCCGGATCGGCGGGTGGTGGTGAGCTCGCTGCTGGCCGTCGGGGGCACCATTCTGATCTGCCACGCTGCCCCGGCCACCGGGGCGGGAACGGGTGACGCGATCTTCGGCATCGCGCTGGAGGTCATCTCCGCGGCCGCCTTCGCCCTACAGGTGGTGCTGGTGGGCCAGCTGGGTGAGAACCTGTCGGCGACGGCGCTCGGCGGCGCCCAGCTTCTGCTGGTGGCGGTGATGCTACTTCCCGCCCTTCCGCTCGCGGGAGGGCTCCCGGTTCCCTCGGCGGGGGTCGTGGCGGCGGTGGTCTTCTCCGCCCTGGGCGCCTCGGCCTTCGGGTTCGCCGTGCAGGCGGCGGCGCAGAAGCATCTGACCACCGAAGCGGCCGCGGTGATCATGGCGACCGAGCCCGCGTTCGCGCTTCTGGCGGCCACCCTCGCCGGCGAGCAGCAGCTGGGTCTGGCTGCCGCCGGGGGCCTCGGCCTGCTGCTGCTCGGGGTGACGGCCCAGGGTGACGCGCCCCGAACGCTGCTCCAGACCATCTCGGACCGGATCGGGTCGCGGACGCGGTGGCGGCAGGCCTGACGCTGGACCGCACTCCGCGCTGCGCTCCCGAGTCGTCACCCGGCAAACTGGGGGCTGTGACCGCAAGGCAACTCACCCTGATGGCCGTCCACGCCCACCCGGACGACGAGGTTCTCACCACCGGAGGGGTCCTGCTCCGCTGCGCCCAGGAGGGGTTGCGCACGGTGCTGGTCACCTGCACCAATGGGGAGCTGGGGGACGCCCCCGCCGGGATCAAACCGGACAGCCCGGGCCACGATGAGAGCCAGGTGCGCGCCGTCCGGCGTGAGGAGCTGCTGGCCTCATGCCGCATCCTCCAGGTTTCCCGCCTGGAGATGCTGGGCTACCTGGACTCAGGGATGGAGGGATGGGCCCAGAACGGCCGACCGGGGTCACTCACCGGTGCGCCGCTCGAGGAGGAGGTGGAGCGGCTGGCGACGCTCATCCGGGAGGAGCGGCCCCAGGTGCTGGTCACCTACGACGAGTCAGGCGGATATGGGCACCCGGACCACATCAGAACGCACCAGCTGGCCGTGGCCGCGGCCGCCGCCACCGGCATCCCGGAGAAGGTCTACCACACGGCCATCCCCCGGTCGGCGGTGGCGGCGGCGGCGCGCCGGATGCGGGAGATGGGCGTGAACCTGCAGGAGTTTCAGGACGAGATGGACCCCGACAACCCGCCCTTCGGGGTCGACGACTCCCTGGTGACCACCGTGGTCGATGTCTCAGGCCAGGTCGAGGCCAAGCTGGCCGCGCTGAAGGCGCACGCCAGCCAGGCCGACAACGGCTTCCTGCTCCGGTTCCCGCCCGAGCTGGTGCGGGATTTCCTCTCCCGCGAGTACTTCATCCGGGCCCTGGACCGGACCGGGGCCGGCCTCCCGGAGTCGGACCTCTTCGCCGGGGTCCGCTGAGAGCCCACCGTTCCCCTGCCGCCAGGCGCAGCGGTGGTCGGGGCGGGCGGACTCGAACCGCCGATCTCCTGCTCCCAAAGCAGGCACCCTACCACTGGGCCACGCCCCGCAGGCGCGATCATACCGGCGCCGGACCGGACCGGCCCCTCAGGGAGCGGCAGCTTCCAGGGATCGGAGCAGCTGCCGGACGGCCCGCCCCCGATGGCTGTGGAAGTCCTTCTCCTCTGGGTCCAGCTCGGCCATCGTCCGGGTCTCGCCCGCGGGGACGAAGATGGGGTCGTACCCGAAGCCGGCTCGTCCCCGCGGCATGGCCAGCAGCGACCCGTCCACCCGGGCCTCGGACGTCAAGGTCTTGAGGGCTCCGCCCGCAGTGGGGATCGCCAGCGCCAGAGCGCACACGAAGGCCGCCTGACGCCGCGCCTCGGGAAGGTCGGCCACCCGTCGCTGCAGCCCCTCGCGCAGCTGGGCCGCGGTGGCCCCGTCGCCCAGCCAGCGAGCGGTGTGCAGCCCAGGCCAGCCACCCAGTGCCGCCACCTCAACACCACTGTCGTCGCCGATGGCGGGCAGCCGAGTCGAGGTGGCTGCGGCCACCGCCTTCACCAGCGCGTTGCCCAGATAGGTTTCCCGGTCCTCCTCCCAGCTGGTGGCGCTTCCCTGGGGTGCCTCGTCCAGGGCGAGCAGGCGCCAGCCAAAGGGCGCGAGGAGGCGGCGGAACTCTTCCACCTTGCCGGGGTTGCGGCTGGCCACCACCACGGTCGCCAGCTTCACCTCAGTCCTCCCCCACCGCCGCTCGCTGGACCGCCAGGATGACACCGATTCCAACCTGTCCGAGGACGAGCAGCGGGGGCAGTAGCGCCGGGTCGAGGGCGGCGCCCTCAGCGGTGCCCTGCACCTCGACCAGCTGGAGGTCGGAGGTCATGACCAGGTTCATGTCCGTGTCCGCCCGGCTGTCCTCCGGGTAGTCCAGATCCAGCACCGGCTCCCCGTCGACCACCCCCACGCTCACCGCTGCTACCTGGCGCCGGACCGGGTCCTTGGCCACCATCCCCGCGGCCGTCAGCCGGCGGCAGGCCAGGTTGAGGGCCACCCAGCCACCGGAGATGGCGGCGGTGCGGGTGCCGCCGTCCGCCTGGAGCACGTCGCAGTCCACGATCACGGTCCTCTCCCCGAGCAGCCTCAGGTCGACCGCGGCTCGCAGGCTGCGCGCCACCAGCCGCTGGATCTCCTGCGAGCGCCCGTCCACCCGGTTGCGCTCCCGGGGGGTCCGCTCAGGGGTTGCCCGGGGCAGCATCGCGTACTCCGCGGTGACCCAGCCCGACCTGCTCCCCCGACGATGAGGCGGGACCCGCTCCTCGAGGCTGGCGGTGCAGAGCACCCTGGTGGAGCCCAGGGTGATGAGCGCCTCACCCTCCGCCCACCCTCCAAGCGAGGTCTCGATGGTGAGTGGGCGAAGCTGGTCGGCGAGGCGGCCGTCGTGCCGGGCCATCAGCGGCGCAGGAACCCGCGGATGAAGAGGATGCTCCCCTCGTAGAGGAGGATGAGGGCCACCGAGAGGAAGGTCGGGGTGAAGGGGTCGGCGCCCGGGGTGATCACCAGCGCCACCAGGATGATGACGAAGTAGGCCGCCTTCCTCCAGCTGGAGAGGCGCCGGCTGCTCAGAAGCCCCACCGCGGCGAGCAGGCTGAGGGCCACGGGCAACTCGAATGTGACCCCGAAGACCAGCACCACCAGGGAGAGGAAGGAGAGATAGGCGGAGAGGTCGGGCAGATAGATGGCGTTCCCGCCGAGAAAGGTGGCCAGGAAGGAGAGCCCGATGGGAAGGATGAAGTAGGCGAAGACCGCGCCCAGGGCGAAGAAGACCAGGGTCCCGAACACGAAGGGGAAGGCCAGCTGCCTCTCCCGCTCCCGCAGGCCCGGGGCCACGAACCGCCAGATCTGCCAGACGATGACCGGAAGGGCCAGGATCACCCCGGCCACCGCCGCCACCTCGAAGGGGATGGCGAGGCCCTGGATGGGGCTGGTGACCACCACCTTCTGGCCGAAGGGCGAGTGGGAGCGCAGCAGGGCCAGGCGGAGGGGACGCTCCAGGATGGCGATCAGCGGCTGGTTGAAGGTGAAGGCCAGAGCGGTCGCCAGCCCCCAGGCGATCAGGGAGACGATGATGGCCCGGCGCAGCTCCTCGAGGTGCTCGACCAGGGTGAGCTGCCGGCCGCCGTCCGGAATCGGCCCCCGGAGTGCCGGCCCGCTGCGCCAGCCGCTCAGCCGGCGCGCCGCCACCAGCTAGGACTCGCTCAGTTGGCCCGGTCGGTGGGCCCTGGCGCCGCTCCCACCGCGGGCGGGGGGCTGGACGGGCCGTCCTGGGAGCCCGACGGGGGTGGGCTCGGGGGAGGATCCCCCAGCGCGGACTGGGAGGCGTGGCGGAACTCGTTCAGCGCCCGACCCAGGGACTGTCCCAGCTCAGGGAGCCGCTTGGGGCCGAAGATGACCAGCGCCACCAACAGCACCAGCAGGATTATCGGCCAGTGGTCTCCCAACTCGACTAGCTCCTATCAGGGAACTCCGGCGACGGCGCCCGGAGTATAGCACTGGCCGAAATTGCCACTCCGGGGCGGTCCGGGGTCAAGCCGCGTCGGCGAGCGCCTCGGCGAACGCCTCCAGGAGATGGTCCAGGTCCTGATCGGTGTGGGCCAGGGAGAGGAAGCCCGCCTCGAACTGCGAGGGCGGCCAGAACACCCCGCGCTCGAGGAGGCCCCGGTGCACCAGGGAGAAGCGGGCGAGGTCGCTGGAGCGGGCGCCGGCGTAGTCGCGGACCGGCTGGTCCGAGAAGAAGAAGGTAAGCATCGACCCCACCCGGTTCACCCGCAGGGGAACACCGAGCTCCCGAGCCGCAGCCGACATCCCCTCCTCCAGCCGGGCGCCCATCTCCTCCAGCCGCTGATAGGGGAGCTGGGAGTCCAAGCGGCCCAAGGTGGCCAGCCCGGCGGTCACCGCAAGTGGGTTGCCACTCAGGGTTCCGGCCTGGTAGACCGGCCCCGCGGGCGCCAGCTGGCCCATCAGGTCGGCGCGGCCGCCAAAGGCCCCCACTGGGAGACCCCCACCGATCACCTTCCCGAGGCAGGTCAGGTCGGGGGTGACGCCGTAGAGCTCCTGCGCGCCCCCACGGGCCACCCGGAATCCGGTCATGACCTCGTCGAGGATGAGCAGGGCCCCATGGCGGCTGGTTAGCTGGCGCAGCCCTTCCAGGAATCCCGGCTCGGGCGGTACCACCCCCATGTTTCCGGCCACCGGCTCGACGATCACCGCCGCCACCCGCTCCCCCTGGCCCGAGAAAAGCTCCGCCACCGCCTCCAGGTCGTTGAAGGGGGCCACCAGGGTGTCGGCCACGGTTCCCGCCGGCACCCCCGGGGAGCCGGGGATGGACAGGGTGGCCACCCCCGATCCGGCCGCCGCCAGCAGGGAGTCGGCGTGGCCGTGGTAGCAGCCGTCGAATTTCAGGATCAGGTCCCGACCCGTGGCTGCCCGGGCCAGCCGCACGGCCCCCATCGCCGCCTCGGTGCCACTGCTGGTAAGCCGGAGCATCTCCACCGCCGGCATGCGCCGGGCAACCTCCTCGGCGAGCTCCACCTCCAGCTCGGAGGGCCCGCCCAGCGCCTCCGCCCAGGCGAGCTGGTCTCGGAGCGCCTCCACCACCGCCGGGGGGAGGTGCCCAAGGATGAGCGGGCCGTAGGCCAGGACCATGTCCAGATAGCGATTCCCGTCCAGGTCGACCAGGTACGGCCCCTCCGCGGAGGCGAAGAAGGGCGGGGAACCGCCCACCCCGCGGAACGAGCGCACCGGGCTGTTCACCCCTCCCGGCATAACCAGCTGGGCCCTCTCCAGGGCCCGAATGGAGCGGTCCAGCCGGTATCCCCGTGCGCTCAGGGAAGCTGCTCCCGGACGGTTATCCGCATCGGATCGCCCCGGCGGACCCTCTGGGCGACCTTGAGGCCGGAGACTACCTCCCCGAACAGGTTGTAGTCAGGGGATAGGGTGAAGGGCGACAGGGTGATGAAGAACTGGCTGCCGTTGGTGTTGGCTCCGGCGTTGGCCATGGCCACGGCGCCCGGCTGGTAGGCACCCTTGCTGTAGAGCGGGGAGTTGACCGGCTCACTGCGGAACTGGAATCCGGGCCCTCCCGTGAGGTTGTCGTGGGGGCTGCCCCCCTGGATCACCGGCCCGCCGGGGGCGGTGCTCGGGTCGCGTGCCCACTTGAGGCCGTCGAAGAAGTGGTTGCGCGCCAGGGTCACGAACACGTTCACGGTGATCGGCGCCCAGCTGGGGACCAGGCAGACAACGATCTCCCCCTCAGGGACGGTGATCGTGGCCTCGTAGAGCCGGTGTAGGTCGATGGTCATCGGGGGGACCGCGGGGTAGTGCCGCAGGTTCGCGGGCTGGTCGAGGGGGGCGAGCGGAGGTCCGAACTGGGCCTGCTGGCAATCTGCTGTGGACACTGGGGTGACCTCCCTGTGGGCTCCGACATTGACGAAAAAGGCGACCACTCCCAGGGCCACCACCACCACCGCGGCCAGCGCCAGCGCCAGGGGACGGCGCAGCGGGGACGGCATCAGCCCTCCTCCCTGAGCCAGCGGCTGATCTCGCGGGCAAAGTAGGTCAGGATCACGTCCGCGCCGGCCCTGCGCATCGACAGGTGCGACTCCAAGACCGCCTGGCGGAGGTCCAGCGCCCCTGCGGCGGCGGCCGCGCGCAGCATGGCGTACTCGCCGGACACGGAGAAGCAGGCCAGCGGGGCGTCGAAATGGTCGCGAGCCTCGCGGACCAGGTCCAGATAGCTCAGGCCGGGCTTGACCATGAGGATGTCGGCCCCCTCGAGCAGATCCAGCTCCAGCTCCCGCATCGCCTCCCGGCGGTTGGCCGGGTCCATCTGGTAGCCCCGCCGATCGCCGAACTGTGGGGCACAGTCCGCCGCCTCGCGGAAGGGGCCGTAGAAGCAGGAGGCGAACTTGGCGGCGTAGGCCAGGATGAGAACCTTAGTCTGCCCGGAGGAGTCCAGCGCCTCTCGGATGGCCCCGACCTGCCCGTCCATCATCCCCGAGGGGGCGATGACGTCCGCTCCGGCAGCCGCCTGGCTCACGGCAACCCGCTGGTAAAGCTCCAGAGTGCGGTCGTTCTCCACCTCCCCTCGGGCATCCAGCACACCGCAGTGGCCATGGACGGTGTACTCGTCCAGGCAGTCGTCCGCCACCAGCAGCAATCGGTCGCCGAACTCGGAGCGCAGCCGCCGGAGCGCCACCTGGACGATGCCCTGCTCATCCCAGGCCGAGGACCCCAAATCATCCTTGCGCTCTGGCACCCCGAACAGGACCAGCCCGGCGAGCCCCAGCTCGGCGGCCTCGGTGGCGAGGGCCACCAGGCCGTCCACCGTCTCCTGGTACACGCCCGGCATGGTGGAGATGGCCCTGCGCTCGGGCACACCCTCCGCCACGAAACAGGGCAGAAGCAGCTGATCCGCCCGCAGGTGGGTCTCACGGACCAGCCGGCGCAGGGCGGGGGTGCGGCGAAGGCGGCGAGGGCGATCGTCTGGGAAGGACATCTCAGCGGCTATTGTCGTCGACCGGGGGCCGCCGTCATCGCCGCCACCAGGCCCGGCAGGGAATGGACGTTGGCCACCACATCTGGCCCGAGCCCGTGAGCCTCGGCCGTCCTGGCGGTTATCGGACCAATGCAGGCCACCCTCGAGCCGGGGGGAAGTCCCCGACCCTGGGCAAGCTCGGCGTAACCACGGACGGTGCTGGAGCTGGTGAAGGTGATCCAGTCCGGGGGGGCTTCGCGCAGAAGACGGCTCAGCTTGGGGGCCGAGGCGGGGTCGGCGGAGGCCCGGTAGAGCACGACCTCGGTCACATCGGCCCCCGCCTCCTCAAGTGCCCTCGGGAGCACGTCCCGAGCCCCTTCGGCACGGGGAAGCAGGACACGGCGGCCGCCCACCCCGGAAGCCAGCATCGCCTCCGCCAGGGACTCGGCCACGAACTCCTGGGGTAGAGGCCTGGGCATCCACCCCAGCTTCCGGGCGGCAGCTGCGGTCCCGGGCCCGATCGCGAAGAGCTCGGTTCCCGAGCCGGGAGGATGGGCAACCTCCAGGAGGCGCAATGCGTTGGCACTGGTGAAGGCGACGATGTCGAACCGGCCGGACCGCACCTCCGCCCTCAGTGCCTCCATCTTCTCGGGGCCGAGGAGCGGGATCAGCCTGATGACCGGGACCCAGACCGGCTCGGCGCCAGCTGCCCGGAGCAGCTCGCCGAGGCCGCCATCGGCTGGCTCCGGGCGGGTGACGAGGACCCGGGCCCCGCTCAATCGGCTCACCCCAGAGCGCTCAGACGTCCCACCAGCTCGTCAAGGGCAAACTCGGCCCGGAGGTCGGGCACTACGGCGGCCTGCCTGCGCAGGCCCCCCGCGTCCGCGGAGTAGGCGGCCGAAACCAGCCATCCGCCGGCCGGGATGGGCTCGGCCAGGGCCCCCAGAGCCAGCTGGCAGCCTCCCCCCATCCGCCCTAGAAGGCGCCGCTCGGCCTCCACCGCGACTCGTGTGGGGGGATGGTCGAGTTGAGCCAGCACCCCGAGCCAGCCGCTGTCCACCCGTGCCTCCACTGCTATCGCGCCCTGGCCGGCGGCCGGGGTGCACTCGCTGTGGGGATCGAGCGGCTGGCCGCGTCCCAACAGCCCGAGCCGGAGCAGGCCGGCGGCGGCAACCACCACCCCGTCCACCACCCCTTCGTCGACAAGGCGGAGGCGGGTGGGCACGTTGCCCCGGATGGGGCGGAAGGTGAGGTCGGCTCGCACCGCCCTCAGCTGGGCCATCCGGCGGGGGGACGACGTCCCGAGACAGCACCCCGAGGGGAGCTCAAGCCAGGGGACACCGGCTCGGGTGACCACGACGTCGCGGGAATCCGCGCGCTCCAGATAGGCCGGCACCGTGAGACCCGCGGGGGTCGCGGTGGGCAGGTCCTTGGCGCTGTGCACTGCGGCGTCGATCGAGCCGGCGGTGAGCTCCTGCTGCAGCCGGGAGGTGAACCAGCCGTCCACCCGCTGGTCCGTGAGGCTGGCACTAGGCCTCAGGTCTCCGTCGCTGTGGACGACGCGCACCACGGCCTCGGGCGCTGAGGGGAGGCGTCGCAGGGCGGCCACCACCAGATTGGCCTGCACCAGGGCCAGCTGGCTACCGCGGCTGCCCAGGACGATCAAGGGGCGCCCCCGTCCTCCACCGGCGACAGGTCGAAGACCTCCTCGACGATCCGCCGGCGCTCGGGGTCGTCGGCGTTCTCGCGAAGGAAGGCGATGGGTGGGTGGATCAGCTTGGCGGCTATGGCCTGGGTGAGGCGCTCGAGCTGGCGGCGCTCAGCGTCGCCCAGCTGGGGCATCCTGGCCATGGCGCGCCGCAACTCCCCTCGCCTGACCACCTCGGCCCGGTCCACCAACCTGGCGATGGTCGGGCCGGCCTCGCGAGCGGCGAGCTCCTCCGAGACCGCCTCGACCGCCCGGCTCACCGCCAGCTCCGCCTGCGGGCGGTGCATCTCCCGCGCCTTCAGATTGGCGGCCACCTCCTCGCCGAGGTCGTCAAGGTCGAGCAGCTCCACACCATCCAGCTCCCCGGCCTCCGGTTCCACGTCTCGCGGTACGGCGAGATCGAGTATCAGCAGGCGCCCCTTTTGGCCACGCAGCGCTGCCACGTCCGCGGCGGTCAAGACCCGGGCCTGACTGCTGGTGCTGCAGACCACCAGCGAGATCCTGCCAGCAAACTCCCTGAGCTCGGGCAGCTCCACCAGCCGGGCATCCACCGCCTGGGCCAGGGCCTGCGCTCGTGGACCCCGCCTGGCCACCAGGATGGGAGCGCAGCCCGCACCGGCCAGGAGACGCGCCGCCGCCCCGCCGATGCTGCCGCCGCCAACCATCAGGACCCCCAGCCCGGTCAGGTCGCCAAGGCGCCTGCGGGCGGCCTCAACCGCCACCTGCCCGTACCCGACCGCCTGCCGGGAAATCCCCGTGGTGCTCCGCACCAGCTTGGAGGTCTCGATGGCCCGGCGCATCAGGAGGTCTAGGTCTCCACTCAGAGTCCCAGCATCGCGGGCCAGCCGATGGGCACGCTTGAACTGGGAGAGCACCTGAGCCTCCCCCAGGATGGCGCTGTCCAGCCCGCTGGCGACGCGGAAGAGGTGGACCATCGCCTCCGGACCGGTGCGGCTCATGACCAGGCCGGCCAGCTGCGCCCGGCCCTCCAGGTAGTGGAAGAAGCGCGAGGTCGCCCGCCGGGCCTCGGCTGCGCTCCTGGTCTGGAGATAGAACTCCGTGCGGTTGCAGGTGCTGAGGCACGCCGCCCCCACCAGCCCCGAGTGACCCACGAGGGCCCGCAGCGACTCGACCACCTGACCGTCATCCAAGTGGAGCCGCTCGCGTACCGGAAGGGGCGCCAGACGGTGGCTTATACCGGTGACGACGAATGGCAACCCGAGATCGAGTATAGACCGTGCCGCCCACGACCAGGAAGGATCAGAGGGTGATGCTCCCCTCGGCCTGGGCGGCAGCCTCCCGGTAGGCGAGCTCCTCCCGGCGGATGAGGTCGGGATTGGTCCCCCTCGCCGTGGCCAGGTCCAGCGCCAGCAGCTGGATCCCCATGGCGGCACCCAGGGTGGCCGCCACCCGCGAGTCGAGCCGAGCGGCGGGTGGGAGGCGCAGGGGAGGCGTGGAGAGCAGGGAAGTGGCGAAGTCCGCCGGCACGAACGGCCCGGCGATGAGGATCGTCCTGGCTCCCACCATGCGGGCTGCGGCAAGGGCCCGACGGGTGCGCTCAAGAAGGCGCGGGCCGGCTCCCGGGTCGGCCAGCACGGCCACGACCGCGGAGGAGGAGTCCACTGCCGCCAGGTGGCCGTGGAGGAACGTCTCCAGCTGATGGCTGAGCGCCGGGATCCGAGACCCCTCGGCGATCTTCAGGGCCAGCTCCCTGGCCGCCACGTAGTCAGCGCCTCCACCCACGCAGGTCACGCTGGAGCTCTGAGCGAGAGCTGTCGCCGCCAGCTCCGACCCGGGCCCAAGGTCAGCCAGACAGCGGTGCAGGTACTCTCCGGCGGCCTCTGGGTCGAGCTGAGAACCGGCCAGATGGGCGGCCACGTCCGCACCGACCAGGATGGGCGAGAGGTAACCCACGGTGTGGCACCAGGAGCGATCCACCTGGGGGGTCCTGGCCAGCTCCCGGACCGCCCGCCCGGCTGAGCTGGCGGGGGCAGCCGTGATCAGGGCGGTGTCGGCGCCCACCTCCCGGGCGGCCTCGATCGCCGCCACCGTGGCTGCGGTCTCACCCTCATGGGAGATCGCCACACACAATCCGGGCCAGGGGTCGAGGGCGGCCTCCAACGCCTGCCGGGGGCGTACCAGCGCCTGACGGCCGACGGCGCTCCCCACCAGGTCGGAGAAGGCCATGGCGGCGTGCTCGCTGGTCCCGCAGCCGCTGACGGCCACCATGGCGCCGCGGGCGAGGGCGGAGGCGATGAGGGGGGAGATCCGAAGGCGCCCCTCCCCCTCCGCCAGGATCTGCACAGCGAGCCGCGGCTCCGCGGCCACCATCTCGGACATCACCCACGGAGGACCCTCACGCCACTCGGGGAACCCGGCGGGCAAGGGGTCGTGGTCGGGGCTCATCGTGCCGCACCTCCGGATGGGGCCGCCGCGGATCTTGGCCAGGGTACCGCCTCCACCCCGCTCCGGTCGAACCAGGGTGCCCTTGGCTAGGATGGAGTCCGTGCACGAGCCGACCCCCGGCGGCGCCGCCTCCCAGGAGGGCGACGAAGCCGCCACCTCTGCCGGGCCCCGCCTGGAGCGGGTCCGCTGGGGGAGAGAGCGGGGACCAGGGGCCCCGGGGGATCGACTGGCTCCCAGGCTGGGGCCGAGCAGCCCGGAGCTGGCTCCCTTCCACAATCCCATCGCGCTCGTGGAGCGGCGAGATGGCGAAGTGGGTGCCAGCACGCACCTGCCCACGTTGGACGCGCCCCTGGAGGAGGTGGATTTCGTGGCCCTCGACTGCGAGACCACCGGCCACTTCCCTCACCGGATGGTGGAGCTGGGCGCGGTCCGGTTCCAGCTGGACGCTGCGGCCGACGGCCAGCGGCCGCGACTGCTGCTCGAGAGCCTGGTGCACACCACCGATCACATCAACCCCTACGCCAGGCGCGTCCACGGCATCTCCCGCTCGATGCTCACCGGCGCGCCGCCGCCCCACCGGGTCGCGCTCACCTACCATCGGTTCTCAAGGGGGGCGGTGCCCCTCGAGCACAGCGCGGACGCCTTCGACACCCGCCTGGTGGCCAAGGCGCTCGATCGACCCCCGCCCCGGCTGCACCTCGATACCTCCAGGATGGCTGGCTTTCTCTTCAACCTCCGGGACACCATCGGCCTCGAGCGCCTCTGCGAGCGGCTGGGGGTGACCCATCGCCAGCCCCACTTCGCCCTCGCCGATGCCGAGGCCACCGCCGACTGCTTCGTGGAGCTGGTGAAGATCGGTCGACGGGATCACGGCTGGCGCACGCTGGGCGACCTCCTCGCAGTCGGCATGCCTCCCGAGCCCCGCCCCGTCGAGGCGCCGAAGTCGAGGCCTAGGGCCGACGGGGAGGCAGCGCCGCCCGGCAGGAGGCGTCGCCACCGTGGTGGCCGGCGGCGGCGTCCTGCGGCCACCGCCCCGGAAGGAGGCTCCTGACCGCCTTCCTTCAGATCCTGGAGGGGCTCCTGGGGGCCGCCGTGGTTCTGGGCGCGTGGGCCAGCATCGTGCGGGAGCTGGTCGTCCCCCGCGGGGGCTACGGCTGGGTGGTCACGGCCGCCTCGCGGGTCTCCCGGCGCGCGCTCAATCTGGTGGCCGGCCGCAGGGAGCGGTACGAGGACAAGGACCGGCTTCTGGCGCTGCAGGGGCCGGCCATCCTCATCGGAGGGCTGGCGACCTGGCTCGGCGCACTGCTCTTGGGATACGGACTGCTGCTCTCTGCGGCGACCGGAGAGACGCTGGGAGGAGGGCTCCGCCTGGCCGGATCGGCCCTCTTCACCCTGGGATTCGCCACCAGCAACCACCCCGGCCCACTGGCGCTGACCTTTCTCGCGGCGGCCAGCGGCCCCACGCTGATCGCCGTCCAGATCGCCTACCTCCCCACCATCTACTCCGCCTTCAACCGGCGCGAGACGCTGGTCACGCTGCTGCAGTTCCGGGCTGGGGCCCCGGCCTGGGGACCAGAGATCTTGATCCGCCACCAGCTCATCGGGATCTCGGGGAGCCTGGGAGAGCTTTACCGGAGATGGGAGGAGTGGGCGGCGGACCTCGCCGAGAGCCACTCCACCTACCCGGTTCTCCTGACTCTCCGATCGCCGCACCCCCTACGGTCCTGGATTGTGTCGCTGCTGGCTGTGCTGGACTCGGCGGCGCTGTGCCTCAGCCTCTGCCCCACCTCCGCGCCGGTCGAGGCCAGGGCCTGCCTGCGCATGGGTTACGCGGCCCTGCGGGCGGTCTGCGACACCATGCGGATCCCGTACGCACCCGATCCCCGTCCGGACGACCCCATCCAGCTGACCGAGCCGGAGTTCCAGGCGGCCTGCGAGATGCTCGCGAAGGCCGGTTTCCCCGCCGAACGCACCTGGGAGGATGCATGGCCGCACTTCCACGGCTGGCGGGTGAACTACGAGTCAACGGCGTACGCTCTCGCGGACCTCCTGGACGCTCCTCCGGGGCCATGGAGCGGCCCGCGGCGAAGCTTCCCCGGCATGGTCATCCAGCCGCAGCGTCCGGCCGACCGCCGACCCGGGGCGCCCGAGGGATGAGGGCGGGGGCTAACGCCCCCGCCCCCAGGGTCAGCCGATGGCCCGGCGGCGCTCCCAGCGCCCGAGGCCAAGCAGGGACAGTCCCAGGAGAATCAGCGCCGCAGTGAGGCCGATCTCCAGCCCCGCACCGGTGCCCGGGGTGCCGGTCGAGGCACCCAGGACTCCCCCTCCCGATGACGCAGTGGTCACGGTCGAGGTCCCGTCGGCCTGGACGGATGTGCCGTCCGAGCTGACCGTCACGGTCACGGTGTCAGTCAGCGAGGTCCCGGCCGCGGGGGCGTAATCGGAAACCGTAAATGAGCAGGTGACCGAGTTGCCGGGATCCAACTGGGTCCCGACCAGCGACTGGCACTCGTTAGCGGTGGTGCCAGAGTAGGAGTCGGTGATCGCCGTGATCGTCTCGATGACCTGGCTGGTGTTGGTGATCACCGCCTTGAAGGGCACCGATGCCCCAGGGCTGGGAGCCTCCTCGGTCTGCTGGTAGGTGCCGTCCCCATCCGCGTCATTGCTCTTAACCACGGTGAGGGTCGGCTGGTTCCCCGACGGGCTCGGGGTCGGGGTCGAGCTGCTAGACGGGCTCGGGGTCGGGGTCGAGCTGCTGGACGGGCTCGGGGTCGGGGTCGAGCTGCTGGACGGGCTCGGCGTCGGTGTCGAGCTGCTGGACGGGCTCGGGGTCGGGGTCGAGCTGCTGGACGGGCTCGGGGTCGGGGTCGAGCTGCTGGACGGGCTCGGCGTTGGTGTCGAGCTGCTGGACGGGCTCGGCGTCGGTGTCGGCCCAGGGCAGTTCACCCAGAACGTCTTGTGCTTCTGAGGGTCCTGCAGAAACTGAAGCTTGAAGTGGAAGCCCTCGCCGTTGACCGGGCTGTCCCCGTTGGCGATGGCATCAGCGATGAGGGTCTTGACCTTGATCACGGCCATCACCTGGTCGCCCCCCTGGGACTGGTTGTAGTTCCAGGTTGCCAGGGCGGGGTTGGCCTTGGTACCAGGCCACGCCTGGTCCTCCTTGTATCCGGGCCGGTTCAGGTCCCCGGAACCGCTTCCCGAGGGCGGCCAGCCATCAATGGTGAACTGGCCGGAAGCGTCCGCCATGGTGACGCCCCAGAGGTTGATGTCCTGGCAGGCGAGGTGAGGGTCCATCTCATGCCCCGGCCCGGCGGGCTGGCCCACGTTATCCACCCAGACGTCCTCGTGGTTCGGGTTCCCTGAGCCGGACGAGCTGGATGCCGGAGACACCTGGCCGGCCGCAAGCACCGCCATCGGCAGCGAGAGCGCCAGGCAGAGTGCACCGGCACCGGTCGCCGCCCAGGTCTTCCATCGCCGATTGGTCGCTCTAAGCACTCGTGCCTCCTTGGCCTGGGCCGACGGCCCCGGCTCCGCTCTTTAAATCAGCGACCACGACCCTTCCGACCGCCTCATCCGGTCGAGCCGTCCCGCTTCCCATCCTTCCGCGTCTCGCCCACACTCGGGCCCTACGCAAGAAGAAACGCCCGGGTCACTACTACTACCCAGTTCCGTGACCCGGCCTGACGGCCTCGTTACGAGGCGGACTCGGCTCCAGCCAGCCGGCGGGCCTGATCCGCCTGGCGCAAGGGGTCCACCACCAGTTCCAGCTCCCCGTCGAGGATCCGCGGGAGCTGGTAGAGGGTGAGGTCGATGCGATGGTCGGTGACGCGGTTCTCCCGGAAGTTGTAGGTGCGGATCTTCTCGCTGCGGTCACCGTGTCCGACCATGGAGAGCCGGGTCTCCCGCAGCTCCCGGTCCTTCTCGGCCCGCATCCGGTCATATAGCCGGGAGCGGAGCACCCGCAGCGCCTTGGCTCGGTTCTTGTGCTGGGACTTCTCGTCCTGGCAGGTGACCACGAGGCCGGTGGGGAGATGGGTGATCCGGACCGCGGAGTCGGTGGTGTTGACGCTCTGCCCGCCCGGCCCGGTCGAGCGGAAGACGTCCACCTTCAGATCCTCGTCGCGGATCTCCACCTCCAGATCCTCGGCCTCGGGCAGCACCACCACGCTGGCCGCCGAGGTGTGAACCCGTCCCTGGGACTCGGTCTGGGGGACGCGCTGCACCCGGTGCACCCCGCTTTCGAACTGGAGGTGGCCGTAGGCGGATCGGCCGTGGACCTCGAGGACCACCTCCTTCAACCCACCGGCCTCGCTGGGGGAGCTGTCGATCATCTCCACCTTCCAGCGCTGCCGCTCCGCATAGCGGAGGTACATGCGCAGGAGGTCGGCGGCGAACAGGGCGGCCTCCTCCCCGCCGGTGCCAGCACGGATCTCCACCACCGCGTCGCGCCGCTCGTCCGGATCCTCCGGCAGAAGAAGAAGCCGGAGCTCGCCGACCGCGGCCTGGGCGGCGGCCTGTTCGCGCCGGGCCTCCCCCTCCAGGAAGCCGCGCATCTCGGGGTCGGCCTCGCCGGCGGCCAGCCCCTCGGCCTCCAGGGCACGACGGTCCGCCTCCTCGGCCTTCTCCAGCAGGTCCAGAACCGGGCGGAGCTGCGCCAGCTCCCGCCCGACCGGCTCCAGCCTCCGAGGGTCCAGCTCAGGATCCTGGAGCTGGCGCTCCAGCTCCAAGCGTCGCTCCCGGGCTTGGTCCAGCCGCGCCTGCAAGTTGGGTGGGAGGGTGGCCATGTCCTCAGCCCTCAAGCCGCCGGTGGCGGCCCCGTGCTAGCGCTGGGCCTTCTGGGCGCGCCGCCGGAACCGCTCGACCTGACCCCCGGTGTCCACGATCCGCTGCTCCCCGGTGAAGAACGGGTGGCAGACGCTGCAGACTTCGGTGTGGAGGGTCTTCTGGGTCGACCCGGTGGTGAAGGTGTTCCCGCAGGAGCAGGTGACCACCGCGTCGTGGAAGTACTCAGGATGGATGCTCGCTTTCATCTCCACTCCAGCTTAGCAGAGGGTCGCCGCGGCTCCGCCCACGGGCCGTGTGAAATTGCCCACCGCCAGTCCGGGAAGAGCCCTGGTGAGCCGGGACACCAGCTCTTCCATGCCCAGCCCCGGCTCCAACTGAGGGAGCCGATCGAGGATCCAGGCGGGGTCGCCGTTCAGGGTGCGGAGCTGCAGCTGATCGACCGAGATCTCCCGGAGCACATCCAAGGTTAGAGCCACCTCCGAGGGGCTGTCGGTCACCCCGGGGAAGGTGAGCAGGTTCACGGTGACCTGGGCACCCAGGGATGCGGCCAGCCGGGCCGACTGGATCACCTGTTCTATCCCGTATCCGCGGGGGCGGTAGTAGGCGGCGAAGAGGTCCTGGCGGAAGCTGAAGACGCTGATCCGGCAGCTGTTCACCCCCGCCTCCACCAGCCGCCGCAACGCCTCCGGCCGGCTGGCGTTCGTGTTGACGTGGATGGTGGCCCGGGGGTGGTGGCGGCGGAGCTCCGCGGTGACCGGAACCAGCACCCGCTCACGCAGCAGCGGCTCCCCCTCGCAGCCCTGGCCGAAGCTGACCATCCCCGCCTCCCCCGCCGCCTCGCAGCGGCCGAGGTGGGAGTGGCCCACCTCGAGCAGCTCCTGGGCGGTGGGCGCGCGGTGCATCCGAGGCTGGGGAGTGGGGGCGCCGGAGTCGGTCTGGAGGGAGATGCAGCCGAGGCAGTCGGCGTTGCAGGCCGCCGAGGTCGGGAGCGCCCCCTCGTGGCGGCCCAGGAAGGTGTTCTGGGCAGTGAGGCAGTTGTGCTCCAGCGCGCAGACCGAGAGCTGGGCCACCACCGCGTTGCGGGGCAGCTCCCACTGAAGCGCCGCCACCGCTGCCGCGAGCTGCGACCGCCCGGGGCGACGACCGGTCCAGGGGGGGTAGTCATCGGTCCGGGCAGCAGCCACCACGACCTCTCCGTCCCGGTCGGCCACGGCGGTGTACCCATAGAGGGGCAGGGTCGGTGCGCTTGGCTCGGGACGGTGGGGCGGCAAAAGGAGCCTTAGGTAGCCCACCGGGAGCACCGCCGCCACCGGCAGGGGATGCGACCCGCCCACCGTGCCCACCTCCCCTCCCGGCCGCCGAGCCAGTCCCAGCCGTTGGGGAAGGTGCATCAGGGTGGTGCCCTGGGGCATCGGTATCCAGCTCTCGATATCGACCCAGCGGCGGCCACTCTGGCCGACGGCCCGCCAGCCCGGAGGGGCGACCACCATCTCCCCGCTCGGATCGCTGAGGAGCGGCCGCAGTGCCGCGGCCACTGTCAGACGGCGGCTACGGCCGGATCCTGTGGCAGCTCGGGCTCCATCGAGAGCCCGGCCCGGCTGAGGCAGGCGGCCATGAAGGCATGGAAGAGGGGATGGGGTCGGTGCGGGCGCGAGCGGAACTCGGGGTGGAACTGGCTGCCCACGAAGAAGGGGTGGTCGCGCAGCTCCATGATCTCCACCAGCCGTCCGGTCGGGGAGGTGCCGCTGAACACCACCCCAACCTCCTCCAGGGCGTCCCGGTAGCGGTTGTTGAACTCAAAGCGGTGACGGTGCCGCTCGTACACCACCGGCTCGCCGTACGCGGCGGCCGCCTTGGTGCCCGGCTCGAGCCGGCAGGGATAGAGCCCCAGCCGCATGGTGCCGCCCATGTCCGCCACGTCCCGCTGCTCCGGCAGCAGGTCGATCACCGGATGTTCGGTGAAGGCGTTGAACTCCGTGCTGTTGGCGTCCTCGGTGCCCAGCGCCTCCCGCGCCACGTCGATGCAGGCGCACTGCATGCCCAGGCAGAGCCCCAGGAAGGGAAGCTGGTGATGCCGGGCGTAACGAGAGGCCGCGATCTTGCCCTCGATCCCGCGGTGGCCGAAGCCGCCCGGGATCACCAGCCCGTGTAATCCCTCGAACGGGGTGCGATCGCCCGGCTCCAACGTCTCGGTGTTGATCCACCGAATGTCCAGCCCCACCCCGTGAGCCACGGCGGCGTGGCGCAGGGACTCGGTCACGCTGATGTAGGCGTCCGGCAGGGCCACGTACTTGCCGGCGATCCCGACCAGCACCCGGTCCTCGGCCGAGAGGGTTCGTTCCACCAGCCTCTCCCAGGAGGTGAGGTCGGCGCGGGGAGCATCCAGCCCCAGCTGCTCCACCAGGTACCTGCCTAGCCCGCTCTCCTCGAGCATCAGCGGCACCTGGTAGATGGTGCGGGCGTCGGGGATGCTGATCACCGCGGACGGATCGACGTCGGCGAAAAGGGCGATCTTGTCGCGGACCCCAGCCCCCAGCGGTTGCCGCGACCGGCAGACGATGGCGTCGGGCTGGATGCCGATCCCGCGCAGCGTCTGGACGCTGTGCTGGGTCGGCTTGCTCTTGAACTCCTCGCTGGCCTCCACGAAGGGGACGAGGGTCACATGGACGTAGAAGGTGTTGCGCCGACCAACGTCGTTCTTCAGCTGGCGGATGGCCTCCAGGAAGGGCAGCGACTCGATGTCGCCCACGGTGCCGCCAACCTCCACGATCACCACGTCGGCATCCGACTCCTCGGCCACCCTGCGGACCCGGTCCTTGATCTCGTTGGTGATGTGGGGAATCACCTGGACGGTGGCACCGAGGAAGTCGCCCCGGCGCTCCTTGGCTATGACCTCGCTGTAAATCTTGCCGGTGGTGACGTTGCTGGCCTTGCTGAGGCAGGTGTCGACGAAGCGCTCGTAGTGGCCCAGGTCGAGGTCGGTCTCAGCACCGTCGTCGGTGACGAACACCTCCCCGTGCTGGTAGGGGGACATCGTCCCGGGGTCGATGTTGATGTAGGGGTCCAGCTTCTGCAGCGAGACCGACAGCCCCCGGGCCTTGATCACGGTGCCCAGGGAGGCGGCGGTGATGCCCTTGCCGATCCCGGAGACCACACCGCCGGTGACGAAGATGAACTTGGCCATCAACGGCCTGCCGGCGCCCACGGGCAGCCACCACCCATGTGCGCAGATGCTACCACCTGGTGCCTCAGCGCCGCGCCTCCAGGACCACAACCCGGCTCTCCTGAGACCCCCCCTGGAACCCGGTGAGGTTCAGCCGGGGCTGGAACTTGGGATCGGAGACTCCCATCTCCTTCAGGAAGGCCGCCAGCGCCGGCGCGACCTCAGCCTCAGCCGGCTCAAAGCCGACCGGTACCACGACTGCCGGCTCCAGCCGGCTCACCAGCTCCGCCGCCTGGGTGGCGCCAGCCGCCTCCCCGCCGGCCACGGAGAGCGCCAGCACATCGATGACCCCGAGCTGCTCCACGGCCTCGTCGGAGAGCTTCCCGGGCCACCGCCCCAGAGCCAGAACGGGGACGTCGTCGACCGTGGCGACGAACGCCGGGCCACCGTCGAGAAGGACCCCACGGACGGTGACTCCCGATAGCTCGTACTCACCGGGCCGGGCCACCACCTGTGGGCCGCTCTCCGGCCTCAGGACGTTCTGATCCTCCCCACCGCCCACCACGATGTTCACCGACGACGGCACGGGGCAGGCATGGGGAGCCAGCAGCACCCGGGCGTCCCTCCCGCGCAGCAGCAGGGCGTCGCCACCCAGCCAGGAAATCTCCACGAACGCCTCCCGAATTCAGTCAGATGGTGGTCGCCCGCCCGCCCGGGACCCCGAGAAGCGTACCAAGGAGGCCCGGCGGCGCCGTGCCGGCTTCAGCCCACAGGAACCGTCAGGGTGACGGTGTGCCGCTGCCCCCCCTCCTGCACCGAGAGCGCCACCTGCGCCCCCGGGCCGAGCGCGGTGAGAAGGTCGGCCAGGTCGGGGTACCTGGGGGCACCCGAGCCCTGGACCGCTGAGCCGTCCACCTGGACCACCACATCCCCCACCTTGAGCCCGGCCGCCGCCGCGGCGGATCCCGGGTCCACCGCCAGGACCTGAGCGCCGGCGGGGAGCTGGAGCGCGGCCGCAGTGGCCGGGGTGAGGTACTGGGTCACCAGTCCGACCGGAGGCGGGCCGGCCCCGTTGGTGCCGATCGCAGACGCCAGGTAGGCGGCCTCGAACGCGTCCAGCGCGAAGTAACCAGAACCCGAGTCCGAGGGGACCATCCGCGTCCCGGCGAGGATCCCCACCACCTGACCGCTGGAGTTCACCAGCGGCGCGCCCGAGCTCCCCGGAGGCTCAGGGACGTCGGTGCGCATCATTCCGTCCCAGGTGACGCTGCCCCCGGAGGCGGTGGGATCGGACACAGAAGCCGTGATCCCCAGCTGCGAGATGCTGCCCACGTCGACGCTGACCGAGCCTCCCAGGGAGGTGGAGACGGCGATGGCGGTCGACCCCAATGCAGGGTTCTGGGAGAAACCCAGCGCCGGCGGAAGTGAGCTGGAACTCACCTGCAGGAGGACGATGCCGGTGTGGGGATCGGAGCTGGCGATGGTGGCCGGCAGGACCACCCCGCTGGCCAGGACGACCTCCACCCCCGAAGCCCCGGCCACCGCCGCCTCGCTGGTGACCACCAGCCCGGTGGAGCTGGCCACGAACCCGTCGGAGACGGTGGCCGGAGTGGGAGCTGCGGTTCCATGCTCCCGGACCACCTGGACCACAGAGGGGGCCACAGCCGCCACCACCGAACTGAGCGAAGTGCCCTGGCTGGAGCCACCGCCACCTCCCGGGTTCACCACCGGAGCGCTGGGGGTGGACGACAGCTGCCGGTAGGCCAGGAAGGCGACCCCTCCGCCGACGGCGACCCCCACCGCCGCCGCCACCGCCGCCACCGCCAGCAGCCCACGGGCCGAGATGCGATCCGCCTTCGCCGGCGGGGAGGGATCAGCCCCGTCCATGTTCCGGGTCCCAGGTGAGCACGAGCTGCCGGGTTGGTGCGAAGCCGGCAGCGAGGTAGGCGCTGACCGCGGGCCGGTTGTCGTGGTCCGTCCAGACACTGGCGAAGGTCACCTGCCGCTGACGAAAGAGTCGGGTGGCCTCCCGCAACAGCCTGGTGGCCAGCCCCTGGCCCCGAGCGTCCGGGTGCACGTAGAGCTCCGCGACCTCGCCCTCGAGCCCGGTCCCAGGGTCGAAGAGAACGCACCAGCAGAAGCCCAGGACGCTACCGGAGCTGCGGGCGGCGAAGACGTGGTTCTCGCCCACGAAGGTTGCCCGGGTGCGGGGCAGGGTGGCGTCCAAGCGGTGGCGCAGGCCCAGAGTGGGCGTGGGGGCGGCGTCCTGGGCCAGCAGCTCGATCAGAAGTGGCCGAATCGAGTCGAGCTCGGATTCCGCCAGGGCCGCGATCTCCACGCTGCCATCGTACGGCGCAACGGCGCTCACCCCACCTGGGGAGTCCAGTCCTCGAAGTACTCCGGGGACGGCTCCACCCTGGCGTCGCCGGTGGCCACCGCGGCCCGGGCGACTGCCCGCGCCACCGCCCGGTGGACGGCGGGGTCCAGCGAGTCCGGCACCACCTCGTCATGCTCGGCTCTGGCCGCGATGGCGAGGGCCGCCGCTAGGTACATCTCGGTGTTAAAGCGACGCGCCCGGGTGTCCAGGGCACCCCGGAACAGCCCGGGGAAGCCGAGCAGGTTGTTGACGACCGAGCCGTCCACGGCCAGCGCCGCGCCGGCGTCCATCGCCGCCTCCGGCTCGATCTCCGGCAGGGGGTTGGAGATGGCGAAGATGATCTGTCCGGGGCGGACCTGCTCGGGCCGGATCAGCCCCGGCTGGGCGGTGGCGGCGATGACCAGGTCACTGCGGCGCAGGAGCTCGTCCAACTCCACGGCGATCCCGCCCCCGGCCTCCAGCCGCTCGATCGAGTCTGGGGTCCTTCCGGTGCCGTACACCGGCCGCCCCTGATGGTGCATAAGCAGCTGGGCGATGGCCGATCCGGCGGCCCCCAGACCCACCACCCCAGCCGTGAGGTCGGCCACGTTCCTGCCGGTGAGCTCGGCAGCTCGCAGCACCGCCGCCAGCACCACGGTGGCCGTCCCGTGCTGGTCGTCGTGCATGACGGGGATGGAGACCTGGTCCTGCAGCTGGGGGGTGATCTCGAAGCAGTGGGGGGCGGCGAAGTCCTCCAGCTGGATGGCACCGAAGGAGGGCGCGAGCCGGGCCAGCGCCGCCACGATCTCCCCCGGCGGCCCCGGCTCGACCAAAAGTGGGTAGGCGTCTATGGCCACCATCTGGGCCAGGAGGGCGCACTTGCCCTCGATCACCGGCATGCCGGCCACCGGTCCGATGTTGCCCAGCCCCAGTACCGCGGTCCCGTCAGTCACCACCGCCACCGCGTTGGCGATCCCGGTGTAGCGGTCGGCCACGGCGGGGTCGGCCTGGATCAGCCGACACACCTCGGCCACCCCTGGGGTGTACACGTGGCGCAGGTCGGTCACGCTGCGCACCGGGTAACGTGGGCTCACCTTGAGCTTGCCGCCCAGGTGGACGCGCAGAACCTCGTCACGGACATCCAGCAGCTCGGTGTGGGGTAGGGCCCGGACCGCGGCCAGCACCGCTTCCAGCATCACCAGGTCGGTGGTGCTGACGTCGATGTCGCGCACCTTGTGGAGCGAACCCCGCTCCACGGTGCGGATGTCACCCAGATTCCCACCCACCGACCCGATGGCCGTGGCCACCTCACCCAGCACCCCCGGGCGGTTCTGGTTGCGCAGGCGCAGGGTCCGCTGGATCCGGTAGGGGGAGACGCCTGCCGGGGCCTGGCCGGCCTCGGTGGGAAAGGCGGGCCGGAGCCCGGCTTCCGAGATGTCTCGCATCGGTGACCTCCTGAACCACTGAGCCAGCACCGGACCGCCGCTGGCAAGGTACCGCCTTCCCAGGGAACGCTGCAGCGGGGGCCGGAGCCCGGCCCCCGCCCAGGTCAGCGCTCGATCGGTGCCTTGACCAGACTCCCCCACTCCGTCCACGAGCCGTCGTAGTTGCGTACCCGCGGGTAGCCCAGAAGCTCCCGGAGCACGAACCAGGTGTGGGCGGAGCGCTCCCCGATGCGGCAGTAGGCGACCACCTCGTGCGCCGGGTCGACCCCCTCTGTGAGGTACAGGTCGCGCAGCTGGTCGGGCGGGAGGAACGTCTCCTGCTCGGGGTCCACCGCCCGGCTCCAGGGGACGTTGCGGGCCCCCGGAATGTGCCCAGGACGTTGGGCGCCCTCCTGGGGGAGGTGGTCCGGTGAGATGCGCTCCCCCCGGTACTCCTCAGGGGAGCGGACGTCGACCAGGCTTTTACCCGGTCGACCAAGGAACTCCGTGGCGATCTGGTCCCGATAGGCTCGGATCGACTCGTCCTCGTTGGGAATGGGGTAGCCAGTGCCGGGCGCCACCTGCGGCACCTCGGTGACGAGGGGCCGCCCCTCGAGTTCCCACTTGCGCCGACCCCCATTCAGCAGCTGGACATTGGGGTGGCCGTAGTACTTGAAGTACCAGTAGCCATAGGCGGCAAACCAGTTCTTGTTGCCGCCGTAGAGGACGACCCTGGTGTCCGGGCCGATCCCCAGCCGGTCCATGAGGGCGGCGAATCCCTCCGGACTCACGAAGTCGCGGTTGACCGGAGCCTGCAGGTCCTGGCGCCAGTGGACCCCGAGCGACCCGGGGATGTGGCCGCGGTGGTAGGCATCGGTGTCCTCGTCCACGTCGAGGACCCGCAGATCGGGATCTTGCAGATGGTCCGCCAGCCAGTCGGTGCTGACCAGGGACCCGGGGTTGGCGTATTCGCTCAAGGTGGCACTCCTCAGGGGCGCGCACGGGTACGACAGGAACTTCCAGCCGTCGGGGATGGGGATGTCCCCAGCCCGTGAGAGGTCCGCTGCCGACGGCTCAGACGCCCAACCCAGCGGACCCGCGCCTACATCGCGAGCTCTCGGGCCCAAGGAGGCGAGGGGACAGCGTGGCGGGGCTCACGCCGAGGATTCTAGACGCCGGGGCGACTGCCCTCAACCGTCCTTCCACTCCGGGCGCTTGCGAAAAAGCCCCCCTTCACCCAGGTGATACCAGCGCTCCTGCTGGTAAGGGGGAAGGGCCGCCGCCTCCTCCGGACTGAGGTCGGTGTGGACTGCCCGGGTGGTGATCTTCACAACGTGGGCAGCCTCAAGCTCCAGCAGCTGATGACCCGAGTTGGGCTTGACCGCCAGTCCGTGGAAGATGTCGCTGGCCTCGTCGCCGAGCAGCGAGGCCGTGGTCCCGAACTCGCTGCCCTCCCGGTCCAGGACCGGGGCGTGATAGGGGGTCATCATCCAGGCGACCTGCTCCTCACCGTCCGCCGCGATGTCTTCGGGCATCTCCACCTCCACTTCTGGCTTCCGGGGCCGTCCGGTCGGGCTCAGCTCGCTCCCGCGGGCAGCTCGCCCAGCTGGACGCTGACGGTGATCTTGGTACCGTTGGGCTCGGTGATCCCCAGCTTCACCGTCTGACCGGGGCTGAGATTGGCCAGGGCGTCGGTGAGGTCCTGCACCGAAGGAGTGCCCTGGCCGTTTATCGAGGTGATCACGTCCTGCGCCTTGAGCCCGGCCTGACTGGCCGCCGTCCGGGTCACCTTGACGATCAGGACTCCCGCGGGCTGCCCCTGGCTGTTGGTCACCTGCTCGACGTCGACGCCGATGTAGGCTCGCCCGGAGTTCACCACCTTCCCGTATTTGACGATCTGGCCGGCGATGTTGGTGACCACGTTGCTGGGGATGGCGAAGCCGATCCCGGGCGCCTGGGAGCTCCCCAGCTGGGGGTCGAGCGCGGCCAGCGTGGGGATGCCCACCACCTGGCCCTCCAGGTCGACCAGGGCGCCCCCGCTGTTGCCCGGGTTGATCGGCGCCGAGGTCTGGATCACGTCCGGCAGAGTCACCCCGTTGGGCTCGCTGACCGTCCGGCCCACCGCCGACACGATCCCGTCCGTGGCCGAGCTCTGATATCCGAGGGGGTTGCCGATGGCCATCACGATGTCGCCCACCTGGAGCTGGGAGGAGTTGGCGAAGACAGCCGGCTTCAGGTTGGGGGCGGAGATGCGGATCACCGCCAGGTCGTCACCGGCGAACGCATTGACCAGGGTTCCGGTGTAGGTGCGCCCGTTGGATAGCGTGACCGTGAAGCTGTGCTGCCCGTTGGCCACGTGGTTGTTGGTGACGATGTCGCCCTGGGAGTTGAAGATGATCCCGGAGCCGAGGTCCTGGGAGGTGGAGATCTGCACCACCGAGGGGGCCACCTCCTTGTAGAGGTTGACGTAGTCGGCCTGGAGAGCCAGCAGGGCCTGGGAGAGGGCGGTGGGCGACAGGGTCTCCTTGGGAATCTGCTCGGTCCTGGGGGCGGCGCCCTTGGGCGCTCCCGAGGCGCACCCCGCCAGCACCAGCGCCAGGACCGGGACGAGAACCAAGGCCGACTTCCAAAGATGGGGCATTCTCACCTCTGCCGAGCTTCCACCACCGGGATCACCGAGACCCTAGCCTAAGGCCCCACCCTGGGCAACGGCTGTGCGGAAGCTGAGACTCCCACCTCAGCTGGGGCGGCCCCCGTTGACGTATAGCACCTGCCCCGAGACGTAAGCCGCCTCCTCGGAGCAGAGGAAGGCGATCACCCGGGCGATGTCCTCGGGCTGGCCCAACCTGCCGAGAGGGATGCGCTCTCGCTGCTGGCGGTGGAACTCCTCGAGGGACAGCCCCAGCCGGCCGGCCACCGCCCTAGTCATCGCCGTGTCCACGAAGCCCGGCGCCACGGCATTCACGTTGACGTTGGACGGCCCTAGCTCCAGGGCCAGGGTGCGCACCAAGCCCTGGATCCCAGCCTTGGCGGTCGAGTAGTTGGCCTGCCCCCGATTGCCCAGGGCCGAGGTGGACGAGAGGAAGACCATCTTGCCCCGGCGCCGCTCCACCATCTGCCGGGCAGCGGCTCGGGCGCAGAGGAAGGCGCCCCGACAGTGCACCTGCATCACCTGGTCCCACTCCTCAACCGTCATGCGCAGGAGGGTCCTGTCCCGGGTCACCCCGGCGTTGCTCACCAGGATGTCCGCTCCCCCCAACTGCTCGCCGATCCGGGCGAAGGCCGCCTCCACCGCCTCCTCGACCTCGACGTCCACCCCCAGGGCGAGCGCGCTGCCGCCCTGGGCCGCGATCTCCTCCGCCACCCCCGTGGCGGCGCCGAGGTCCAGATCCAGGACGGCCACGCGAGCCCCCTCGCCGGCCAGAAGCCGGCAGGTGGCCGCCCCGATCCCCTGGCCGCCCCCGGTCACCACCGCGGTCAGCTGCTCAAAACGCACCTGCGCACCTCCTCTGGAACCCGGCGGCGATCCTATCGGAAAGGCCCTGGGAGGCGCGCCGTGCGGGCACCGATCACTTCCAGTTGCAAGCCCCGCAGCTGGCGCCACCTGATCGTTGCCGGAATGTATGGGAGCAACCGGATCGCGCCGGCGGCCCCTCTGCTAATCTCGGGGAAGTGGGAAGGCTTTCGTCCGCCTGGGAGCAGCTGCCCGCGGTCCCGGCCCTGGACCGCGTGCAGGAGCACGGCCGCCGGGTCGCCTCCTTCGGGGTCGCCGGCGTGCTCGGCGCGCTCACCACTCTGGGCGGCACGGCCCTCCTCTACCACCACGTCCTCTTCCTGCCCCTCTGGCTGGCCTCCGCGGTGGCCATTCAAACGGCGATCGTGGTCACCTTCACGGTGAACTCCCTGGTCACCTGGAGGGACCGACGGACGGGGAGCCGTTGGCGCCGGGCCGGGACCTTCGAGGCGGTGTCCCTGGTGGGCATGGGCATCCAGGAGGCAGCCCTGCTCACCGGCGTGCACCTCTTCCACCTCTTCTACCTGGTGGCACTGCTGGTGGGCATCGGGCTGGCGGCCATCTGGAACTATCTCGTCAACCACAACGTGACCTTCGCCGCCGAGTAGGCGCTCCGGCCCCCTGGGGTCAGGAGCTGAGCTCGTGCCGTAGCCAGGTGAGAGCCGGCCCTTCGGGGAGCCCAGCCCCATCCAGCATCTCGGCCAGCAGCGCGCGGTCCCGCCCCAGGCCGGTGGCCTCCGCGCTCCGGAGTCGCAGCAGGCTGCGCTCCAGGGCCGGAGTCGGGGAGAGCGCGAACAGCCGCCCCACCGCGGCTACCAGGGCGGCCGCGGAGACGTCCGGCCGATAGGTCTCGGTGTCAAAGAAGACCGGGGCATCCTCCAGCCCGAGGACCTCGCGGTCCCGGCGGCGGCGCCGGCGCTGCACCTCGCGGCGGCTCAGCATCACTCCGGAGAGCCCCAGCCACGCCTCGGCTACCGACCGGAGCGCCGCGGCGGGATGGCGGCCCGCGGCCGCCCACTTGAGGTTGGCGGAGCTGCGCCGGGCCAGGACCCTCAAAGCGCCCTCGGGTTCCAGGTTCTTGACCGCCGTCCAGATCAGGTTGCGCTGGATCAGCCGATGCTTGAAGCCCTGCCCGAGGCTCCTGGTGCTGCCGGAGTGGAGGTGCCGAACGGCGGCCCGGGGCACCGTGCGGAACTCCTCGCCCATGATCCCGGCCCGCATCGACCAGTCCACGTCCTCGTAGTACATGAAGTAGCGCTCGTCCAGAGCGCCCACGGACCCGGGGGAGAACGCCCGGCGGCGGACCAGGGCGGCCGCGAAGCAGACACCAGCCACCCGCTCCGGGCGGTCGTACTGGCCGAGGTCCGCCTGCCCCAATCCCCTCTGGATGCCCACCCCGTCGCGGCCGATGGCCATCCCCACCGAGTCGATGACGACGCCCGGGTCACTCAGCCGGATCTTGGGGGCGAACCCCAGGGTCTCCGGGCGGGTGGAGGCCGCCTCGCACAGCTCTCCCAGCGCCTCCGGCTCCAGGGCCGCGTCCGGGTTCAGCAGCAGCACCAGCTCCGAGGAGCTGGCCGCCACTCCGGCGTTGGTCGCCGCGGCGTAGCCGAGGTTGCTCGACTGAGGTAGGAAGATCGGCCCCAGGCCGGAGGGGATCGCCCTTCCGAGCAGCTGCTCGACCGCGTCGTGGCGTCGGCTGTTGTCCGCCACCAGGATCTCCTGGGGGGCGGCCTTCGACCGGGCCAGGGAGTCAAGGCACTCTCCGAGCATCTCGGGAGCGGGATCGTAGGTGACGATCACCACGCTGACCGGCGCCGGGCTCCCCCCCTTCGCCGACCCCACCGTCAGGCCGAGACCGCCGACGGGTCGAGGGCCGGCAACACCCACTGGTGCCCGACCAGCGCCACCCCCTGCTCCCGGCGCCCGGGGCCGTGGACCCGGAAGCTCTGGGGACGGTCGAGGGTCACGTAAGCGCGGCCGCTGGCGATGTCCTCGATCTCCACCTTGGTCCCGTAGACCCCGTCCAGGAAGGGCAGCTCGGGGATGGCCAGGGCCACCTCGCCCCGGGGCGGGAGCAGCCGCTCATCCATCTCCCGGTCGTCGGTCTGGACGCTCGCCAGCTCGGGGCCCTCGGCCGGGTGGAAGGAGACCCGGAACCGCGCGCGCCGGAGCCCGGAGGGGGCGTCGTAGCCGATCACCACCCGGAGCGGCTCGCCGGTGCTGGTGAGCCCCTCGTGGCCGCCTCCCCCGGTGACCGTGACCGAGGTGATTCTCACCCCCATCCATCCCGGACCGGTGGCTGCCTGGCCCGAGGCGCTGAGAGCCGCCATCTCGCGCAGGTTCACGTCCTCCAGATAGCCGTCCACCACCTCCCCCGTGGGTCCGAGCATTCGCTCCCGGCCATGCTCCAGCCAGAGGCAGCGGTCGCAGAGGTTGCGCACCGTCTCCGCGGCGTGGGAGACGAACACCAGGGTGCGCCCCTCCTGGCGCATGGAGTCGATGTGGTCCATGCAGCGGCGCTGGAACGCCTCGTCCCCCACCGCCAACACCTCATCGATGAGCAGGACATCCGGGTCCATGTGGATGGCGATGGAGAACCCCAGCCGGGTGTACATCCCCGAGCTGTAGTTGCGCACCGGGTTGTCGATGAACTGCTCCAGCTCGGCGAAGCCTATGATCTCGTCCAGGACGGAGTTGATGTAGCGCCGAGGGAGCCCGAGGATGGCCCCATTGAGAAAGATGTTCTCCCGGCCACTGTAGTCCGGGTGGAATCCGGCCCCCACCTCCAGGAGGGAGGCGAGCCGGCCCCGCACCGTCACCCTGCCCCGGTCGGGCACCAGGATCCCGGCGATGCACTTGAGCAGGGTGGACTTTCCCGATCCGTTGGCCCCGATGATCCCGAAGGTCTCACCCTCATTGACCTCAAACTGGGCTTCCTGCACCGCCCAGAACTCCTCGTACCGGGAGCGCCGCCGGTCGACCAGCGCCTGCTTCAGGGTCTCACTGCGCTGGTGGTAGATCCGGAAGCGCTTGCTCAGCTGCTCGACGACGATGGGCGACTCGGGCATCAGATCTCCTCAGCGAACCGCCGGCGGAGACGCCGGAAGACCAGGAGCCCGAGCCAGATGAGGACCGCCGCCAGCAGGGTGGTGTAGATCAACCCGTGCCAGTGCTGGGGCCAGCGATTGAACACGAAGATGTCCTGGAAGGAGACCACGACCCAGGTCATGGGGTTGGCGTAGACGATCACGTGGGCGAGCACACCCAGCTTGCCGTGGCCGAAGAACCCCTGGTAGCGGGAGAGGGGCCAGATCACCGGGGTGAGGTAGAACCAGACCATGGTCGCCAGGTTGATGATGTACTGGAGGTCACGGAAGTAGACGCTGCCCGCCGCCAGCATCAGGCCTAGCCCCAGGCAGAGGCCGAAGGTGACCACGATCAGCCCGGGTAGTGCCAGGAGGGGCAGGCCGACCGGGGAGTGGCTGGCGATCAGGAATGGCACCAGCAGCACCAGGCTGATCAGGAAGTTCACCAGGGCCGCGGTCACGGTGGAAACCGTAAGCAGCATCCAGGGAAAGGCCACCTTGCGCACCACACCGGCGTTGGCGATGATGCTGCTGGCGGCCATCACCAGCGCCTGCTGGAAGAAGGTCCAGGCCAGGAGCCCGGAGAGGAGGAAGACCAGGTAGGGCTTGCCGCTCGGCCCCTGCACCTTGAGGAGGGACCCGAACACCAGCGCGTAGACCAGCATGAAGACCAGCGGGTTGAGAAGGGTCCAGCCGATCCCCAGCACCGATCCGCGGTAACGAGCGCGGACGTCCCGGCGCACCAGCTCCCAGAGCAGCTCCAGGTGCCGCGCCCAGGGGCCGGACTGGGGCGCCCGGGGGCGGGACGGGAACGTCCCCTCCCGCAGGGCGTCGGTGGTGGCCACGACCCTCGAGTCTACCAGCGGCCCGAGATCAGCCGGCCGTCTTCCATATCGGCGCCCGCTCCTTGAGCTCGTCGATCACCATGGTGCAGGCCTCCAGCGCCTGGTGGCGGTGCGCCGCGGCCACGACCACCGCGACCGAGGCCACCCCCCGATCCACGCGGCCGGTCCGGTGGTGGACCAGGACCTCCCCGACACCCTCCCGAGCCAGCGCCTCGCCCACAATCCTGCCCAGCTCGGCCTCCGCCATCTCCGGATAGGCCTCATATGTGAGGTGGGTCACCTCGCGGCCCTCATCGGGGTCGCGCACCACCCCGACGAACACCGCCACCGCCCCCTGTCCCCTGAGCTCCAGCTCCGCCTGCATGGCCGCCACGTCGATGGGCTCAGGCCCCACCCTGACCCGCGGCAGCCCAGACCCGGACCCGCCGGACACCGGGGGGATGAAGGCAAGCTCGTCACCCGGGCGGAGCTCGTCATCCCACCCGCAGTACTCCCGGTTGCGCGCCGGCCGCACCGACCCGGAATGGGCGGCCAGCGCCGGGAATCTCCCGCAGAGCTCGTCCCAGCACCGCCTCACCGTGGCCCCGGTGCCGGACTGGAGCGTGACCTCCGGGCTTCCCACCAGCTGGCGCAGGCCGGCGAACAGCAGCACCCGAACCCCGTCCTCGCCCATCTGCGTAACTTAACTCACCTCGCCCACCGGGACCGACCCGGAGCGGAAGACGTCTCGCTCACCGGCCCGCTGGAGGGCGGCCGCCCCGGTCTCCAGGCCCTCCCAGCGGAGTCCCCGCACCACCGCCAGCGGCAGCCCGTCCAACTTGCCCATCACCAGTTCGGCGATACCGGCGATCTCGTCGGCGCTCCCGATGGTGGAGGCGTGAAGGAGGTAACCGCTTTGATCCAGCTGCCCGCGGTGGTCTGCCAGCGCGGGCAGCCCAGCCACCCCGATGGCCACGTTCACCGACCCCTCGCGGAAGGGCCGTCCGAAGGTGTCTGAGACCACCACCCCCAGCGGACCTCCGGAGGCAAGCCCCAGCCAGGCCGAGCGGAGGCTGGCCGCGGATCCGTCCGGGTCCCGGGGCAGCCGCAGCACCACCTCTCCACCACTGACATTGCTCCGGTCTACCCCGGCGTTGGCGCAGATGAGCCCGTGGTGGGTCTCGGTCACCAGGAGCCCCGGGCCCGACCGCACCACCATGCGGCTCTCCTCGAGCACCACCTGGACCAGCCGGGGGTCCTGCCCGGTGAGCTCGGCCACCTCCAGCGCCGCCGGCGAAGGGGACACCTCGGAAAGCCGGGTCGCCAGCCCCTCGGCCTTGGAGACCACCTTGCTGGTGACCACCACCACGTCCCAGGGGAGCAATCCTCCGCCCGCCGCCAGCGCCGCCCCGCCGAGACGTGCCAGGTCGCTTCCGGGGCCGAACTCGGGGAGGCCGGCGACGGCCCAGCACTCGATCCGGTTCGCCCGGATCATCGGCCGCGGAGCGTCAACCACGCACGGCCCCCGCCAGGACCCCCTGCGCGCCGCCCAGCTCCTCGAGGTCCCGGGGTCGATCCAGATCGGCGGCCAGTCCCGGTCGGACCAGCTCTCTGGCCCTCAGCCCGAGGGCACCCGCCATCCTCAGGTGGCGCAGACGGGAGCCGGGGCCGAAGGCATGTGCCAGCACCGCCCCCGGCCGGACCACCATTCCGTTGCTGCCGGTTCCTCCCAGGTCCGGGATCAGGAGCATCGTCCCTCGGGGGAGCCTGCGCGAGAGCCGGAGCAGGACCGCCAGATCCCCGTGCGCCAGTAGTGGGAGGTCCGCCGCCAGGGTGGCCACCACCGGCGCCCCCCGTTCGAGCGCGTGATGAACACCGAGCCGGACGGCCTCGGTCTGGGAGGCCCCGGGGTCGGGAACGAAGCCGAGAGATAGCGCCCGGCAAAGGGCGGCCACCTCAGGGTCGGGGGTGACCACGACCACCGCCCCCGCGGGCCACACCTCGGCGGCAACGTGGAGGACCCTTCGCGAGACGGTCGCGCCGAGCAGCTCCCGCTCCGGCTGGGGCACCGCCGAGGCCAGCCGCTGCTTCCCCCCCTGGGCGCCCTTCACCGGGATCACCAGCCAGGGCTCGGCGTGCGCCCCGCCCGTCAAGGAAGACTGCCGGCGCCGGCCAGGGGGGCGAGGGATGCCAGCACCTCCTCTGCCAGCCGGCGCCGGGCGGCCCGGTCCACCATCAGGGTGGGACAGGTGTGAACTCGCATTCCCAAATCGGCGATTTGCGCCGAGAGCTCCCAGTCCGCCTCGTCCACTACCAGCAGGTGGGCCAGGCCCCGGTAGGCCTGCGCCACCCCAAGGGCGCTCGGGTCAAGGCCCCGAGAGCGCAGCATCTCCACCGCCGGTCCCTTGATCGCCCGGCCCGCCACGATGGGGCTGACCGCCGCCACCAGGGGATGGGCGCGTACCGCCTCGGTGATGCCCGGGACCGCCAGGATGGGACCGATCGAGATCACCGGGTTGCTGGGCGCGAAGAGGATGGCGTCCGCCGACGCGAGCGCTCGCAGCACCTCCTGCGGCGCCCGGGCCTGAGCCACCCCCCGGAGAACGACCTCCCTGATGGCCGGTACGGCCGCCTCCCGTACCAGAAACTCCTGCAGGTGGAGATCGCGCCCGTCCTCGGTGAGGACCCTCGACTCCACCCGGTCATCGGTCATGGGCAGGAGCCGAACCGGGACCCCGAGCCGTTGGCACAGCTCCCCGGTGGCCGCGCTCAGGCTGAAGCCGGCACGCAGCAGCTCGGTCCGGCGCAGGTGAGTGGCCAGGTCCATGTCACCCAGCTGGAACCAGGTCTCCCCACCCAGCCGCCGGAGCTGGCGCAGGGTGGTCCAACTCTCCCCGGCCAGCCCCCAACCGCGCTGGAGGTCGGCATGCCCCGCGAGGGTGTAGGCCACCGTGTCCAGGTCCGGGCTGACATGGAGGCCATGCACCTCGAGGTCGTCGGCGGTGTTGCCGATCACCGTGATCTCCGCGCCCGGCGCCGCCTCGACGAGGCCGGAAAGGAAGCGCGCCGCCCCCACCCCGCCCGCCAGCACCGCAAGGCGCGGGCGGGTCAGCGCGCCACCCAAGGCCACGGAGGGAGACCTGGCCTCAGCCGGCTGGCGCGGCCGGCGAAAAGGCGGTCGCGCAGGCCCACCGCGCGGGGGCGGCGGCAACCCTGAGATCCGGCCCAGTGGCCCAAGAAGGAGCCACCGCCGGCAGCCCGTGCCTCCCGGCTCGGGCCCTAAGGGCCAGGGCCACAGCTCCCGGCCCCTCGGGGATCAGACCGCGCTGCAGGCCTTGGCCGCGCCCGCGCCGTCGCCGGCGTCGAAGGAGCTGCCGCAGGAGCAAGTGCGCACCGCCTGGGGGTTGTGGACGGTGAAGCCGCCCCCCATCAGGCTGTCGATGTAATCGATCTCTGCCCCCTCCAGGTAGGTGGCGCTGTAGGGGTCCACGAACACCTTGATGCCGTCCTGCTCGGTCACCTCGTCATCGCCGGCCGGGGCGTCGTCGAAGCCCATGCCGTAACTGAACCCGGAGCAGCCTCCGGGGGTGACGTACACCCTGAGGCCCATCTCGGCGTTCTCCTGCTGAGCGAGCAGGGTCTTGAGCTGGCTCAGAGCCTGATCGGTGACGCTGATCATGAATGCTGTACCTCGACTTGCCATGGAACCGACCCGTCTGCACCCAGTTTAGCGTGCCCGCGGCTCACCAGTAGCGCTCCTCGCGCCAGGGGTCGGCGCTGTTGTTGTAGCCGTTGCGCTCCCAGAAGCCCAGCCGGTCCTCCTTGAGGAACTCGATCCCCTCCACCCACTTGGCGCTCTTCCAGAAGTACTTGCGGGGAAAAACCGCCCTCACGGGGTACCCGTGCTCCGGGGCCAGGGGCGACCCGTCGTGGGAGTAGGCGAGAAGCGCGTCCTCCGCGGTGGCGAACTCCAAGGGGACCGAAGTGGTGAAACCCTGGTGACAGTGGAACTCCACGTAGGCGGCCTCCGAGCTCACTCCAGCGGCCCGGGCGACGTCGGCGAGGGGAACCCCGAGGAAGCGGTTGTCGAACCGGCTCCAGGTGGTCACACAGTGGATGTCGCAGAGCAGCTCCCGTGCCGGCATGGCCTGCAGCTCCGAGTACGAGAGGAGCTGCTCGCGCTCCACCTCCCCGAAGACCCGCAGCCGCCAGCTGGAGATGTCGTAGCGCGGCACCGATCCGTAGTGGAGGACCGGCCACTTCTCGGTGAGGACCTGCCCCGGGGGCAGGCGGGCGGGGTCGTTAGCGACCCGGGGGTCAGGGGCACGCCTCCATGACTTCACAGCCCCATCGTAAGCCACCGCCCGATGGCTCACACCTTGCTGTGGGCGGGCACCCAGCTGCCGTCGTCCTCTCGGTGGAAGTCCTGGAAGACCCCCGATGACTCCCGAACCATGATCTCGGCGATCCTGGAGAAGAT
Source organism: bacterium (assembly GCA_021801645.1). Taxonomy (GTDB): domain Bacteria; phylum Chloroflexota; class Dormibacteria; order Aeolococcales; family Bog-877; genus JAJYXT01. The sequence continues at coordinate 98,250 of JAJYXT010000010.1, forward strand.
TAGCCGCATCTCCTCCTCGGCACCGGGAGCGGTGCGCATCTCCACCACGTGGCGCAGGGTGCGCAGGTTCATGGTCATCACCAGGTCGGTGCTGAGGCCGATGGGGGCGAGACGGCGCAGCGCCGAGGTGACCTCCTTCTTGACGTGAAAGGGGACTCCCTCGGCGTCTATGCCCAGTTCCCGAGCCGCCTCCACCTGGAACTCCTCCAGCCGCTCGACGATCTCCAGGCACCGCTGGCGGACCGGCTCCAGCGCCGGTGGCACCCGGAACCCGATGTCCACCAGCCGCACGTACCGCAGGCTCTCCTGGCTGTAGGCAGCGCCGACCCGGTGGCGGACGATCTCGTGGGTGGCCACCCGGCTCACGCCGTGCAGGGCGAAGGTGTAGTTGGCATGTTCCAGAACGCTGCCATGACGGCTGGAGAGGATGTTGAGGAAGTAGGCGCCCTGGTC
>JAJYXT010000049.1 GCA_021801645.1 bacterium
ACCGCCCAGCGGATCTGGTCCAGCGGCACTTCGTGGCGGCGGCACCGAACCGGCTGTGGGTTGCCGACCTGACCTATGTTAAGACCCACTCCGGCTGGGTCTACCTTGCCTTCATCGTGGATACCTTCTCGCGGTTGGTGGTGGGCTGGCAGGCATCCGGATCCCTGCGCACCGACCTGGCCCTGGACGCCCTGGAGATGGCTGTCTGGGGCCGCCGCGGCGAGCAGCTGCAGGGACTGGTGCACCACTCCGACAGGGGCGTTCAATACCTGGCCGTGCGCTACACCGAGCGCCTGGCCGAGGCTGGGGCAGTTGCCTCGGTGGGTTCCCGGGGCGACAGTTACGACAACGCCCTGGCCGAATCCTTCAACGGTCTCTACAAGACCGAGCTGATTCGCCAAGACGGTCCTTGGCGCGGACTGGAGGCCGTGGAGTTCGCCACCTTGGAATACCTCGACTGGTTCAACCAGCGTCGGCTCCACACTGAGCTGGGCACGACTCCCCCCGCTGAGTCCGAAGCCGCCCACTACCATGAGGAGACCCCTGCTCTGCAGGCCGTTTCACACTAACCTGAGTCTCTACGAAACCCGGGGCGGTTCCAGGGCGGGAGATGAGAGTTCGATGATGGAAGGCCGAGAGTGGGCGGCCAGGTCTCGGGAGGCTGGTGCGTCCTCAGCCCATGCGCGACCGGTCGCCACCGGCACCTGGCAATACCGGGTATACTGGGGCCGTGGCCAAGGTCATGGTGTCGCTCCCCGACGATTTGCTAAGAGCCGTCGACGCGGAGGCCAGTCGCCGAGGAACAACGCGTAGCGGTCTCCTGCGGGAACTGGCTGAGAGCGCCATGCGAAGCCGCAGCCTCCAGCGGGCGGGACGCATGGCCCAGATCGACAGTCTCAGTGGCCCTCCGAAGGGTCACGGGGGTCATGTGGCTGAGCTCGTCAAAGTGACCAGGCCGGAACCTTGACCCTCTGGCTGGTCGATGCCAGCGTCCTTCTCGCTCGGGAGGACTCGGATGACGCCAACCACAACCCGGCCGTCCGTCTACTCGCGGGTCCCGACCCCCTTGCCACCCTGGATCTGGCGTTCTATGAGGTGACCAACGTCGCGGTTCGTGCCTGGCACGACGAATTGGTGGCGGGCCGATTGCGTGATCGAATCACTGCGGTGGCGAACGATGGCGGCCTGATCCGTGCCGACGCGCAGCTTCTCGCGAATGCCACGCTCATCGCTGCTGAGCACGGGATCTCGGCCTACGACGCCGCCTATGTGGCGGCCGCGCGGAGCGCGGGGGCCCGTCTTGTGAGCTGTGACTTGCGCGACCTGGTGTCACACGGCTTGGCCTGCCTCCCGAGTGCCGCCATCTCCGGGCCGGGGAGTGTCGGAGATGCCAGCCCCGGGTAGCGGGTGCTCAACTGCCCTCCCCGGAGCTCAAGCGAACGCGATCGGAAAGGGACTGTGACAAGCGCTATTTGGTGGCGCTTCCATTAGGTCAGGTGCTCCTATGCACTCGGCCACCGGCGCTTTGGTGAAGCGCCCGGCTCCGGTTCAGGAGGTCGGAGGTTCTACTCCTACCGCCCCAGCCATCGACTTCGGTCGCGGCGCCTCACCCCTGGCCTGCCCACAGTTCGGGACGGCCAAAAGTGCGCCCAGCCCAAGGTCGAGGGCGCCCGCCGCCCTTTCCCGGCCGGTGGCAGAGGCCCTGGGGGCCCGGCTACCCCGCAGCCGGGCGTTGGACCACTTCGCCAGTTGCGCGGCAGCCCCCGTGCTTGGAGGCGCGCCAGGCCGTGGCTTGGGCGAACTCCACCCTCCAGTCCAACATCCGAAAGGCGCCGCTGGTGGCACCGTGCTGATCAGGAGGAGGGGCGCGGAGGGGTGGGGCACGCAACTCGTGGTCCCCGCGAAAGCGGCTGCCCATCCGCCGTGGCGTTGCTGCCCGCCATATCAACCACCAGGCCCGACCCAGCGTTCACCACCACCAGGAAGAACGTCAAAACCCCGTCGTTCCGGTAGCAGGGCTGAGTTGGTCCGCTGCGGCCGGAGACGGCGTACAGCCCCCAAGGAGGAACCGCCTCGAAGACCCAGCACTGAGCGCAGGAAACGCCGCTCGACGTGTCCTGATAGGCAGCCAGGACCCCACCCAAGAGCTTCCAACCCCGCAATTGGGCGTGGCTCGCCCTCTCCGCGCTGGCCACGGAGTCGAGAGCTGGAGTGACACCCCGCGGGCTTTGCAGGTCCACGCCGGTGGCCACAAGCTGGGCCGAAGTCACGCCAGGAAGCGAGGGCGCGTTGCCGCTGCCATAGCTGACCAGCACGCCGCCCAAGCTGAGGGCCAGAACCACCGCTACGCCGGCTCCCCAGAACGCGGCGCTCCTAGACGGATGAAAGGCCGACCTTCCAACGCTCATTGCCGACCCCAATTTAGCTGTTGCGCGCCCGTGGCGCGGAGAACTGGACGCGTCCGAGGCGTCGTCTCCCCAACCGCGGCCGGAGCCTTGCCAGCATGTAAGGCGGTCGTGAGCCGTTCCGAGTCGGAAGCGTGTGGGGCCGGTTCACCCGCCGCGAGCGACTGCGCGCCGGCGCCCACGGGAGGATCTCCATACGGCAAGCCCCTCTGGATTGCGCCGTCCGAAGTTCGAATCTTTCCCAGCTGGCTCATCGCCGGCGAGAGGTCCAGCCAGCAGCTTGAAGCCGGCCGGGGGTCCGAGCGGTCTAGGTGGTGGCCAGGGGCGTTACCACACAGAGTCGAACGGCCTGGCATAAGCGTGACATCCCGGACCGGCCAGACCCGGATAGAAGGCAACGCCTGCAGAGTGTTGCTCTCCGGGCGAGCTCAGTTCTGACACCCCGGCGCGGTGCCCGGCATTTGGGGGGGCACTCCGCGGCAGAGCGTGAAGGCCGAGTGCGCACGCCGGGGCAGGCCGTCTTTCCGCGCCGGCTGCATCGACCTGCTCGAAGGACGGGGCGCCGACGACTTTCTGATCCTGGCGCTCGGAGGTCCGCACGCAGGGCTCGTCCTGTCCGGCCGCGAGGGGGGCAGAGGTGGCTGTTGGCCGCGGATGTGGGCGTGTCGCGGACTCCTGTACGCGTGGGACCACATAGCGGTGCCAGCCGTCGTACGGTGCACCGCAGATCCGGCTTGGCGGGTCCGCGAAATGGCAGCCAAGGTGATCGCGCAGCAGGACCCAGAAGACGCCCTGAGCGCTGCGCTCAAGATGCTGGAAGATCCCCTGCCGCGGGTGCGAGCGGAAGCCGAACGGGCCGCGGTGCGGCTCTACGAGCGATCCGGCCCCTAAAGGAGCTCCCGGGCGCGACCGCTGCCGCTCAGCTGCGCCCGACTACGCGGCTCACGATCCAGGCGTGCTTTCCCACCTGGCGGACTCGGGTGAAGCCGTACTCCTCGAAGAGTTCGACGCTGGCGCTGAAAAGGAAGCGCCCTTGGGCCTCACGGCCGGCGGTGATCTCCGGAATCGCCTCCACCAGGCCGCCGCCGCTACGCGCGATCTCCTCGAGGGCTCCTTCCAGTGCCGCCCGGGCGATGCCCTGGCGCCGGTGCCGCCGGTCGACGTAGAAACAGGTGATCCGCCAGTCCGGACGCGGCGGCGCTTCCCGGAAGTACTCGCGCGCGTGCTTGATGTTGGAGAGCTCCTCAGGTCCGCCGAACTGGCACCATCCCTGGGCCAGGCCGTCCTCGTCGAAGACCAGGGCAGCGTGCGCGGTGCCGCTCCGGACCCGCAGTTCCTTGGCCGCCCGGTAGCTGATGCTGCGCTGGCCGCACTCCGGGTGATACCCGATGCACCAGCAACCGCCGAAGATGCCATTGTTGCGCTCCACCAGTTCCGCAAAGGCGTCCCAGGTCGAGGAGTCCAGGGGACGGATCTGATAGGCCATCGGCGACTACCTCCGAAGTCGAGCCGCGCCCAGAGCGGATGCCGGGCCCGGCCCGCGGCAGCGCTGAAGCGGTGCGCGTACTCAAGCATCCGGCGCCGTCCGCGTCAAGGGCCGGCCAGGATGGCTCGGAAACCGGCACCTGTGGGGGGCGCCGGACGGCATCCACCGACGGTTGCAGGCGCCGGTCAGCCGAAGCTGAGGCGGGCGGAGTCAAGCATCTCCAGTGCCAGGGAAGTCTCGCGGCTCAGCTGAGGGCCGCGCAGGCAGGCGATGAACTGGAAGTAGTTGCCGGGGGCCTGGGGACGAGCCACCACCACCGAGATGCCAAGGCTCGCTCCAAGACCGCGGCAGTTGGGGGAAGCACTCGGTCCCCGCTCCATCTTGGCCGGGACCCCGTCCACGGAGATTGCCGCCCCCGGCTGGTCGGCGAGCTGCCAACCTGGGAAGCCGTCCTCCCACCATTCGACGAGCATCGCCGCCGGCTGGAGGCGGCCCAGCGGCTGGCCGCAGCTGAAGACATTGCCGTGGTGGACGCAGGGTGAGTGAAGCCGCTGGTTGCTGAGTGCGGCCACCATGTACGAGAAGCTGCTCGGGAAGCTGCCCCAGCTCACGTTGGACCACCCCGGAGGATAGTCAAACGTGAGGGCGGTGGTGTGCTCCTCCGCCACCAGCTTGCTGCCCGCGGAGGGCAGCGGCAGGGGAGCAGCGGCGCAGCCGCTGAGGAGCACCAGAAGGGCTGCCACCGGCCAGCGCACCACGGCATGAGAACGCCGGCCCGGTCGGCCCGGTTACGAATGGGCTGGCCACATCGGATCGTTCCCGCCAGGAGTTCCAGGGCCATCCTCCTGTTCCCCCGGCGAGGCCCGCCGCAGCTCGCCCGAGAGCTCACAGGCGGCGGCCAGGGTGTTGGTGATGGTGCCGTACTTTCGCAGGTTGCGGTGCAGCAGCTGGAGCCGCTCGTCCGGCTCATCCGTCGTCACCTCCACCAGGTAGGCCGCGCGGATGATGCGAGCGGGCGCATCCTGCCGTTCCAGCCTGACGCTGACCCGTCCGAGCTGGTAATGAAAGCTGAGGATTTTGGAGAAGCGCTCCAGGTTCTTGGAGAGGCACGCCGCTAGGGCCGCCGCCAGCAGGTCCGCCGGCCCGGGTAGCGTGGGATTGCCGAACGCGGAGCCGTCGAAGTCGAGGCCCCCCGCCTCCAACTTCACGTGGGCTGTGCCACCGGGGGATGTGCTGGCCCAGGCCTGATAGCTGTGCGGAGCGGCCGTGGTCATCTCCGGGCACCTCCCCTCAAGCAAGTGACCGGGAGAGGCCCCCTGCGGGGCCTGCTCCCGGTCCGGTCGCGAAGGGCGATTTCACCCCCCCCTCGGGGCCCCTTCACCCGTCCCCCCCGGGACGTCGTCAGCCGGCCACCGTCATGGTTCCGGCCATGTAACCTTCCTCCCCCATCGGGGCGCCCATTCCGGAGTCCCCGGAGCCACAGGGGTCCATGCACTGCCACTGGTAAACGCCAGGGTTGCCGGTCTTGATGTAGAAGGTGATCCTCGACTGACCGGCCATGGGCACGTTGATGCCGAGACGCGGAATCGTGAGGGTGTGGCCCACCAGGTCAGGAGCCAGGTAGCTCATCGTCCGCGGCGCCCCCACGGTGGTGTTGGGGGCCACCGGGTTGATCCCCTGGACGGTCATCACACCACCCACGGTCCCGGTCACCTTGGCGTACTTGGTCAGCGTCCCGGTGAGCGGGGTGGCGTTGTCGAAGTCGGTGACCGTCACCTTGACCGTGGAGTGAGCCGGGACGGTGAAGTCGGAGGGCACGTACGCGGGGCCCTCGGCACCCTGCCCCATCATCTCGCCGGTGACAATCGTGAGGTTCAAGGTGGCCGATGTGGTGCCCGAGACGCTGCTGACCGGAACCGCCGTCTGGGTGACCTTGAGGTGGCCGCCAAAGCCGGTCGCGAACCCGCCGATCAGGACCGCGGCCGCTGCCAGCGCCGCCACCATGAGGGTGCCCAGGACCCACATCCCGGGCTCCGCCACCTCCCGCCGTTCAACTCTCGACTTCATCACTGCTCCCAACTTCCTTGCTCGGATGGCTGGAATCCATGTTGGCCTAGGGAGCCGACGTATCCCAGGGCGATTCCCGCCGCCTCACCTGCGGGTAATCACCTAGACCGAGGGTGGTTGGGTGGACCGGCGGTATCCTGGCCGAAGGGACGTAGGACGTGTGGGGAGTGAGGTTATGCGGCTGGGAGTCCTGACCGGTGGCGGCGATGCTCCCGGGCTCAACGCGGCGATCCGCGCCGTGGTGCGCCGGGCCCAGGCGGACCATGGCGAGGTGGTCGGGGTGCGCAACGGCTGGGCGGGGCTGGTGGAACCGCACCAGACGCGCCTCATCGACCCTCACGAAGTCTCGGGGATACTGGCCGTCGGGGGCACCATGCTGGGCACCTCACGGGTCAATCCCCTGAAGAGCCAGGGCAGCCTCGGCCAGGTCGCCTCCCGGATCGGTGAGCTCGAGCTGGATGGGCTGGTGGCCATGGGGGGCGACGACACCCTGTCGGTGGCGGGGGCGCTCGCCGCCCAGGGGCTCCCGGTGGTCGGCGTGCCCAAGACCATGGACAACGACCTCCAGGTGACCGAGTACTGCATTGGGTTCGACAGCGCGGTGGCGATCGTCACCGAGGCGCTCGACCGACTGCACACCACCGCCGCCGCGCATCATCGGGTGATGGTGGTCGAGGTCATGGGCCGCGACACGGGTTGGGTGGCGGTGATGGGTGGGCTGGCGGGTGGGGCGGACATGATCATCATCCCCGAGTTCCCGGTGGAGCTGGACCAGATCGCCCATCACCTGCGCGGCCGAAGGACCCGCGGGCGTGACTTCTCCATCGTGGTGGTGGCCGAGGGAGCCACCGTGTCCGGGCTGGCGGATTTCGAGGTGGCTCCCGAGGCCCGGGACCAGTTCGGTCACGCCCTCCTCAGTCGGCGCGGGATCGGAGCCCAGCTAGCGGAGGCGTTGGAGGGAGCCACCGGATTTGAAACCCGGGTGACGGTCCTCGGGTACACCCAGAGGGGCGGCGCCCCTACCGCGTACGACCGGATCTGGGCGACGAGGGTCGGTGCCGCGGCCTACGACCTGGCCGTCGAGGGCGCCTTCGGCAAGATTCCCGTGAAGCGGGGGGACGGGGTGGCTGTGGCGGAGATCGCCGCCGTGGTCGAGAGCCAGCGCCGGGTGCCGGAGGACCTCTACGAGCTGGCCAAGGTCTTCTACTGACCACCGCCCCCGTCCGGGGCGCGCCGAATTAGGATTGCGGACCTGAGCGGCGGTTGACCACGCCCTCCACCGGAGGGCCACGCCGCGGAGGAGATCTCCGTGCCAGAAGACCAGGTCGGCGCTGACAGCCAGTTCAACTCCCTCGCCAACCTCGCCAGTCCAGAGTCGCGATTCGACCACATCCTCGGTTATGTCCCCAGGGTGCTCTCCAGCAAGGCCCACGTGATCTTCCTCATCGGCCTGGGGCTCTACCTGGTGGTGCTCCCGCTCCTCGGGGTGGTCGTGAGCGCCAAGGCGGAGCTGATCGGCGGCAATTACACCAACGTGACCAGTGACGTCGGGGCTTGTATCGCCGCCGGGGGGACGCTCAACCTCATCCACCAGGGTCGCCGCCGTCACCGGCTTGAGGAGGAGCGCCTCCAGCTGACCCGGCAGATGCACAAGCTGCTCTTCCGGGTGCACGCAGCCCAGGCCGCCGACCTTGAGGTGGAGGGATGAGGTAGGCGCCTGGGCGGCCCCCGACAGCGGCGCCTTATCATGGCCGGGACAACCGAATAGCCCCCGAGGCGAATGGGAATCCGGTGCGGGATCCGTCCCAAGTCCGGAGCTGTCGCGCAACTGTGAGCGGGGAGTCCAGGTCCAGCGGCCACCGGGTGATTCCCGGGAAGGCGGGCCAAGGGCGCCGATCCGCGAGCCAGGAGACCGGCCCCGGGGGTGATGCGTACCCCCGCGCGCCACGGGAAGGACGGCCCTCGACGGCAGGCCCAGCTCTCGCGTTGGGGTCTCCACATTGCCGTCGGGAGGATGAGGCGATGGTCTCGTCTCGTTGGGCCAGCGCGACTCTGGTCCCGGTGTTCCTGGGAATCCTGGTGGCAGGTTGTGGGGCCAGCGCCCCGACCGGCCCCAATCACACCGCCTGCGGCCGCACCGGGCAGGCCGACGTGGTGGTGGAGTTGCAGACCGGCAAGGTGGTCGACAGCTGCGTGCAGCTCCCCAAAGGTAGCCTCAGCGGTGAGGCACTGATGCGCCGGAGCGGAATCGAGTTCGCCCTGCAGCACTTCAGCTTTGGCGACGCTGTCTGCCAGATAGATCAGACGCCCCTCTCCTACACCTCCTGCTTCGCCTCGGGCCAGCCCTATTGGGCGCTCTACACCTGGACAGGGAAGGGGCCGTGGAAGGCCGCCACCAAGGGGATCTCCGATCTCAGCTTCAAGGCCGGGCAGGCGATCGGGTGGCACTTCGGCACAGGCTCCCCCCCACCGCCGCCCCGGCCGCCCCTCGCCGACTGAGGCGGAATGCGCGCCCGGTCTCTCCTCGCCTGGGTGGCGGCGGTCCTGCTCCTCTCCCTGGGAACAGAGGATCCGCTGTATCGGATCATGGTTCTGGGGGCGGTGACCGCCGTCTACCTGGCGCGGCGGAGGAGCGGGGCGCACCGGCGCAGCCCCTACTGGATCCTGGTCGCCGGGGGATCGGCGATCCTCCTCAATTTCGTCCTGAGCCACACAGGCGCCACGGTGCTGATCTCCCTCCCACCGCTGCTCCCAGCAGTGGGCGGCCCCATGACCCTGGAGGGTCTGGTGTACGGTGCCGACATCGCGGTGGGGTTGATGGCGGCGCTGCTGGCCGCGGCCGTACTCAGCCAGGGGCTCGAGGGACAGGAGCTGCTGGACAGCCTCCCGCCCCAGCTGCGGCGCACCAGCGCCGCCCTGAGCGCCTCGGTCACCCTCCTCCCGCGCCTGAGCGACGCCTTCGCCCAAGTTCGGGAGGCCCAGGCGATGCGGGGATGGAGGCCTCGCGGGCCTCGCTCCTGGCGGGCCGTAGCCGTGCCGGCCCTGCTGACCGCCATGGAGGGCTCAGTGCTCCTGGCGGAGGCGATGGAGGCGCGTGGGTTGGGCAGCGGTCCCAGGACCCGGATGGCACCGCCGGCGACCTCCATCGGTGACCGGGTGACACTCTTCGCCGCGGCCACCTCCATCGCCCTGGCGGCCATCTCCCTGGTCACCGGCGCCCTGGGGGTCTGGCAACCGTACCCCACCCTCCAGCTGCCCGCCATTGAACTGCTCCCCAGCCTGGCGGCGGCCGCTCTCCTGGTGCCGGCCGCGTTCCGATGACCCCCCTGGCCGAGTTCCGGAGCTTCGCCTACGCCTACCCGGACAGCGAAGAATGGGCCGTGGGGCCGGTCAGTCTGGAGATCCGCCCGGGTGTGACCCTTCTGACCGGCATGTCCGGGAGTGGGAAGAGCACCCTGCTCCGAGCCCTCAACGGCCTGGTGCCCCACTTCTACGGCGGGCGCGTAAGAGGGGAGGCGTCCATCCTGGGTGGCTCGCTGCGGGAGGCGCGCCCAAGAGACCTGGCACGGCGGGTGGCGCTGCTGTTCCAGGAACCGGAGCAGCAGCTGGTCATGCCGGTGGTGGCCCAGGAGGTGGCGTTCGGCCCAGCCGGTCTCGGGATCACTCCTGAAGCGGTGGCCCGACGCGCGGACACCGCGCTGGAGGCGATGGGGGTGGCCCACCTCCGGCAGCGCCCGCTGGCCGAGCTCTCGGGGGGCGAGCGGCAGCGGGTCGCCCTGGCCGGCTGCCTGGCGATGGAGCCGGAGCTGCTGGTGCTGGATGAGCCCACCTCTCAGCTGGATCCCCAAGGTGTCGCCCTTCTGCTTGAGCGGCTCGGCGACTTCCGGGACGTCGGACGGGCTGCGGTGGTGGCCGAGCAGCGCCCCGAGAGGCTGGCCGCGGCAGCCGACCAGCGACTTGCTCTCGGACCAGGATCGGCTCCCACGGGGCTCTGGCCACCGCGCGCCAACCGTGGCGCCAAGGATGGTCCGGTGCGGCTACGGGCACTCAGCCTGGAGGTGGGACGCGGTCGGCGCCTGCTGCAGGCCGGCGATCTGGCCCTGCGCGGCGGCGAGGTGGTTGGCTTGACCGGGGCCAACGGATCGGGGAAGACCACCCTGCTGCGAACCCTGGCAAGACTCCTGCCCCCGCTGGCGGGCCAAGTCCGAGTAGAAGCCCGCCGCGTCGCCTACCTTCCCCAAGAGCCGGGGGCGCTGCTCCACCAGAGGACTGTTCGGCTGGAGGTGGAGCAGACCCGACGCTGGCTGCGCCTCGCGGCGCCGGCAGCCCCGGTGCTGGAGCGCTTCAACCTGCAGACCCTCAGTGACGCGGACCCCCGGGACCTCAGCGCCGGGGAACGCCAGCGGGCAGCGTTGGCAGCCATCCTGGTGGGCGACCCCGAGTTGGTCCTCCTGGACGAGCCCACCCGAGGGGCGGATGCGACGGCCAGGAGGGCGCTCTTCACCGCCCTCGACCACCTGGCGACCCGGGGCACGGCCATCCTGATCGCCACCAACGACCACGAGTTCGCCGCCGCGGCCGCGGACCGGGTCCTGGAGCTGGCGGGGGGCGAGGTGGTCTCGGGGCCTCGGCGATGATCCTGATTCTGGTCTCGCTGGCCGGCCTTTGCCTCTTCCTCTGGCCCTTCCTGGGGGCCTCCCTGCCAGCGGCAACTCCGGCCATGCTGGTGGCCCTCGGTTCGCTCGGTGCTCTCGCCGCCTTCGAGGTGGGGGCCCGCAGGCTGGACTCCCGGGGTCTGGCCCTGCTCGCCGCCCTCAGTGCCGCGGACGCGGCCCTGCGCGCAGCCCTGGTCACGGGGATTGGGGGCTTCAGCCCCATCTTCCTCCTGGTGCTCTGCGGCGGCTATGTCCTTGGGCCGGAGTTCGGCTTCCTGCTCGGGGCTGGCTCCCTGCTCACCTCAGCCCTAGTCACCGGAGGGCTGGGCCCGTGGCTCCCCTATGAGCTGTTCGCGCTGGGGTGGGTGGGGCTGGGAGCTGGGCTGGTGGGAGAGTGGCGACGGGGGCGGCGGCCGGGGTGGCCCGATGTCCTTCTGCTTGGCGCCTACGGGCTGGCTGCGGGCTATGCCTACGGGGTGGTGATGGACGTGTGGAACTGGACCTTCTTCGCCGGTTCCCCGCAGCTGGGCTGGCATCCGGGGCTGGCTCCGCTGGCGGCCATCGGTCGCTTCGGGCGCTACTACCTCATCACCTCCCTCGCCTACGACTCCTTCCGGGCCGGGGGCAACGCCCTCATGGTCGGGCTGCTGGGGATGCCCCTCCTGGTGGGGCTTCGGCGGCTCGGACGCCGTTTCCGAGTGGAATGGGATGACCCCGGACCGTCCCCTGGTCTGGCGACCTCAGCGCGATCTGAGAACCAGGCTCCCGGCAATCTTGTCGTGCCAGCCTTGGCGGCGGCGGTCCACCACCGCCCAGACGAATCCGGCACCGGCGGTGGTCATGTCCACAAGGTAGCCGGCGAAGCGCAGCAGGCTGCGCCGGAAGCCCAGCCGGCCTCCGTCCTCCTCGCGAACCACCCGGACCCCGGCGATCCACATGCCCGGGGTCCTGCCGGCTGAGCCCCAGAAGCCCACGAAGTAGGCCACCGGGAACAGCCAGAGAAGCAGCCCGAGGTGGGCGGCATCGGCGGGGATGCTCAACGCCGCATTCGCGGCGATCAGGGCCAGGCTGTCCAGCCAGAGTCCGCCCGCCCGGGCCCAGAAGCCTGCGAACCGTGTCCCGGGGAAAGGACCGGGGGCACGGGCCAGCCAGGGCAGCACCTCGGGTGCGGCTTGGTTCCGGGGCAGGTCGGCGGTGAGCCGGTCCAGGTCCGCCCGGGTCCTGGCCGCCAGGGCCAGCTCACAGCGCGTGCGCAACTCCTCGGTGGTCAGGCGGCCGGCGACGTGGTGGTCGACGAGCTCAGCCGTCACCTGTTCTCGTTCGGCGTCGCCCACCCTCTGGGCGCCCGGGCGCCGGACGAGCTGCGGCCAATACGAATCCCAATCGTGTCGCGGCTCGCTGGGCATGGGTCAGCCGGGCACGGTCTCATGCCCCGGACCCGGGCGGCTCCAGTCACGCGCCAGGAGCCCCAGGTACAGCAGGTCGTAGGCGGACCCCGCGCGCCGGATCCGCTCTCGCTGCCTCCCCTCGACGACAAAGCCGGCCCGGCGGTACAGCCTCACCGCCGGTTCGTTGGGCTCGATCACGTCCAGGCTGAGGCGGTGCAGCTGGAGCTCCTCGAAGCAGAACCTTAAGGTCAGTTGGAGCGCATCCCATCCGTATCCGCGGCCCCGGTCCTGGGGATCCCCGATTCCCATTGCCATCCAGCCGCTCCCGTTGGGCCACTCGATGGAGAAGACCGCGGTGAATCCCACCAGCCGGTCATCCTCAAGGGTCCGGATGCGGAACTCGAAATGGGTTCCATCCCGGTCGTCGTTCGCGTCCTGCTCCTCGAAATGCTGGGCGGGCAGAGGCCGGGGAGCATCCGTGTCCATCCGCCGCCGGTAGCCCGCGTCCTCGCTCCACCTAGATAGGATCTCCCCATCCCCGGGACGCGGCGCCGACAACCGCACCAGAGTGCCCCGGAAGATGTCCTCCGCCCATTCGGGTTCGGCACGGGTGCGGTGATCCACGAAGGTTTGAGTATGCCAGAGGAGCTCGCACCCGTCGGTCCGCAGCCCGGCGCCCAGCCCCCTGCAGGGACGTCGCGCCTGCGCGGCCTGGTGCCCGAGGCGCTCGGCGTCCAGCTTTTCCGGCGATACGTGGCGGGGCTGGCCCCACTCTCGTTGGGCACATGGATGCAGCTCGTCGCTCTCGGCTATCTGACGCTGAGGGTCACGGGTTCGCCCACCGCAGTCGGGCTGGTGGGGGCCGCCGACGGGATCCCGGCCATTGCCCTGGCCCTCCCCGCGGGGGCCGCCGGCGACCGCTGGCCACGGCCGGCGGTGCTGGCGGCCGCCAGCTCGGCGATGGGCCTCATCTCCCTGGCGCTGGCGGTGGCGGCGGGGACCGGTCACGCCTCGTTGACGATCCTGGTTCTGGGAGCCATCCTCCTCGGATCGGCCACCGCCTTTGACGCCCCCACTCGCCAGGCCATGGTGGCGGACATGATGCCCCGCTCGCAGCTCCTGGGGGCTGTCGCAGTGACTGCCACGGTGGGGAGCCTGACCCGGATCCTGGGTCCGGCGATAGCGGGAGTGCTGCTGGGGACAGCTGGAGCTGCCGCCTGTTTCGCCGCCATGGCCGCACTGGTACTCCCGTACCTGCTGGTCCTGGCGCGCAACCGCTGGCCCGCTCCCGAACGGAGGGCCAGAACCGGCGGCGCAGCGGCGGAGCTGCTCGGCGGCCTCGCCTGGGCGGTTCACGACCAGACAGCGCGTTCCGTACTGGCGGCGGGTTGGGTGCTGGGGGTCCTGGGGGTCGGCTACATGCCCTTCCTGCCGGTTTTCGCCCGCTACCACCTCCACGGTGGTGGGCAAGTCCTCGGGATCATGTACAGCGTCGGCGGATTCGGCGCCCTGGCCGGAGGGCTGACGATCGGTGTTCTCAGCCGCCGGCTGCAACGCCACACCCTCCTCATCGTCGCCGCACCGCTGTACGGGGCGAGCCTCTTCACCCTCACGCGGGTGACCTCGCTCCCCCAGGCGGTCCCCTGTCTCGCGGGGATCAGCCTCGGTTTCCTGGCAGCCAATGGCGCAATGCTCTCGACCCTGCAGGCGGAGGCGCCCCCTGGCCTGCGCAACCGGGTCCTGGCCCTATACGCGCTCGGTTACTCCGGGGGCGGGCCGCTGGGAAGCCTGCTTTACTCGGCACTGGCGGCGGAGGCCTCGCTCTTCGGTGCCATCGCCGCTGGGTCGGTGGTGGTGGGTGCAGCCCTGCTCTGGTGTGGGCTCAGCCTGAGGCTCCACCGGCTCCAGGACAGCACCAGCTGAGCGCCGGCCCGGATCGTGCCGCCTCCCTATGGCCGGTCCACCTCCAGTACCTGCCAGAGCCGCCAGGGTGAGGTCGCGGTGTCGACCTCCAGCTCGAGCTCTCGAGTTTCCGCCCGGGCGGCGACGAGTCCCTGGGGCCCGAGGTGGGTGGTCAGATCCTCGAAGCGAACTCGGAACCAGGCCCTGCCGGGACCGCCGGAAGGTCGATCGGACGAGGCCCAGCGCAGCCCCTGGCGCGCCGGCCGCCATCTCACCTGCTCACGGGCCAGCTCCGCTCCGTGGGCACTGAGCCGGGCCAGGAGGGCTGGTGCGACCACCCGGGCCAGGGCCAGCTCGTCGCGCTCTGAGGCGGCGGACTCGAGCTCGTCCACCATCTGGCGGAGACGGAAGGTGACCAGCTCCACGCCCCTCCGGCGTTCCGACGAGGTGCCGTCCAGGCGGCGGAGGAGCCCCGCCGCCCTAGTCAGCGATGCCACCAGGAGGCGAGACGGCGCTCAACACCTGGTCGACGGCCGCCAGGACCTTCCGATCCACCTCGGCGAGGGGACGATGGCGACGAGTCGCCAACTGGGCCGCAACCGGCACCCAGGGCCGCCGCAGGCGCACGGCCGCCGTTCGCTCGAACCGGCGCAGTGCGGGATCAACCCCGCTCCCCCCCGCCCCGGTCACCACCACCGCGACCTGGCGCCGGCCGGGAACGGCCAACACCTGCTCGAGCAACCAGAGGCAGCTCCTAAGGGAGATGTCGTCCTCGTGGGTTACCAGCACCACCCAGTCGGCCAAGGAAGCGTAGAAGCGGGCGGAGGTGGACATCGCCCGCCCCCCGGTCCCGCCGTCCACCACGACGGTCCGGAAGCCGGGGTGGAGGTGGTAACGGTAGAGGTAGTCGAGGTGCTCCACCCCGACCGGGGCGGGCTCACGGTGTGGGGTCAGGCCGAGAAGGGCACGGAATCCATCCGCGGGTCCGCTCCAGAGAATCCGCTCCAGGCTGGCTCCGCCATTGGCCAGGTCCGCCAATCGCAGCAGGACGTGGTCGAGCCGCGCCGAGGGCCAGAGGTCCTCATCCACGGTTGCGGCTCCGAGCCGGAGGTCGAGGGCAGGGTGCTCCTCGTCCGCGTCGATCAGCAGAACCGCATTCCCGCAGGTGCTAGCGCCCCGCCAGGCCAGGTCCAGGGCCAGGCCGGACGCGCCCACCCCGCC
Source organism: bacterium (assembly GCA_021801645.1). Taxonomy (GTDB): domain Bacteria; phylum Chloroflexota; class Dormibacteria; order Aeolococcales; family Bog-877; genus JAJYXT01. The sequence continues at coordinate 15,125 of JAJYXT010000049.1, forward strand.
TCGAGCCCCCAGGACGACCACCAGCTCGGGGAGCCCGCCTGTCCGCGGCGAGCCGGGCTCCGAGCGGTTGGGCTGCGAGCCACCCCCGGCGCGCACCAGTCCAAGCGCCGACCTCAGCGAGGCCACCGGGCGAGAGGGACGCTTCGCCGCGACTGGGGGTGAATCCGCGACTACCAGCAGTGGGTGGAGGGGAGGGCTGACAGCACTCGCGTTCCCGGACCTCCAGGGCAGGGTGGCCGGCGCGGAGTATTCCGGTGGCGGCGGCGCTTCGGTCGCGGCCAGAGGTCGGCGGGGCCCCGGAGTCAGCACCGGGGAAGCACCGGCGGACTAGCCATGGCCCCGATCCCATGGGCGAGCCACGATGTGGCCTCTGCCCGCAACCGGAGGGTGCCAAGGGGGCCGACACCGGCCAGAGGGATCTCCGCGGGCGCCCAGATCGCCACCTCCACCCCGAGCGGCGGCCCGCCGGCTCCGCAGGGGGCTAGAACCGCCAGGTCGCAACCGCTGGCACCGGTGAGCTGGGATGGGATCGCCGTCACCTGGGTGCACCGGTTGACCCCCGCCACGGCTGATGAACTCATGACCTCGTTGACCACGTCCAGCACGTTTCCCACCCCATTGCCGCAGTCCGGGCCTCCGTCCGCTGCGACACAGAGCTGGAACGTCCCGTCTTGGGAGAGAGCGGTCTGGTCCACAGCCTGAGACCCCGCCTCGGCGGCTGCCTGGGCCTCCCCGACCAGCTCCGCGTGGCGGCTCAGGATCAGCCCTCCATCCACGGCAAGGGCTGCCACCGGCAGGAGCAGCATCGCCAGGAGAAGGGCGAAGAGGGGCAGGATTTGACCCCTCTGTCTCGCCCGGCGGTCAGCAGTTGTCACCGGTGGGATCCTGGCTCGGATCGCGGCTTCGGAAGGGGTCGACCTTCTGGACCGACTGCGCCTGAAGCACAGGGCTCAGCCAGCCGCCCACCAGGGGCAGCCAGGAGAGGTTGGGACGGTAGGCCAGAGACACCACCACGTCACCGTCCGTCAGGGAGCCGCGGACTGGCGTGCCCCGGCGGCAGAAGGTTTCCTGGGGACCACCGAGCCCCAGCCAGATGAAGTACGAGTTCGGGAGGGCAGCGGTGGGGAGCGGCAGGGGCCCGGCGCACTTACCGTCGAGATGGTCGGTGAGCGTGGCCGGGATCAGCCCGCCGCTGTCCGAGATGGAGGTCTCCAACTGCAGCCGGGACTGGGTGCAGGCGGCAGCGGCGTCGGGGGCCCGCGCGGCCACCAGCGCGGCGGCCGAGGCGGCCGTGGCCATGGCAAGCTGGGTCCTGGCCACCTGCACGATGGCGGCCGCGGCCAGCCCGAGAAGGAGCAGCACAGGAAGCACCAGGGCAAGCTCCACCAGCGCCTGGCCGCGGACCGACCCCTGAGCTCTCACGCCAGCCCCTCGACCTGCAGGCGGAGCCTGGAGCTCACGGTCTGCAGGTCCAGTCCGGCCCCGCTGAACCAGGGAACCAGGGTGCGCACGGTTCCCGTGATCCAGATGTCGACCGCACGGGGGGGCCAGGAGGTGTAGGCGAGGCAGACCCGGAGCCGGCCCGGTGGACCCGGCTGGGCGCACGGACGCATCGAGAGCGAGGCGCCAAAGCAGTCCTTGTTGCTGCAGGCCGGATTCTGGGGGCCGTCCAGATCGCGAGGTACCGGCCCATAGCCGTTGGCGGAGTTGGCGATGCCGCAGGGCTCCTCGGTCCCAGCAACCGCGCGTCCGTGGAGGTAGAGGACGCAGTCCGACCCGACCCCGCAGGCGAATGCGCTACCGCCTGGACAGGACAGGAGTTGGTCCATACCCAGTCGGGTTGAGGCCAGCGAGGCCAGGGCGGCGGACTGGCCCTCCTGCAGCCGCTGCAGCGGGTCGCCGGCCACCAGGGCCGCGGAGGCGGCCCTGGCACCGCTCAGGGCGGCGCTCTGGATCCCTTCCTGGCTCAGCGCGGAGACGCCCAGCTGGGCTGCCCCGAGGACCGCCAGCAGGAAGATGCCCGTCCCGATGGCCATCTCCACCATTGCCTGGCCCGAACTCCGCCTGCTAGGCCCAGCGCTCATGAGAACGCCTTACCGAACTGGGTTATGGCCGGGAAGAGGACGATCAGGATGAAGGGCAGGAGGATGCAGGCCGCGACCGGCAGGAGCATGGCCACCAGCGCCCGCCGGCCCTCCTCGGTGACCCGGTCGCGCTGCCGGTCCCGGAGCCCGCGGGCCAAGTTGCCCAGAGGGGCGCCGGTGGCGATCCCCTCGGCGCGCTGGATCCTTACCACCGCCGCCAGGGCCGCGAGCGCGGCGACCCGATACTGTGCCGCGGCTCGTTCCAACTCGCCGTCCAGCGGCGGACTTCCAGGAGTCGCCGACCGAGTGAGGCAGTCCCTGATGATGGCGGCGGCCGGGCCTGCGCTCCTAGCCACCACCAGCTCCATGGCCCGCCGGGCGCCCACTCCACCGCCAGCCTGCTCCAGGGCCATCAGGTCAACCAGTAGTGGCATCTCCCCCAAGATCGAGGCCCGCCGCCTCCGCGCGGAGCGCTGCAAACCGCCGGCCACGATCAGCGGCGGCACGGCTACGACCGACAGGAATTGGACCGGCAGGGAAGCGGCAAGAACCAGAAGCGTCACCAACAAGAGCGCGACGGCTTCGGTGGCGATCAGTCGGCCGAGCACCTCCTCCGCACCCAGCTCGTACCCCGCGCGGTCCAAATCCTGTCGCACCCGGGCCCGCAGGTCGCGCGGCAGCCGGCCCCCGGCCACGGCCAGCCACCCATGTGGTGGTGCCGTCGCGCCGACAGCTTGCAGCCGACGCCTCCTGGATGCGGCGACGCCCTCCCCCCAGGTTGGCCGGCGGGGCCAGGTCCAGCCGGCCAACCCAGCCAGCGCGGCAACGGCCGCCGCCCCCACCAGAATGGGCCAGTCTGTCCTGAGCTGGGCCAGCACGGCAGCCAGCGAGGCTGGCTCGATCCCCGCCCTCAAGATGAGCCCTCCGCTGCCTCGTCCTCGCCGCGCTCGGTGGCGACTGGGGGAAGAACGCCCAGCTCCGGCTCCGGTAGCCGCAGTATCCACAGCATCCACAGATAGCCGGCCACGATCAGGCCGAGAAGGAGCGAGAGCAGAAGCTGGCCCGAGATCGAGGCATACGGGGAGAGATAGCCGGGGTTGACCACCCGCAGGACCACCAGCAGGCAGATGGGCATGGCGGCAATGACCAACGCCCCGAGACGCCCCTGAGCCTGCTCCGCCCGCAGCTGGCGCTGCACCGCCTCGAGTTGGTGGGCGGAGCGGGACAACTCGTCCAGCAGGGGCGTTAGCCGGCCCCCGGACCGGCTTCCGACCGCCAGTGCGGTGGCGGTCAGGGTGAAGAGGGGTTGGCTGATCCGGAGCTGGGCTTCCCACAGTGCCTGCTCCAAGGAGACCTGGCGCTGCCTTGCGACGATCGCCTGCAGCTCGGGACGCAGCAGGGTGGGACCGCTCTTAGAGAGCGCCTCGAGCGCCTGGCGCACGCTCTGCCCTGCGGCCAGCAGCTGCACCAGAAGGTCGACCAGCGCCACCAGAGCCTCGCGCTCGTGCCCGCGGCGGTGCAGTCGGCGCACGGCATCCAGGCTCAGCCCACCGGCGCCAGCCATCGCTCCCACCACCAGGCTGGGAACGGGCAGCCCCAGGACCAGCCACATTAGAGAGGCCGCAGCAACGCCGGCAGCGCCGGACGAGATGACGGCTGCCCGCGAAGGAAGCCGGAGATGCCTCGGGACGCCTTGCGTTCCAGTCTGGGCGGAAGGTTTCGCCGCCGAGGCTGACCACCATCCGGCAGCGGGGCCGCCGAGTAGCACCGCGGCACTACCGGCGCCAGCGACTCCGGCAGAGGCGGCCAGCAGCAGGACAAGGCTCATGAGATGGACGAGGTGTTCATCGGGACCCCGAGGGGAAGTGAAGCCAGATCCACCCCGGCCGCCTGCAGCTTGTCGCCTATTTTCGGGGCGAGGTCGTCCAGCCGCCCCACGAGCCACTGCCACTCGCCGCGACTGCGCCGGTAGCGGCAGATCTCATCGACCACTGGGAGGTCGGCCTCCACCTGGCCGGTGACGAATCCCACCGAGTGGACCACTCGGGAGTCCGATCCGTCGGCACGGCGGAAGCGGCTGAGGTGGATCACCAGATCCACCTTGGCGGCGATCTCCCGCGCCACGGCGCCGGGGTCGGCGCGCGCTTGGGCGGGGTGGCGACGGACCAAGCCCGCCAGTCGCAGCAGGGCGTCCCGAGCGCTGTTGGCGTGAAGGGTGGTTCCGCTCCCGTCGTGACCGGTGCCCATGGCATCGATCACGTCCAGAGCTTCGGCCCCGCGGCACTCACCCACGAATATCCGGTCGGGCCGCTGGCGGAGGGCATTGCGGACCAGCTGCTGGATGCTCACCTCTCCGCTGCCTTCGGTGTTGGGGTCCCGAGCCTCGAGCGAGATGGTGTTGGCGCGCCCGCCCCTGGGGGTGCGCACGTGAAGTTCGCGCTGGTCCTCTATCGTGATGACCCGCTCCCACTCGGGCACCTCGGCGATCAGGAGCCGGAGCATGGTGGTCTTCCCAGAACCGGTGCTCCCGGAGACCACCATGCTGAGACGGGCTCTCACCGCCGCCTGGAGAAGGGGGAGAAGCTCCCAGGGCAGCGCGCCGGCGAGGGCCAGATCCGAGAGCCGGACAAAGCGACCCAGCTGATGGCGACGGATCGTGACCGCCATCGGGACGGCGACCGGGGGCAGCACGGCGTTCAGCCGCGAGCCGTCCTCCAGCGTGGCGGTGACCATGGGGTTGGCGCGGTCCAGGTGGGCGGCACCCGCACCCAGCAGGTGCTGCACGGTGGTGAGGAGCGCCTCTTCACTGGAGAACCGCACGCCGGAGTCGATCTGGACTCCATCCCGGACCACCAGAACCTCCCCCGGCCCGTTGACGATCACCTCCTCCACCAGGGGGTCGGTGAGAAGCTCGTGGAGAGGCCCGAGGGGGGCTACCTCGGCCATCAGCCGGCGGCGCAGGGCGGCGTAGCCTTCGGAGTCCAGAACCGGCTCCTGGAGTCTCGGTGCCGCTGCGTGGTACGCCTGGACCTCGCGCTCCACCAGCTCCTGAATCCAGTCTCGATCGGAAGCCATCAGCTGCGGCTCCCTCCGACCCATGAGCCTGCCGGCGATCCCCGACCTGATCTGGGCCAGGAGGCGCTGCTCCGCAGCTCCCAGACCGTCGCCCACCCTGTCCTCGGACGGAGGAATGGCGAGGGTCAAGCGCTCGAGGACTCCGGCCTCAGCGTCGACGTCGGCGCGCCCGACGGGAGGCGGGCAGCGCCGTGCCCGTCGAGAACCTCGATCATGCGATTTGCCACTCGGCGCAGCGGGGAGCTGAGCGCTCCCCCGAGGACCGGGGGAAGCAAGCGCTCCTCGGCTGCCCGGACGGCGGCCAGGTCGAAGGGCACGAGTCCCAGGACTGACAGGCCGTACTCGCGGCCCAGCCATTCCCGGCCCCTTTTGGGAAGCCCGGAGCCGGCGCGATTGATGATCGCCATCTGCGGCTTGGAACGGAGAGGGCGACCGAAGGATGAAGAGAGACAGCGGTCCAAGCGGTCGGCGCCGAGCGGTGACCCGTCCACCACCCATACCAGGGCCTGACAGCGGAAGGCGATCGCAGCCGCGGCTTCAGAGTGCAGAGGTCCGATATCGACCAGGATCAGCTCGTGGAGCTCGGCCAGGAGGCTCAGCACCGACTCCAACCCGGACAAGAGTGAACCCACCGCCCTCCCTGGCTCGGGGCGGCCGGCCAGCACCGTGAGGCCGCGGTACGACTGCAGGTGCCGCCCGAGCGCAGCGTGGTCGACCGGCCGAAGCGTGGCTTCGTGAACCAGATGGAAGAGTGACCGGTCCTCCCCCAAACCCAGCTGGGCAGCCACCATGCCGAGCTCGGGGTCAGCGTCAACCAGAGCTACCGGCCGGCCTGTGCCTGCCGCCGCCAGGGCGAGGCTGACTGCCAGCGTGGTGACACCCGAGCCCCCTCCCGGGCCCACCAGCCCCACCACCCGGCCTTCGGACTCCGACGAAGGGTCATCCCAGTCGATGGGATGTCCCCTTGCCGCCGCTTGCCTCAACCTCAAGGGGTGCGGCCTGCGGGGCAGGCGGCGAGGCTCAAACCGCCACGGATCTCCTGCAGCGCCTGGGATGGGCTGGAGATGGGCTGCTCCACTCCGGGGCAGACCGCTGAGCCCGCGGGCACGGCCCAGATGGGTTGGGTAGCGTCCAGCAGAAGCCAGGGGCTAACCTCGGACGGCGGGACGTCAAAGGTCACCGTGCGCGCCCCGGGGTTCGCGGCCAGCAGGGAGACCCCCTGAGCAAGCGGGACCACGCACCCCGCCGGCGCAGAGCTGGGACAAATCGATCCCGGCGAACCCGCCCCGCCCCCCTGGCCCCAGACCGCGAGTAGGTCCACCCTGCTGCCTGGCCCGAGTCCGCTGGGCATGGATGCCAGGGTGAGGGTCAGCTGGCGAAGATCGGCCGAGGCCCCCATCGCCAGGTCGTGGCGCAGAATCAGGGCCCCGGCGGGAATCCGTACCAACGCGACGGCCCCCGCCACCTCACGGTAGCTGGCCTCCGGGATGGCGTCGGCCAGACCAGCCTTGCCGATCCGGACCAGGGATCCGCCCGGGGCCAGGAACGCCGTGTCCGCCTGGATTACCTGACCCGGCTCGATGGTCTGCGCCGCCACCAGCACCCGGACGTCGCCACCCTGGACTTCGATCTGCAGCGCGAGGAGGCCGACGAGCGCCGCAGCAAAGGTCAAAAGACCCACCACTGCTGCGACTCGCCACCTCACCGCTCCGCTCCCCACGCCAAGCCGCCCCCGGCCCTTCGAGGCGTCACCCCGGGCCCAACCCCGATGGCAGCCGATTCTGCGCTTCCGCCGACCGCCGGGGGAAGAGGTCTGGGGGTTACGGATCCGTAAACTTGGCGGGCCGGCGCGGCCGCATTCATGCCGGGCGCAGCGTCTGGCGGGGGCGCCGTAACCGGGCCATTCCCCGCTTGTAGAGGCCGCGCACCCGCTCGCGTGGAACACCCCATGAGTCGGCGATGTCCTGGGTGCTTCGTCCCTCCAGGACGTGGGCCCTGACCACCTCCGCTTGGCGTGGTGTGAGCTGGCCGAGGAGAGTGATCACCTCCTCCCTGGAGGCCACTTCGGCAGCTGGGTCGGTGGCGGGGTCGCGAAACGCGGAGTGACTGGGGTTCAGCTCCAGAAGCTGCTCCAACGCCGGTCCGTGGTAGCGCTGCCGCACCAGGTCCGCCTCCCAGCGGTGGTGCCATCTGTGGAAGGCAATGCTGCGCAACCATGCCCGCAGCGCCGCCTCGCGATCTCCTCGGAAGGTGTGGATCCTGACTATGGCGGTCACGAAGACGTCCTGGACCAGATCGCGTCGGTCCTCCGGGGGGCGGCGCCGGAAACACCTCTCCACGTCGCCGGCGAAGGCGGTGAACATCCAAGCGATGGCTTCCTGGTCACCCCGCCGAAGTGCTGCGACGCGCGCACCGAAGTCCTCTTCCACCGATCGTCCTCCCTCAGGGGCCTCCCACCGGCCCCAGGAGGCGGAGTCTGCGGCTGGCTCCGCTCGCCTTCGGCACCACTCAGCCCCCGACTCGTCCCCGCTTGTGCCCTCGTGGCGCACGGTTTGTGTCGGCGCGGCGGAGCGCGTACTCTGGCGGGCTGAGGTAGGGAGAGGGCATGGGCGGTACCAAGGCGACGGTTCTGGCGGTGGACGACGACGCACTGTGCCTGGACTCGGTGCGTGCCCTTTTGGAGGCCGACGGTCGAACCGTGCTGACCGCCAGCAGCGGGCGGGCGGCGCTGGCTCTCGCCGCCCGCCACCACCCCGACCTGATAATCCTGGACTACGCCATGCCGGAGATGACCGGGCTCGAGGTCCTGCAGGCGCTGCGCAAGGCTGGGGATCAGGTTCCCGTGATCCTTCTGAGTGCCAAGAGCGACCCCTATGACAGGGCCGCGGGCTACGCCAGCGGAGCGGACGTTTGCATCGGGAAGGAGGAGGATTTCGCAGTCCTGCGCGCGGCCATCGCCCGCCACTTGGACCGCAGCGGACCGAGCGCCCCGCGCAGTGAGTTTCCCGGGCTGGTGGTGGACTGGTCCACCTGGACTTGCATCGTGGACGGGGAGGAGGTCCACCTGCCACCCCGACTCTTCCGGCTCCTGGGAGCCCTGGCGAGCCGGCCCGGCATCGTCCTGCGCAAGGAACAGCTGATTGGCCAGGTGTGGGGGCTGAACTCGGACGTTTACAACCGCGCCGTTGACAATGCGGTGGTCGAGCTGCGCCGTCTCATCGGCGACCGCGGGCCGACCCCCCGGCTCATCCACACGGTGCGCGGCGTGGGCTACAAGTTCGACCCGATTCCGTGACCCGATCGTGGCGGCCGGCCGAACGGCAGACGTCCGCCGAGCCTGCGTTCTTCGCTGCTGAGGTGCTGGAGCTCATGCGGGTGCCGATCGCCGTCTTCGATCATGCCGGCCGGTTGGGCTACGCCAATCCGTCTTTCAGCACTTCCACGCTGCCGGAGTCGCTGCTGGACCGCCGCCGCAAGGTGGCGCACCCCGATCTGGAGCGGGTACGGGTCGAAGCGCTGCGAGTTCCGGGTCACAGCCACACCCTCAGCCTGGCGGTCAAGGAACTCGGGCAAGAGTCCTGGGTCGAGGTCTTCCCACTCACGACCGCTCCGGGCTGGACCGCGGTGGTCGGCAGGGATTCCCCGCCGACGCGCCCGGTGGAGGAGGATCTGCCTTCGCCACGGCTGCTGCTTCATGAGCTCCGCGCGCCTCTCTTTGCCCTTGATGAGGGGCTGGAAGGACTGGCCCAGTTCGCGAGGACGGCGGAGATGGCGGAGGTTGTGGGCAGGCTGTCGCGTGCGGCGGCCAGGCTCCGCGGAGTACTTCAGGGAATCTCGGATCTCGTCCGGGTCGAGCGCCTCGGGACCGCGGGCACAGGGGCGGAGATGGTCGACCTCCGCGAGGTGCTCTCCGATGTGGCCGATACCTACTCCCTGCTGGCCGCCGCCAGTGGGCACGAGCTGACCGTGGAGGTTCCCCAGACCGCCGCCGAGGTGCTGGGGGACCGCGAGCTGCTGGGTCGGGCCGTGGGCAACCTCGTGGACAACGCCATTCGGCACACCCCTCCTGGGGCGATCACGGCAGGTGTGGCAGTTCGAGGCTCCTTGGTGGTGGTCGAAGTCGCCGACTCAGGTCCCGGCGTCCCCGAGGAGCAGCGCGAGCGGATATTCGAACCGTTTGTCCGCCTTGAAGCAGGCGAATCGGCCCCGACCGGAAGTGGGCTCGGGCTCGCTGTGGTCCGCACCATAGCGGTGGCCCACGGTGCCGGCGTCACCGTAGATCGTGGTCCCCAGGGCGGAGCCCTGTTCCGCCTGGCGTTCCTCTTCCGGGGCTCGGACCGCCGGGCCTGGATGTCTCGCTGACGGTCGCCGGCTGCTCGGCAGGCGGGCGGAGCGGCCCACCTCCTGTTAGGCGGCTAAACTGGCAAGCGGCCCGCATGGCTCAATTGGTTAGAGCAGGGGACTCTTAATCCCAAGGTTCCAGGTTCGAGTCCTGGTGCGGGCACCACATTTCGAACTCCAGGTGCCACCCTGTGGCGGTGCGCGACGCCCCACAGGATGCGGTTGACAGCAGTTTTGACAGCAGCTGGGAGCGGCGCCGGGAGGCATCGCGCGCAGGGCCACGGGCGCGAGCCCGACGCCGGGGCAATCGAGAGGGGAGCATCTATCAGCGCAGCGACGGAAGGTGGGTGGCTTCCGTGTCCGAGGCGTCGGGCCGTCGTGTGTACCGGTACGCTCGCACCCGGGCCGAGGCGGCGGCCAAGCTGGCGTCGGCGCTGAAGTCCGTCCAGGAGAGCAATCCCCTACCGCCGGAGAGGGAAACGGTCGCCACCTACCTTGCGAGCTGGCTCGATGTCAGCGCCAGGCCGACTGTCCGGCCGATGACCTACATCAGCTACGAGGCCATCGTTCGACGCCACTTGGTCCCCGAGCTGGGGCGGATCCGCCTCTCCCGGCTCGGACCGGGCGACGTCCAGGCGATGATGAACCGCAAGCTGGCTCAGGGCCTATCGGCGCGGCGAGTCGATTACCTGCGCGCTGTGCTCCGCAGGGCGCTCAACGACGCCATGCGGTTTGGACTGGTGAGTCGTAACGTAGCGGCGCTGGTCCGCCCGCCGAGAAGGCCCCGCTACGAGGTTTCGCCGCTCGGCCCCGATGAGGTCCGGCACCTCCTGTCGGAGGTCCGTGACGACCGCCTCGGGGCCCTGTACGTGGTGGCACTCACGCTGGGTCTGCGCCAGGGCGAGATTCTGGGGTTGCGCTGGGCCGACGTCGACCTGGTCTCCGGGCGCCTTCAGGTCCGCCATGCGCTGCAGAGGTTTGACGGGGAGTACCACCTCGTCGAGCCGAAGTCAGCCCGCAGCCGGCGCACCCTCGTGCTCCCCGTGGTAGCCACAGCCTCACTCGAGAGGCACCGCCGCCAACAGCAGGAGGAGCGAGCCCGGGCCGGGGAGATGTGGCAGGAGCATGGCCTGGTCTTCACCACCCCTATCGGCCGGCCGCTCGACTCCAGCAGCGTCACGGGTGCCCTGCAGCGTCACCTGGTGCGGGCGGGGCTGAGAACGCAGCGCTTCCACGACTTGAGGCACGCTTGTGCGTCCCTGTTGCTGTCCCGGGGGGTGAGTCCCAGGGTAGTGATGGAAATGCTGGGCCACTCTCAGATCAGCCTGACGATGGACACCTACAGCCACGTACTGCCGAGCCTCCTCTCGGACGCGGCGGACCAGATGGACAACCTGCTGCGGGACGATGAATCCGCGCCCGGCTCTGCCCCCGCGGCGGCCCGAGGCGCCACGTTTCGGCAGGAGGAGAGCCGTGCCGACTGAGACGTCGTGCTGGCGGCGACCCCGATCGATCAGCCAGTGGCCGACGTGCCGACCGCTGCACCTGGAACGAGGCGCGAGCCGAGATGGTTGACGATGACCGGAACGGTCGCGGCCAGCGATGGCGGTCATCCCGCCACCAACGCCCGACCGGCTGACCACGTCTACGGCCGCGGTTGGGTTTGCGCCCCCCCCTTGATCTCACTTCGATCTCTGCGCTCCGTATTTTGAGACCACTGTGAAACAGGGGAGTGTGGTCTCGCCACGACCTTCGTGGGCCCTCCGTGGACACCAGACCGACCGCCAATGTCGTGGATGGCACAGAGATCGCGTAGCTGCCGACGGCCGGGTACACCGATGCTCGCGTACGGGGCGCCGGCTCTGGTGGGGCCACGAGCAGCCCGGTGGGCTACCTCCCCTTCACCAGAACGCGTAGCACGGTGAGCACGTCCCCTCCGTCGGCCCTGTTCGGCAGTCTGCTCCAATCGTGGCATCCCGTTTCCGCCGAGGTGGGTGCCCGTCGGCGCATCCGTGTGGCCGTGGCAGCGGGCCGCCCACCGGCTGCCTCATAGGCGCGGCGGGCGGCCCGGCCCGCGCCCGCAGTGGTCCGCGCCCGCGCGGCACCTCGCCGGCCAGGACCCGCCGTCGCCTATCCCTGCCCGCCCAGGTGATCGTTGTCGGGTTGGCTTGCCGACAGCCCTCCGTCGGAGAAGAGTGCCGTCAGTGCCGAACAGCACCCCGATCTAGGCGGTCCAGGCTCTTCTCCAGCACGACCTTGATGAACGTCTGGTAGGGGAGACCGCGTTGGAGCGCTTCGGCCTTGGTGCGTTCAAGTAGCTCCTCCGGCAGCCTCAGAGAGATTGCCCGCTGATGCTTGCGCGCCGCCACTATGGCTGCCTCCACCTCAGCCACGAACTCATCGCCGCCCATCCCCTCGTACGGGTCGTATTGATGCGGCTCTGGCCCAAACCGTTGTCCAATCGTGCGCTCGACCGTCATCGTCCTCGCCTCCCAATGGCATGCGCATGAACCGGGTATCGGCCCGCGGGCACAGGAATGTAGGCGACATAGAGCAGTCGCCCAGCATTTGTTCGCCCCCGCAGTACCCGGACTGGTTCCCGTTTCGGGTCCGGCTCGTCGTCTCGGTCTGGGTCGTTCATAGCCTCTTCGATCTCGGTTAGGGTGATGCTGCGCTCCGGGTGACCCCGACCAAGGTGGTCACGGTTGGCCGCGTCCCAAACGACCGCCGCACTTTCCACACGCGCAGTATATATCAGAAGTGTAGTCG
>JAJYXT010000059.1:0-3078 GCA_021801645.1 bacterium
ACGGCTGTGCTCTGCCCGTCCAGGACAAGCAGCACGTCCCAGAGGACAGAGGCCCCGCAGACCACTCCCAGCCGCTGAGCCAGGATGCCTTCAACTCTCCAGGGGCCGAGCCACGCCAGAATGGCGCGAGGGCTCACCGGGGGTCCGAACCAGTGGTGACCACCGGCGCTGCACAGCCCCCCGGAACCCGGCTGACGAAGCTCGGGGCTGAGGCGGCCCGAGTAGGTCCGGCTGGGAACACTGTGCTCATCCGGCGCCGACCGCGACTACCAGACTGCTGTTGAACCCCGCTGCCTCCGTCGGTCGCGGTCCCTCACGATGCCCGCGGTGCGGCGACTCGCGACAATATCCCGCAGTCGGTGGACCGACCCACCAAGTTCGCCAGGCCGTGCCAGGTGGAGCGCGGTCATGCTGCTCACGGTGGCGCCATCCTAGCAACCGAAATCGCCCGAGCAGGCAAACCCAGAAGCACGCGCCGGCCACAGTCCGGTCACGACCCGGGTGCCCCAAGGGAATCGAAGGTCCTCGGAGACGGACTGTCCGCCGGGGGGTGCGTGGCATGGGAGTGGCGAAGTCCGGTGGCCGGGGAAGTCGTACATCAGGGCCACGGGGAGTAGCGGACTGACTAGCCCAAACCATGCCCGTACCCGTACCAGTACCGCGCGACCCAGATGGTCTTCCAACATCTGGTCAAGGACCGCCACAGCCTTCTGTCAACTACCCCGCCATTTCGCCGGGCCGGGAACCCTGGGCCGTCACTCGCAGGTCAGGCCCCGGGCTTCGAGCAGGAGCCGCCCGTCGCTGGACGCGATCCAGCCCCAGTGCCACACAGCAGGCCAGGACCGGCATCAAGCCGAGGTATGAGGGCAGGCTCCGCCAACTAAGCCAAAGGGCGGCCGGCCCGAGGAGCACTGCCACCGGCGCCCAGGTGGGGGAGAGGCCCCCCAGAAACACCGCGACCACCTCCGCGGCGGCGGTGGTGGCCAGGTAAACGCTCTTGTCGATCACCGGCAAGCTCGGCGCATAAAAGCGAAGCGCCACCACGCCAAGCCCGAACGGGTAGGACGGCTGGGTCACCAGCCGAACGATCGCCGAGGCCGCATCCGGGTAAACCGCCAACCAAGGGAGCATCGCGATCCCTGCGGTGGCACAAAGCCAGCGGAGGCGGCGGCCGGGTTGGGGCAGCCAGCGACTCCAAACAAGGTACCCCGGCACGATGAGCCAGGCGAGCTGACTGGTGGCAACGGCCAGGCCCAGAAGGACCGCAGATACTCGGGAGGAATCCATGAGGACGAGGGCGAGGGCCATGAGCGCGACGGCGAAGAACTCGGCGTCCCCCCCGGCCGCCATGCCGAGCACCCCGCTGGGACTCCACTGCAAAGCGAAAATGAGGATCACTGCGGGCCAATACCGCTCTGCCAGTCTGCCGAGGGCCAGGAGCAGGCCGGCTGCCCAAAGTAGAGTCCACAGTGCCCCCATGCCTCGGGATGCATGGGCCACCGGCAGCATGGAGAGAAAGCTCAGGGGAGGGTACCCGAAGTAGGGGAAGGCCGAGGTCCGGTATCCCTGATCTCGGGTCTCCCGAGCTACGGCCAGCTCTTGGGCCGGAGTCGGGTATGGGGCCAGGTTGGCGAACGGGCCGGCGCGCAAGGGGGTGGCCATCAACGGTGAGAGATGGAGCTCGTGCAGGCAGCGCAGCTCTGGTGTGCGGTAGGGGTCGTGTCCCCCGAGCACGTCGCGCGCGGCGCAGATCACCGAGGGACTCACGTCCTGAGTGACGATCGTCCCCGGACTCAGATCAGTCGGCACCTGGAGGGCGATGCCCAGGAGGGTCACGACGAGCAGGGGACGCGCGCACACCAGCAGCCGAGTCGCCCATTTCCCACCTCCGCTGCCTCGGGCACTCGTGAGAAAAGGCCTGATGGTCCAGGCGGTCAGGACGGGGTAGGCCATGATCGCCGCCGCCACCCCCAACCATGTGGCAGGCACGGCTGGGCTCGCCTCGCCCAGGACAATGAGCACTTCCCAGAGGACGGAGGTGGCGAAGACCACTCCCAGCCGCTCAGCCAGGGTGCCTTCAACTCTCCAGGGGCCGAGCCACGCCAGAATGGCGCGAGGGCTCACCGGGGGTCCGAACCAGTGGTGACCACCGGCGCTGCAGAGCCCCCGGGAACCCGGCTGACGAAGCTCGGGGCTGAGGCGGCTCGAGTAGGTCCGGCTGGGAACACTGTGCTCATCCGGCGCCGGCAGCGACTGCCAGTCTGCTGCTGAACCCCGCGGCCTCAGTCAGCCCCGCTCCCTTACGCCACCCGCGGTGCCGGGACTTGCAGCCACATCCCGCAGTCGGTGGACCGAGTGACCAACTTCGCCGGGCCGTGCCAGGTGGAGCGCAGTCGTGCTGCTCACGGTGGCGCCATGCTAGCAACCGAAGTCGCCCGAGCAGGTGAATCCGAGGGCACGCGCCGGCCCCGGAGTGGTCGCGATCGGGGCGCTCTACGAGCCGGCCGGACCGGGAGGGCACAGAGTGGGTCCCATCCGCGTCCTCTATGGTGTGGACTGGGTGATGGAGGGACCGGTGCTGGACGACCTGGAGGCCGCCAGGGCCGGCGACCGCGAGGCCGTGGCCCGGCTATTGGAGCCGCTCCTGGACCCCGCCTACCGCCTCGCGCTGGCCATACTCCGCCGTCCCGAGGCGGCTCAGGACGCCGTCCAGGATTCCTGTCTCAACGCGCTGCGGGCGATCCCTAGGTTTCGGGGAGAGACAGCGGATATACGTCCCTGGTTCCTCACCATCGTTCGCAATGCCAGCCGGTCCCAGATGCGGCTGCGATTCTGGCGATGGATAGGGCTCAACGACAGCCTGGTCTCCGCGGACGGCACGGTCCCGGTGGCCCAGAGCCACGATCTCCGCCGGGCCATGAGCCGCCTGGGGCCCGGCCCGCGCACCGCGCTGGCCCTCTTCTACTACCTGGACCTGCCAATGGAGGAGGTCGCCAGCGTGCTCGGGATTTCGGAGCCGGCCGCACGTTCCCGGGTCTACCGGGCGGTCGCCGAGCTGCGCTCCCAAATGGGGGAGGA
>JAJYXT010000059.1:3178-4635 GCA_021801645.1 bacterium
CTCTATGTGGTAGCCGCCCGGGGGGTGCGCTGGAAGGCAGAGCTGGAGGTGGCGCGGGTGCCCGGACCCCTGGCCAGCCCTCCCGCGATCCTTGGGGGGTGCTCCTCCAACCAGGTGGGGTGGGGCTCCAGTGCCGGCCGGACGGGGAAAGGAGGATGGGACTACCAAGCGTATCCCACCGGTCAGGGAGCCAAGCCCTGCCGGTTCGTCGCCGAGGTGCGCCTCGGCCTCTACCTGGCAAGCTCGCTCCGACCCCTGGCGGTGGGCGGCAACCTGCAGTTGCATCAGATCTCGGGCGTGCTCAACGGGTCCGGCCGCGGACCTTCCGCCACCTGGATCTGGACCAACTGGTGCGGGCCCCGCTCGGCGGTGCAGGTCGTGCTCCAGCTCTCATCCGGGGCCCTGCTCATGGACAGCAACTCCCCGATTCCTCTCCCGGCCTGCAAGGACTCCCACGCCCCTTCGGTTCTCCGCCTCACGTCCTCGGGTTAGCGGTCCCGCCGCCTGGTGGTACCGTGCCCACGTGGAGGTGAGCTGCAGTTGAGCGCGGCGCCACAGGAGGACCCTGGGCTCCACAGGGCCGACCGACCGGTGGCGGTGCTGGCCGCGGTCTGCGCCCTCACCCTCCTGGTCCTGGCGGCGGTGGCCACCCACGCCACCTTCTCCCGCCCGCTGCTGTCCGCCCACCCCGCCAGGGCCTCGGGAGTGGAGACAGTGGCGGTGGGGGCGGTCGGTGTTGTGGTCCTGACCGTCTTCTTCGCCGCCGTCGACCTCGCCATCGTCCTCACCCTGTTCCTCATCCCCTGGCGCCGCTTTCGGGAGGTCGGACGCCCGGGAGCACCGGTGGCCAAGCTCAGCCGGGGGATGAAGACCCGCCTCGTGTTGCTGGCAGCCTCCCTGGTCGTGGCCCAGTGGCTGGTGCTCGTCCTCACCCTGCAGCGGCGGGCCCATCCTCGGGTGGGGGTGGCCGGCGCCGGGCCGACGGCCCAGCGGCTGCCGGGCTCCCACCCCGGAGGCACGGTGCCGGTGGCGGACACCCTCCTCCTGGGAGCGCTGCTGGGGCTCGTCGCGGGCCTCCTGGTGATCGGGCTGGTGATCCGGCAGAGGCGGCGCAGCAGTGGCTGGAGGGCTCGTGATGCCGGCATCACCCCGGCTTCCGACCTGCCCCAGGAGCTGGCGGGAGCGCTGGACGCGGGGCTGGAGGAGCTGGAGTCCACGGCGGACCCGAGGCGGGCGGTGCTCCTCTCGTACGCCCGAATGGAACGCACGCTGGGGGAGCGCGGCCTGCCCCGGCAGCAGTTCGAGACCCACCTGGAATACCTGGAGCGGTCGCTGCGCGGCCTGCGGGCCAGCCCCCGCTCCCTGCGCCGGCTCACAGACCTCTTCGAGCTGGCGCGGTACTCCCAGCACGAGGTCCGGCCAACGGATCGCAGCGATGCGGAGGCGGCTCTGGCCCA
>JAJYXT010000019.1 GCA_021801645.1 bacterium
CCGGCCTCCGGGCCCCATGGTGACGCCAGCCTCTATCAGAGCGCGCCGGACCGTGCTCGCTGCTACCTTCAACTCTTCGGCGACCCAATCGGCAGACCGCCCCTCGGCGTAGAGCTTCGCGGCCCTGTCGACATCGTTCGGCCGGAGTGCCCGGCGATCCCGCTTCGGGACGCCATGGCGCCGGACGTGCCCGAGGACCGTCGTCCGATTCACCCGGAACGACGTCGCCAGCTCCTCCACCGGGAGACCCCGACGGTACGCGGCAACCAGCTCGGCTACCTCGTCCACTGCAAGGCGTCGCTGCACCGGGAGAGACCCAACGAGCGGATCGGTCGGGTGGACGGGGGCCTCGCCGGGACTCCGCCGAAGTACCGTCCCGAGCGGCGGCAGCTGGAGTGCGGGGCCATCTACCTGCGCCAACGCGCTACCTCGGGCCGTCGAACGTGGTCTTGTACTGTGACAAGGTAAGACCACCAAGTCGGTGTGCCAGACCATATGGCATACTCGCTCCGTGAGAACGACCCTCGATCTGGATGACGGACTCCTTGCCTCGCTCATGGCACGCCTGCCCGGCGCATCGAAGACCGAAGCCATTCAGCGGGCGCTGCGCTTCTACCTGACGCACGACGCCGTCGATCAACTCCGGCAACTCGCTGGCTCGATGGAGATCGACGACGTCTCGGGACGGCTGCGTGCGGCTGACCGCAAAGTGTGACGGTTCTGGTCGACACCTCAGTTTGGATTGAATACCTGCGGCGAGGCAGGGCATCCGAGGCCGGTCGGCTTGACGACCTTCTGGTAGCCGGGGAAGTCGTGGTGTGCGGCCCCGTCGTGGCGGAGCTACTCGCTGGCGCCCGCCCTGCCGACAGAGCGCATCTCTGGATAGTGTTGACCGGCCTGCCGTGGGCGGACCTGGGTCCCGTCCAATGGCAGAGCGTCGGTGCCACGGCGGGGCGCTTGCGAGAGCTTGGCCAGGATGTCGCTCTGACCGATATCGAAATCGCCGTGGCCGCGGTCGACTCCGCGTCCAGCCTTTGGACGCGCGACTCTGACTTCCAGCGAGTCCACGACGCGCTGCCAGAGCTTCGGTTCTTCGATCCTCGATCTCGCTCATGGTGAACCACGGCGACCAACCTCCGCACCGCCCGCCGCAGCGATGAGCATCAAGCCGGCACGCCGTCAGTTCCAGGCAAGGGTTGCCCTGCCCGCTGAACCAGGCCCGAAGTGGTCGCCCGATCTTGGCAGGGCGGGCTGGCTCCCCACTCTTGCAGCCGGCGGGCCGGGCCTACTGAACGGTCCGCCAGTTACGCGATGGCTCCAGGGCCGGGTGTAGAAGCGCTCTTCCCAGGCGACCACACGTGCGGGGTGGTGCTGGTCACCGCGACCATCCCCAGCCTCTCCAAGATCGGGCGGCTGTCGGGTGAGGCGTCGACCTGAAGGTAGGTGTACCCGGCGGCCACCGCCAGCCGGGCCCGGGTCGCCACCAGGGCCCTGTAGATGCCGCGGCGGCGCCATCCGGCCAGCGTCGAACCGCCCCAAAGTCCGGCGAACTCCGTTCCCGGGTTTAACTCCAGCCAGGCGGCTGAGACCACCTCATCCCCCCAGGTGGCCAGGAGGATCCTCAACCTGTCGGGGTCAGCTCGCTTGCGGGACAGCAGGTCATCGGCGAGCCAACTGCGGTCCTCGCCCCATACAGCGGACTCCATGGCCGCGATGCTCCTCAGGTCAGCCTCCTCCTCCGCCTCGCGCAGCTCCACCCCCGCCGGGGGCGGCGATCCGGCTGCGGCCATCCGCTCCGCCAGGCCGATCATCACCGTCTCCTGCTCCTGGGGAAGGAATCCAGCTGCCGCGAGCCGGACCGGCAGGTCCGCGGGGAGGTCGTGACCCCGAAGCTTCCACTCCACCGCCTCGCCCCGAGCGGCGAAGAAGTCGCGCTGCCTTCCGATCAACGCGTCCAACTGATCGCCGGTCAGTCCCAGCTCTCGCCGCGCGCTGACGAACCCCTCCTTCCTGCCCACGACGCGCACGATCGGTCCGTCCGCCTCGGCGCGGACTCCCGGAGGGAGCCCTTGGTGCTCCATGGGGCGGACCTGGAGGTCGTAGGCTGCCAGCAGCCGGTTGCGGTCGAGCACCCGGGCAGTCTAGCTGCCGCTCCCGCACCGGGCGTAGCCCGGCAGCGGCGCCGGACAGATGCGTTGCCGGCGCGCCCCGGGCCTTCCGCGGCGCGGTCTCCCCGGCTGGCCCAGCTACGGCGGCCCGATCCCCGGGCGTGCTGATCCCAGAGCCCAGCGCGGCGCGCGCACACCAGGCCCCGTCGAGGTGCGATCCTTTATCTCCCATGCGCAACCCCGGCAGCCGCGAGCTGCGCCGCCGTCAGGCCCGGCTGGAGACCCAGCAACGCACCATGGTGCGGGAGCGCGCCCAGGTGCCCAAGCGCAGTGAGGTGATGCAGCGGGGCGGGATGCTGGAGGGGTTCGCCCCTTCCCTCGTCACCCGGGTGGCACTTCTGTCGCTCCTGCTGAGCGTGGTGCTGATCGCCTTAGCGGTGCTGGGGCTGCTCGTGGAGCTGGGGCAGAAGGACCTCTTCCTGGGGGTGGTGGTGGTGGTGGTCGCCGTCCTGATCTCCGGGATAACCATGTCGGTCACCGCCCCGGCCTGGCTCACTGCCCGGGGGGATCGCAAGGCTCAGGCGCGGAGCATCCAGGGGCAGCTGGTGGGCGCCAGCCGGATCTCACCCACCCCCACGCTGGCCACACTGGCCATCAACGTCGGCCGCAACGTCGAGCAGTTCCGGGTCCGACCGGACTTCTTCGAGCGGGTGAAGTCCGGCGCCACCGTGGTGGGGATCACCGTCACCCCTGGGCTGAATTACGTGCAGAGCCTCACCGTGATCCGCCGCGACCGGCTGGCGGTCATGAAGGAGCCCCCGGTCTCCAGAGCGATGAAGGTGGCGGTCTGGCTTCCCCTCATCTCCCTTGGCTCCCTGGCTGTGGGGATGGCCCTGGGTTGTCTCATCGGCGCCCTGCTTCCGCTGGGAAGCACGGCCGTCCATCCCCTGGTGACCCTGCTGCTGGCCGCGGTTCTGGCAGGTGGGGTGGCCCTCTTCACCAGGTGGTACGGGAACCGTCTCGCGGGTCAGCTCGGCGCGGACCTCTGACCCCGGCGCGCGTCCACCGCCTCCCAGCGCTCCGATCCGCTGAGGAGATGGCCCGGCCCGGGCTCCCGCCCGGGCTCTGCTAAGATCGCCAGGTCACCTGCACCCGGTCCCCAGCCGGCTGCATCTCCATAGGATCTGGGAGGCGCCACTTGCTGCGCGAGTACGAGCTTTTCTACATCATCCGGCCCGACCTGGACGACGAGCAGGTCAGGACCACCATGGACGAGATCGCCGAGGTGGTCGCGGCCGACGGTGGCGAAGTCGCCAAGTCCTCTCTGTGGGGACGGCGTCGGCTGGCCTACCAGATCGCCGGCTTCACCGACGGCTACTACGTCCTGAAGGAGATCACCCTTCCCGGGGAGAACCTCCGCGAGTTGGAGCGGCAGCTCCGCCTGGATGAGCGGGTCATCCGCAGCCTGATCACCCTGAGCCAGGTCTACTACCTGCCGGAGGACGAGGACCGCCGCGGACGGCCGCGGGTGCGCTCCCGCCGGGCGGAGGCGGGCGTCCCCGCTGACGACCAGGTGGCGGACGAAGTCGCCGAGGGGGCGGAGGCGGAAGACCTCGACGGCCCCGAGGAGACCGAGGGTGCCGACCTAGCCGTGGAGCAGGACGAAGTGGCCGAGCCGGACGAGGGGGAGGAGTAGCGATGGCGGGTTCTCTCAACCGGGTGATGCTGATCGGGCGTTGCACCGCCGATCCGGAGATGCGCTACCTACCCAGCGGCCTTCCCGTGACCCAGCTGCGCATCGCCACCAACCGGTACGGCACCTCTCAGGAGGGGGAGCGCCGGGAGTTCACCGACTACCACGACGTGGTGGTCTGGAACATGGGGCAGCGCAAGCTGGCAGAGCTGGCCGGCCAGTACCTCCACAAGGGGAGCCTGGTTTACATCGAGGGGCGGTTGCAGACCCGGTCCTGGGAGGGCCAGGATGGCCAGAAGCGCTATCGGACCGAGGTCAACGCCAGTGACATCCAGTTCCTGGACTCCAGGTCCGCCGAAGGTCAGGAGGGGGCCCCTCGGGTGGCGCCGTTCCCCGGAGCGTCAGGGGGTGCCGCGCCCTCCCCGGAACCGGCCGACATCCCGGACGGGGACATCGATCCTGATGACATCCCCTTCTAGCCCGGTGGCCATCGAGCCCCGGCAAGCGTAGGAGACCCAGAATGTCGGACTTCGCCCGCCGCCGTCCCCGGAAGGTATGCAACTTCTGCCTGGAGCGGATCGTAAACGTCGACCACAAGGAGGTGGCCCGCCTCCGCCGCTACATCAGCGAGCGGGGGAAGATCCTCCCCCGCCGGGTCACCGGCACCTGCGCCCTGCACCAGCGCCGTCTCACCGTGGCGCTGAAGCGCGCCCGGCACATGGCCCTTCTTCCCTTCTCCAGCGACCAGCACTGAGGGCAGGGGAGATGGCCGGCCCGGCACCCAGGACCCGCGCCAGGTCGAGGGCATCGGCTGCCCCGGCCAAGCC
>JAJYXT010000044.1 GCA_021801645.1 bacterium
CTCTTGGCCGCGTAGAGCGCCCGGTCGGCCAGGTCGAGGAGGTTGCGGGCGCCCCGCGTGCCCTCGGGGAAGGTGACCCCCCCCACGCTGACGGTGATGGAGAGCCTCTCCCCGGAGTCCAGCTGGACCGGGGTGTGGGCCACCGCGGTGCGGATCTTCTCCGCCACCAGCTGGGCCTCCTCGCGGCCGGTGTTGGCCATCACCACCACGAACTCTTCCCCCCCGTAGCGGGCCGCCAGGTCAGACTTGCGGATGGTCTCCACCATGACGCTGGCGAAGGCCCGCAGCACCTGGTCTCCCGCCTGGTGGCCGTGGCTGTCGTTGACCCTCTTGAAATGGTCCAGGTCGAGCATGAGCACGGACAGCGAGGAGCCGGCGCGGTCGGCCACGTTGACCTGCTGGTCCAGGTAGCCGATCAGGAAGCGGTAGTTGTAGAGCCCGGTCATGGCGTCGGTGGTGGCCTCCCGCTGGGTCACCGCCAGGCGGACGCTGCGCTCCACCGCCGCCACCACCTGGGTGGCCACCCCCTCGCAGACGGCGTGGTCCTCCTCGACGTAGGGGGCGTGCTTGTTGGCCACGATGAGGATCCCCAGCTCCCGGCCCTCGGAGCGCAGCGGCACCGACAGGCAGTCGCGAAGCCCCAGGCGATCCTCCAGGGCACCCCGTTCCGAGGGGGCCACCAGGGAACGGGCCACGTAGCGGGGCTCCCGCAGCAGCCGGGAGAGCAGGCCGTCTCCGGATTCCAGCTCCACCCAGTCGAGGGCCGGCCCCGGCACTCCGGTGGTCAACAGGTAGCCCGACCCCTGGGTGGCCTGGGGCCGCACCAGGATCATCGCCATCTGGACCGTGAGAAGCTCCTGAAGGCTGTTGAGCACCTGACCCAGCGCCTGCTCCAGCGGGACCCGGCTGCTGAGGGTGGCGGCGATCACCGACCTGCCCGTCGCCGTGAGCAGCTGGCGGTGGAGCTGGCGGCGCATGAGCTCGAAGTTGGCCGCCAGTCGGGCCACCTCGTCCGCACCGGTGACCTCGATGGGCTTGGCATAGGCGTTGTTGCCCAGCTCTCCCACCGCCTGGTTGAGGCGGCGAAGGGGGCGGTTGAGGTAGCGCTCCGCCACCAGAAGGGCCACGATCATCCCCAGGAGGAGGACCGCCGCCACCGCCAGCGCCAGCGGGGCGGCCAGCTGGGCTGCCGTCGGGCCGATGGGGGTCGTCGGCACCACGGTGAGGAGCCTGGTCCCGGAAGCGCCGCCCAGGGCGGGCAGCAGCACCGCCGCAGCGGCGTACTGGGTCCCCGACAGCTCCACCAACCCCCTCTCCTCCCGTCGCCCCAGGAGGCCGCTGAGTTCCTTGGGCAGCGGCTTCCCCGAAGGGACGGTGAGGCCCCGCCCGCTGACCCCGAGGAGCGCCCTCCCCCCCTGCTCCAGGACCAGCAGGGCTGAGGGCTGGGAGGCACGCACCAGCTGTTGGGCGAACTGCAGGGTGGAGGAGGTCACCGGGGTCGCCACCACCACGGAGGCCACCACCTGCCCTCCGGCCAGGACTGGAGCCCGAGCCACCCCCAGCACCTGGGTGCCACCGGGTGCCCAGAAGGACCCTCCCGACCGGTGGGCGCAGCTGCTGGAGGGCAGATTCAGGGTGCGCAGCCGGGCGGCGGGGAGCTGGCCCGGGTACTGGGCGAGAACGGCGCCCGCGGGGCTGAACACCAGCACGGTGTCCCCGGGGGCGGCATCGGCGTAGGCCCGCACCAGCTCCGAGAGCTGCGAGCCAGGTTGGGCCACCGCCTGGACGAGGGGCGGCGCGGCCGCCAGCTGGCAGGCGTATGAGGTGCTGGCCCCCGAGGAGTCCAGCTGCAGCAGGCGCCCGCCCAAGATGGCCATGCCGGAGGCCTGGGAGACCAGCTGCCGGGTGGAGGCTCCTGCAGTGGCGAACCAGGCCACCGCGCCGGCGGCGGCAGCGGTGGCCACCCCCACAACGAGGAGGGTAAGGGCGTAGCGGAGGGTGAAGGAAGCCCTCCGCCGGCGGCGGCTGACCCCAGTCCGGTTGGCCAACTCAACTTCCCATAAACGGCCACCCGGCGAGGTCGCCGGCAGGGCGGATCGCCTGCAGACGGGCCGGGGATGCGCGGCCTAAGCCTATGATTCCCCACCGTAGCCAGCGGCGGACTCTGGTAGGCGAACCTGGGGTAGCGATGGGGTGACACCGACCACACTTTCCGATGACATCGCGGGGCCAGGGCCGGCGGTGGCCCTGACGGTCCGGGCAGCAGCATGACCGAGGTGGTGCTCGCCTTCCTGGACGGCGAGCTCATGCACGGGTCGGTCGCCGCGCTGCAGCTGGACGACCCCTTCCTGGAGGTCGAGCTCCACGGCCTGGATGGCAACAACCGCCAGGCGCTGGTCCCGGCGGCCTCACTGCGCCAGGTGGACCAGGTCGAGGTCCCGGCGCTGGGTGCGGAGGTGGAGGTGGAGGCGCTCCCCAGGGTCGCGCTGCACTTCCAGGACGGCCAGGTCTTCCGGGCTCACGTCCTCACCCCGGCGGCATTGCAGCGGTACGGCGCCGTCTGGGACGTGGTGGAGGCCGGCACCCGCGAGCACCGCACCTTGGCCATCCCCTACACCGCCCTGAAGGCCGCCTTCTACGTCCGCCACTGGGACACCCGCCGGCCCCAGGACCGGAGCGGGGACGATCCGCGAGACCGCGAGCGGGCCCGCCTGGCGGAGATCATGTCGCGGCGCAGCCGGGCGGCCGTCTCCGAGCCGGAGAAGCGATCCTCGGGGCTCCTGGCCCGACTGGACCAGGACGAGCGGGGCAAAGGGCCCCCGTCAGGGGGCTAGGCTGGCCCTCCGGCTTCCTACCGGTAGCGGAAGGTGATCCGGCCCCTGGTCAGGTCGTAGGGGCTGAGTTCCACCTTGACCTTGTCGCCGATCAGGGTGCGGATGTAGTGCTTGCGCATCTTCCCCGATATGTAGGCCAGCACCGTCTGCCCGGTCTCCAGCTCCACCTTGAAGACGGCGTTGGGCAGCGGCTCGACCACCGTGCCCTCCAGCTCGATGGTCTCCTCCTTCCGCTCCTCGACCGGGGTGGTGCGGACCGTGCGGGGACGGCTCGGCCCGCGGCGGGGGCGGGATCCCATCGAACGTCTTGCCAAGTGTCACCTCCAGATTCCGGGCCGGAAGACACCGCCCAGGTTGGGTGATTGTACTTCCTGTCAGGGGGAGACGCCCCGGGCCAGGAGCCTCCCCCCACCGGCGTGCCTCGGGCCGACCACATGGCTCAGGGTCCCGAAGCCCCGCAGCTCCAGGTCCACCCGGTCGCCCTCCTGGAGCAGCCGGCCCCGCTCCTGGCCGCTTCCACCCTCCACCGTCCCGCTGCCCATGACCTCCCCGGCGGCCAGCGGCTCAGCCGCGGAGGCGTGGGCCACCATCTCGGCAAAGGACCATCTGGAATCCTCCATGCGGCCGGCCGCCACCTCCACCCCATTCACGTAGGCCCGGGCCTGCAGCCTCGAGGGGTCCGGCACCTCGTCCGACGTGATGAGCCAGGGGCCGAGCCCGGTGGCGAAGTCCTTGGCCTTGGCCGGGCCCAGCCGGACCTGCATCTCCTCCCGCTGCAGGTCCCGGGCCGAGAAGTCGCAGAGGAGGGAGTAACCGCAGATGGCGGCCTGGGCCTCCTCCGGGCTGAGATCCGGGCCGGCGGCGAAAACCACGCAGGCGAATTCCAACTCGTAGTCGAGCGCATCGGTGTAGGCCGGCCAGGGCACCTCCGCCCCAGGGGCCAGTAGGGTGGCCGGGTTGCCCTTGTAGTAGGCGGGCCGGGTGTACCAGGGAGCCGGCACCTCCTCCTGGCGGCGCCGCGCCCCCGCCCGGACGTGCCCCTCGAAGGCGTAGAAGTCGCGCAGCAGGGGGGCGCGCAGCAGGGGCAGGCGGCGCACCTGATCCTCGGGCCAGGCCAGGGGGGCCCCTGAGGGTGCCGCGCCGGAGGCTCCCTCCGAGAGGGCCAGTTCCACCGCCTCTTGGACCATCTCCAGCCCCCGTGGACCTCCCCGGAGCAGCCGGGCCAGGTCGGGTGCGAAGGTGGCCGCGGCCCACTCGGCCGCCGAGCCCGATCCCTGGCGCTCCCACCAAAGCTCCCCGGCGGCGGTGACGTCGATCAGGTGGGGTGTCCCCTGGCGCGGGTCGGCCTGGAAGGCGACGACCCGCGCCGCCGGCCCCAGGGGGGTGTCAATCTCCACCGTGGCGAGACGCACTGCTGGCCTCAGTCGTCGATGTGGGGCATCCAGGACTCGGCGTAATCGACGATCTCCGAGGGCCCCGCTGCCTCCAACGGGTGCAGCGGGCGGAGCGCGTCGACCATCACCGCCACTTCGTCATGGTGGGTCTTGGTCCCCTGGCGGTCACGCTCGATGGCCTTGGGCTGGGGCCCGTGGTGGATCCCCTGGGGATGCCAGGTCATCATCCCGGCGTCGATCCCGGCCCGGCTCATGAACGTCCCGGCGTGGTAGAAGAGCACCTCGTCGTAGTCGA
>JAJYXT010000048.1 GCA_021801645.1 bacterium
CCTCGACCTGCCGCTGGCACTGGCCTTCGGCGCCGGTCTTCCCGTCACCTCCTGGGACCCCAGCCCCATCCTCTATCTCCTGCCCCAGGGGGCCCAGGCGGCGGTCGTCTGCCACCACGGGATGCTGGCCCACTCCGCGGTGGAGGTGGATATCGCCCCTGGGGCGCCGGATGAGCGGGCGGCCGAGGCGGTGCTGGGCGTCGTCGAGGGGATGATCGGAGAGGCTCCTCAGACCCACCGGCAGCGGGTCATGAGCCAGCCCCTGCACCTCGCCGGGCGGGGGGTGGACCTGGAGGGCTGGCGGGACCACCTGGTGAGGCGCACCGGGATGCGCGCCCGGGTGGTCCCGGACCCCGCCCACAGCGTCGTGAAGGGCGCCGAGGTGGCGCTGGAGAGGGTCGAGGGGTCCGGCTCTAGGGCGCTGCTCTACCTGCGCTGAGCTCGGCCAGGAGCAGCGCGCGGTGGGCGGCCACCGACCTCTCCCAGGTGTACCGGCGCGAGCGCTCCCTGCCCAGGCCGGCGAGATGGCGGCGGAGGTCCGGCCGGGAGACCAGCTCCCGGATCCCCTCGGCCCAGCGCCGGAGGTCTCGTGAGGGAAGCAGGATGGCCGCTCCCGCCGCCACCTCGGCCACCGCCCCGGAGTCACCGGCCAGAACCGGCGACCCCAACGCCATGGCCTCCAGCGCCGGCAGGCCGAAGCCCTCGTACAGCGAAGGAACCAGCGTCGCCTCCGAGCCCCGGTAGAGGGCGGCGAGGGCCGCGGGCCCTAGGTGCGGGAGCAGCAGGACGCGCCGGCCCACCCCCAGCTCCTCGGCGAGGCGGGCCAGCTCCGCTGCGGCCGGGCCCGTAGCGTTGGCCACCACCAGAGAAGGTGCGCCGTCGGCTCCAGGAAAGGCCGCGGCCAGCGCCCTCACCGCCTGCTGGACGTTCTTGCGGGGGTGGTGCGCCCCCACCACCAAGAGGTAGGGCCGGGGGACCCGGAGCCGCTCCAGCTCAGAGGACGTGGCGCCGGGGTCGGCGCTGAGGAGCGCCTCCGAGACTCCGTGGGGGATAACGGTGACCCTGGCCGGGTCGGCCCCGTACAGCTGGCAGAGGTCGGAGCGGGTAGTCTCCGAGGGGGTGATGACCCGCCCGGCGCGTTTCAAGGTGTCGCGGACGAAGTCATCCACCGCGCGGCCTGCGGCCTGCGAATATGCGGAGCCGGTCATCCGGTGCTCAACCCCATGCACCGTGACCACCGAGGGAGGAAGCCGACCCGGGGGGAGCCGGTAGGCGGGGATGAATAGGAGGTCCGGCGGCCGGCGCGCCAGCTCCCAGCGCAGCCGGAACCGGGTCCACCCCCTCCGGAGAGGGATGGCGGCGTACTCGCTGCCCGGGGGGAGCCGGGGAGCGCCAGGCGGTGCTTGGCGGGCGTTGAGGTAGAGACGGAGATCCGCCGGGGGGTCCTTGGCCAGCCCGGAGATGATCTCGCTGGAGTACACGCCGATCCCGGTGGGGGAGGCGGAGAAGGCGCGGCTGGCGTCGATCCCGATCACCACGGGGGAAGTGTAGGTGCGGCCCTTGGCGCGGCCGCCAGGCGCCCCCGGCATGGTAAGATCCCGCGGAGTTGTCCTTGGGGGGCGATCCGCAGCGGCCCGGGGGAGTGCCGGGCCCCGGGGCGGCCCTCGCCTTGGTGGGAGTCTTCTCGTTCACGGTCGGAGTCGGGGTCGTGGCCGGGGTGCTGCTGGACCAGCGCTGGCACACGCTTCCGTGGCTGACGCTCACGGGGCTGGTGCTGGGGATGGTCGGGGGCGCCTTGGCGGTGATAAGGGGATTGCGATGGTTGCGGGGACCAGGGGGTGATGGCCAGCCCGGCGGATGAGTTCGCCGGAGCGGGCCGCACCGCGCTGCTGGCGGCTCTCGCCGCGGGTGCCGTGGTCGCTGTGGGCGGCTTCCTGGTGGCCGGGCCGCTGGGACTGGGGCTGGCCGCAGGAGGGGCGCTGATCGGCCTCGGCAACCTCCAGCTGGCGGTGTTCGCCATGCGCCGCTCGCCGGTGGCGTTCCTCGGGTCCAGCCTTCCCCGGCTGGCGGTGATCACCGTGGTGCTGGCGCTGCTGGTGGCGCTCCTGGGGCCGGTCGGCGTGTGGGGGCTGCTGGGGCTGCTGGCGACCCACCTGGCCCAGGTGGGAGCGATGCTCCGCCTCGGGTGGAGGCTGAGCCAGCGGTGAGGCCGATGGTCCTGACTCAGATCCAGGTGGGCCAGCACTGGGTGGGCTACATCTTCGGCGAGCAGGTCTATCTGGACACCCTCATCAGCAGCGGGGTCGCCTTCTGCATCGTCCTGGGGATGGGGCTGTACCTGCGCCGGAAGGTCACCAGCGGGGTCCCGGGGAAGTTCCAGACGATGATCGAGCTGGTCTGGACCACGGTGGACGACTACGTGACCCGGATGATCGGCCCCTTCGCCCGCTGGGTGGTGCCCCTGGTGACGGTGCTGTTCTTCTACATCCTGGTGAGCAACTGGCTGGAGCTGATCCCCACCGGGGACCGGCTCACCTCGCCCACCGCGGACGTCAACGACACGGCGGCGCTGGCCATCATCGTCATCGTCATGGTCCACGTCACCTCGATCCGCCGCAAGGGGCTCATGGGCTACGTGCACACCAACTACCTCCACCCGGAGGGGATGCCCTGGGTCTTCTACATCCTGCTGGCGCCAATCAACATCATCGCCCAGATCTCCTACCCCATCTCCCTGGCGCTGCGTCTCTTCGGCAACATGTTCGCCGCCGCCCTGATGCTGCAGATCATCGCCATCCTGCCCATCTACATCGGCTTCGCCTTCAACGGGGTCTGGAAGCTCTTCGAGGGGCTCTTCGTGGACGTCATCCAGGCCTTCATCTTCGCCCTGCTGACCGTCATCTACCTCAGCATGGCCACCATGAGCAACGAGGAACCCCAGGCGGTCCAGCCCGCCACCAGCCAGCCCTGAGAGGTCCTAAGAGGGACCGGGAGGAGAGATCTTGCTAACCAGCGCACACGCCGAGGTTTACGCGGGGGCCATGATCGGCACCGGAGTGGGGGCCGTAGGTGCCGCCATCGGTGACGGCCTGGCCGGCGCCCAGCTGATCGCCGGGATCGCCCGCCAGCCCGAGGCCCAGGGTCGGCTTCTGACCTGGACCTTCCTGACCGTGGGTCTGGCCGAGGCGGTGTACTTCATCAATCTGGCCCTGATGTTCGTCTTCATCGCCCTGGCCGGGAAGTAGGAGCAGGGCATGGTCCTCGCCTCCAGCCCCCTCAGCCTCAACTTCACCTTCGTGGTGGAGATCGTGGTCTTCCTGGTGCTGCTGTGGCTGCTGGCCCGCTACGTCTTCCCTCCGCTGCTGCGGGCGCTGGAGGCGCGGCAGCAGCTCATCGCCCAGTCGCTGCAAGAGGCCGAGAAGGCTCGCCAGGAGGCGGAGCGGTCCCGGGCCAGCGAGATGGCGGAGATGGCCGAGGCCCGGGCCAAGGCCCAGGAGATCCTGGACCGTGCCCAGAAGCTCGGTGAGCAGCTTCGCGAGGAGCTGCGCCAGCGGGGCGAGGCGGAGCAGCAGGCCATGCTCGAGCGGGCCAGGGCCGAGCTCCAGCGCGAGCGTGAGCAGGCGGTGGCCGAGCTCCGCCGCCAGGTGGCCGACCTGGTGGTCATGGCCACCACCCGGGTCCTGCAGGAGGAGCTGGACGAGCGGCGCCAGCTCCAGCTGGTGGAGCGGGCCCTCTCCGAGGTGGATCTGAGTGCCTGACACCCCACTGCCACCCCGCATCCCCAGCACCGCGCGCCACTACGCGCAGGCGCTGGTGGAGCTGGCGGAGGAGGAGGGCTCGTACTCCCGCTGGGGTGAGCGGCTCGATCTGTTGCTCCGGTTGGCGCAGGAGACCGACCTGGGGCGGGCGCTGGCCAGCCCGGAGTACAGCACCCAGCAGCGCCGGGAGCTGGCCAGGTCGGTGCTGGCGCAGGTGGAGGGGGCGGACCTAATGGCCCGGAACCTTCTGCTCCTGCTCATCTCCTCGCGGCGCACCCGGATGCTGCCCCAGATCCGCGCCGCCTACCTGGACCTGGTGGAGCGGCGCGAGGGCAGGGTCTCGGCCACCGTGACGACGGCTATGCCCCTCAGCCCAGAGCAGCTGGCGCGGTTCGGCCGGGAGCTCTCCCAAAGGGCCGGGCGGGAGGTCAAGATCGCCTCCCGGGTCGAGGGAGACCTCCTGGGTGGGGCGGTGGTCAGAGTGGGGGACAGGGTATTCGACGCCAGCCTGCGCACCCGGCTGCAGCAGCTGCGCTCGAGGATGCTGACG
>JAJYXT010000078.1 GCA_021801645.1 bacterium
GGGATGCCGAAACCGACCCCCAGCACCACATTGGCGGTCTTTCTTCCCACACCGGGGAGCTGCACCAGCTCCTCCATGGTTCGCGGCACCTCGCCCTCGAAGCGCTCCAACAGCACCTGACCCATGCCCACCAGGTTGCGCGCCTTGGCGCGAAAGAACCCCGTGGGGTGGATGAGCTCCTCGAGCTCCTCCAGGTCGGCGCCCGCGTAGTCGGCCGCCGTCCGCATCCGGCGGAACAGCTCCGGGGTCACCTGGTTGACCCTCTCGTCCGTGGTCTGGGCCGAGAGGATGGTCGCGACCAGGAGCTCCAGGGGGTTGGAGTGGGTGAGGGCGCAGACCGCCGGGTACAGCCCCTTGAGAGCGGACACCGCGGCCAGAGCCCGCTGCCGGGGCGACCTGGGCGACACTGGCGGGATACCGGGCACCGGACCAGCCTAGGGCTCGCGGCAGCCCGCCGTCAGATGGTGGTGGCCCGGTATCCTGAGCCCATGCCGCTGCGCCATCCCCTACGGCTGCTGGGCCGCGGGCGCCTAGTCGCGCCCCTGGCCGCCCTGCTCCTGGCGGCCCTGCTGTCAAGCTGCTCCGCCTTCGGGGACGTGGGCGACCCAACGGACGCCCACCTCGCGATCCCACCCGGCAACCAGGTGAGCCAGCCCAACAGCACCCTCTCCCTGCGGGTGCTGCCCAAGCCGCCAGCCAACCCGGAATACACGGTGATCATCTACCACAACGTCAACACCGTGGGCGAGTTCGTGCCGGAGTCGCTGACCGTGAAGGTGGGCTCTGTGGTGGAGTGGGTCTGGACCGACCACTACGACCAGCACAACGTCTGGTGGATCGACCAAGAGCTGGTCAACTCCCCCACCAAGGGGTCCGGCTTCAAGTGGGCCGTCCAGTTCCTCTCGCCTGGGGTCTACGACTACTACTGCACCCTCCACCCGGGAATGCTCGGCCGTGTGGTCGTCACTGGCTAGCTGGCGCCGGTTCGGGGCGGTGGCCGGGCTCCTCGTGGCCTCCGGACTGCTGCTTGCCGCCTGTGCCAGCCCGGCCACCGCCGCTCGCCTGGCACTCCGCGGCTTCCTGGCAGACGTCCGGGCCCACTCGGTGGTGTACGCCTACACGCTGCTCACCAATCCCGCTGAGTCGGCCACGCCGTTCATTCCCTTCTTCAACGGGGTGAACTCGGCTCGTGCCAGCTATCAGGTGGGCAGCTGCCGGGTGATCAACCTCAATCAGGTCACCTGCCAGGTGGAGGTGACCAACCCGGGCGCCACGCCTCGGGTGGTCCAGGTGCAGATGCTGGAAGAGGGGAACGCCGGTGACTGGCTGGTGGCGGCACCGTTCACCACCAGGGGCGCAGCGGCCATCCGACTCTTTCAGTAGCCGGGGCGCCTTTCACGCCGCCTCATGGCGAGGCGGCCGCCCGGTGTCGCGGCTGCCGCCGGGAGGGAAGCGGGCCACGATCGGGCTGGACCCACTCCTCACCGGCGAGGCGGACAGCAGCCCGATCCAGAAAGTCCTTGATGGTCGCCTCGGCCACCCGGTGGAGGGCAAGGCGGTCGAAGGTCTTGCCCACCGCGCCCAGCGGAGGCCGGTAGTTCACGCTGATCACCAGCTGGCTCCAGCCACTACCCAGGGCTCCCACCTCCAGCTCTCCTTCAAACGCCGGGAACAGGGATGACGGGCCGGTGGCCAGCCAGGTGAGCGGCACCACCATCCGGTCGGGAGATCGCATCGCCTCCCCCAGCCGGACCCGGACCTGCTTTCCCACCCGGCGACCCGCCACTCCGAAGCCGACCTCCGCCAAGAGCTGCTCCGCCCGGGCACTGGCGCTGCTGGCCAGCACCGGCAGCCAGCTCTCAGGTGCCTCGAGAAGCCTGTCCGCGGTGGCCTCGTAGCCCTGGGCGAGCTCGCAGTAGTAGCGCAGGAACATCTCAGGCCTGGGCCGCGATGGCGAGGTCGGAGCCACCCCCGGCCTCTCGAGGAGCGGGCCGCCGGGGCCTGCCGGTGGCCGCGGGCGCCTGCCGGGTTCCACCCCTCAGCCCGCTGAAAGACTCCTCGGCGCCACCGACCGGTACCGTGACTCGGACGGCTGTGCCGTGCCCGGGAAGCGACCTCACGTCGACGCGGCCCCCGGCCAGCGCCGCACGCTCCCGCATGGCCACCATCCCCCGGCCGCTGCAGAGGGACTCCGCCGGGAACCCGCGGCCATCGTCGGCGACCACGACCCGCAGCGCCGCGGGGGTGAAGATGATCCTCACCAACACCTGGGTCGCTCGGGCATGACGCTCCACGTTGCCGAGCGCCTCCTGGACAACTCGGTAGACATCGGTCCTGCGCTCCCGGTCGAGGGGAAGCTCCCTGCCCCTGGTCCACACCTTCGTGCCCAGCCCGGTGCGGGCGGAGAAGGAATTGGCCAGCTGGCGGATGGAGGTCTCCAGGCCCAGATCATCCAGCGCCGGGGGACGGAGGCCGTCGGCCAGCCGGCGCAGCTCGGCCACGACGCCGAGGACCCCCACCCGCAGCGCCTCAAGCTCTTCAGTGGACGACTCAGGCACCCCTGTCCGATGGCCCACCGTCTCCAGCCGCCGGGCGAGGTAGATCAGCGTCTGCAGCGGTTCGTCGTGGATGCCCCGGGCGATCCGTTCCCGGTCGTCCTCCTGGGCCTGCCGGGCCTGGGCCGCGAACGCCGCCGTCAGCCGCTGGCGCTCGACCTCCGTCGTGACGTCCTGGAAGGCGATCTGGAACAGGTCACCCGCACCCTCATCGCGCAGCTTGGTCAGCAGAGGGTGCAGCACCAGCTTCGCCTGGGTGGCCGAGGTGAGCACCAGCTCGGATGGCGGTGAGCCGCCAAGGAGGCTCATGCTGGGCTCCCTTCCGATCAGCTCCGCCAGGCCGCCCTGCTCGAGCCGGCTCCCGAACAGCTCTGCGGCGGCGGGGTTGCTCTGGCGCAGCCGGCCGCTGGCGTCCACCACCAGCGCGGGCACCGAAGAGGCCTCGAAGATCGCCCGGAAGCGTGCTTCGGCGGCCTGGTGGGCGGCTAGGGCGGCCCCCATACCCCGGCGGGCGGAGGCCTCCCGCTCCACCCGTTGACCGACGGCCACGGCCACGACGCAGGAGATGGCCAGCAGCGTTCCGTCGCCCCAGACATCAAAGCGTGAGTCGACGACCACCAGGTCGGGCAGCATCAGGACCGTCCCCCAGGCGGCGCTGGCGCAGGCCCCGCCCAGGCCAAAACGGAGCGCGGCATAGATCACCGGCAGAAGGAATAGCCCGACCGTGGGGTAGTCGGGTATCCCACCTGGGAGCCGGGCCCCCCGCAGATCCAGGGCCAGGTGCCCGGTCACGATGGCCAGGATGAGCGCCTGGATCACCCAGAACCGGTGGTCTCGGAGCGGCGGTCTCAGCACCGATCCGAGGATCTCCCGGAAGGTCGGCACCGGTGGCGCCCCGGGCCCCAGCTCGGTGACCGCGCTCACATGGGGGACTCCGCCCGGGGTCGACATCCGGCCAGGATGGCCTTGGCCGCCTCGCGTCCCTGGGCCATCGCGCCCACCACGGTGGAGGGCCCCACCAGGGCGTCCCCCACGGCCCACACCCTCTCCCCCCTCGGGGCCCCAGCGGCGTCCAGCCCCACCACGCCCTGCTCCCTCCAGAGCCAGGTCCACCACCCCGCCCTCCCTCCCGGGACGCTCCCCGCCGAACCGCGGCGGGCCTTCAGCCACCCGCCCCGCTGCGCCGGCGACTCGGCCGCCGCCAGCGTCACCTCGCGGGCGAGCGCCAGGGGACCCACCGAACCGCCGGCCAGGATCCCGCTGGCCAGCCATCGGCGGGGCGGAATCGCCTTCCGGAGGTCGACCGGTGGCAGCGGCAGGTTGACCAGGGGCGCGGCGACCGCTGGGTCCACTCGATAGCCGAGAGCAAAGACGACCCGGTTGACGCTGAGGCGCTCCGACTTGCCACCCGCGATCTTGGGGCGGTCGCCGACCCGGCGCTGCACCGTGGGGAGCAGCCAGGCGGCGGATACCCCCAGGGTGTCCCCCTCCAGCCGCTCGAGGGTTGTGGAGAAACGGACCTCGACCCCCTCCTCGCGAGCCTCGGCCAACTCGTCCCGCCTCACCCTGGTGAACCGCTCATCCATCCACTCAACAGCCGTCACCTCCGCCCCCAGGCGGCGTACGCTGCGCGCCACGTCCATGGCCGTGTTGCCGCCACCGACGACCAGGACCCGCGCTCCCGGCCCCAGCTCGGGCAACGTGGCCCCCGACTCCAGGGCCCGCTTCGCCCGCCAGAGAAAGGCGGTGGCGTCCTCGACTCCAGAGAGCTCCCTGCCCGGCACCGGGGGGATCAGCGGAATGCTCGCCCCGTGGGCGAGGAGGAGCGCGTCGTGCTCCTCCAGCAGCTGGGCGAGGCTGACGTCGCTGCCCACCGAGCAACCGGTCTTGAGCCGCAGACCCGCCTCCTGGAGGGCCAGCACCGGACGGCGCGCGACCTCGGCGGGGAGGGTGAAGTCGGGGATGCCCCATCTCGGGACCCCGCCCGGCTCGTCGTCCTTCTCGTACATGGTCACCCGGGCGCCCGCTTCCAGCAGCTCCCAGGCCGCGGCGCAGCCGGCTGGCCCTGAGCCCACCACCGCCACCTTGAGCGGGGTCGAGGCGGGAGTTGCCACCTGGGGAGGGGGCACAGGCGCTCGCTCGGTGACGAACCTCTCCAGCAGCCCTATCGCCACCGGCTCCCCACCCGCCAGCGCCCAGGTGCAGGCTCCCTCGCACTGGACGCTCTGGTCACAGACCCGGCTGCAGATGTCCGGGAGGACCGAGGTCTCGCGCAGGACGGCGTGCGCCCCCTGAAGGTCACGTTCCCGAATAGCGGCGATGAATCGGGGTATGTCGTTGTGGGCCGGGCAGCCCTCGAGGCAGGTCGGATCAGGGCAGGCGAGGCACCGATCGGCCTCGCGCAGGGCGTCCTTCCAGGTGCTGAACCCGCGCCTCACCTCGGTGGTGTTGCCGCGGAGGCGGCTGGGATACAGGGTGAGCGACACGTGCCGCGGCCCGACCACCGTCGGCCCCTTCACCGAGATGGCGGAGTAGGGGCACACCCGCTGGCACTGCCGACAGCCGACACAGAGGAGGTCGTCGGCTCGGGCGATCCACCGCTCCTGGTCCAACCCGAGCGCCCCGGTGGGGCAGCGCACGACGCACTCCTGGCAGCCGACACAGCGCTCGCTGTCCA
This sequence comes from bacterium, assembly GCA_021801645.1. GTDB lineage: Bacteria > Chloroflexota > Dormibacteria > Aeolococcales > Bog-877 > JAJYXT01. Next base: position 5,233 of record JAJYXT010000078.1, read on the forward strand.
CCCGCACCTCGGCGTGCCGGGCCTGAGCTGTCAGCGCGGACCCGATTCCCTCGCGGAGATCGACACTCATCTGGGGCTCCCCCACACCGTGCCTGCGGGCGTCACTGGATTCCACCCATGGCCACGTAGAGGGCCGCCACACCGATGCCGGCAACCACCACCGCGGAGGTGCCGATCAGCCTCAGGCTCGCCAATCGGGAGGTGAGGGGCGCCAGATCACGGCCCGAGATCTTCCAGGTGGCGTAGGCGGCGCCCAGGGTGCCGATGGCGGTGACCACCACCTGGCTGATGACCACCCCCTGCGGGGTGAGGAGGTGCAGGTTGTAGAGGGAGGAGTGGGCCGTGCCGAAGAGGTTCCAGCCGAAGCCGAATGGATCCGAGATGGCGGGGACGATCCGGGGCGCGTGGTACCAGAACCTCGGCAACTGGCGGGCCAGGTAGTCGGCCGCCATGAGGGGGATGAAGCCGTAGGCGAGAGGAGCGAACCAGCTGGTGAAGGAGCCCGCTCTTCCCGGCACGCGGCGCAGGGACCTGACCAGGGCGACGCTGCGCTTGGCCAAAAGCTCCCTCACGCCGAAGGCGTACGCGGCCACCAAGAGGGCGACCAAGCCGATGATCGCCAGGTAGTCGACCGGGTTGGGGTAGCCGGGGAAGCCGGTGTGGAGGTTGAGCCAGCGGTCCAGCGGTGCGTAGAAGGGCAGCGCGTTGACCTGCTGGAAGATCACCAGCCCGAACAGGATGGCCACCGCCCAGGCCACATCGACCCGGCGGCGGACGGGCGCCACGACTGAGGTGAGCGGCTTCTGGACATACACACCGACGTTGTCGTACGGGCAGTTCTTGATGCACTCGGTGCACAGCCCGCACATCAGGTTGGAGGTGGCGCTGCCCGGCCACTCGTACCAGGGGCAGGGGTAGCCCCGCTCGCTGCCCCGCATGCAATCCTTGGTGGGGCAGGTCAGGCAGCGCTCCCGGTCGCGGGTGCGCATCCCGGCCACCATCCCGGTAGATCCCACGGTCCCGATCAGGGCCGTGAGCGGGCAGAGGTAGCGGCAGAAGGTGCGCCTCTCGAAGAGAAGGAAGGTGATGAGCGCCGAGCCGATCACGAAGAAGACCAGGAAGCTGGTGAACCGGGGATCGCCGGGACCGGCGATGTTGAAGTACTCCTCGAACCAGGTGAGGCCGAGGAACATGGCCACCGATGGCAGCAGCGCCCACTTGGTGAGCCACTCTGGCCAGCGCATGTGGAGGCCGATGGAGATGGCGTGGCGCTTCCAGAAGGTGTGGCGCTGCACCCACTCGGCGAAGCCGCCGAAGGGACACATGACGCACCAGCCGCGGCCGATCCCCACCATGAGCAGGAACACGGCGCAGAACCAGATGTACCAGGTGATCACGGTGGCGAAGTTGTGGGTGGGCGCCAGGATGCCCACCAAGCCGGTCACGATCACCAGCCAGAAGATGATCTGGTTGGGCAGGATAAGCATGAACTGGAAGGGGCGGCTGCGCAGCAGCCGCCGCACCCTGGGATCGCGGGAGATGTCGATCTGAGGATCGGTCGGCCCGAAGTGAGCATCCAGCCCCGCGCGGGAGGGCTGGCGCACCCGGGTGGGCAGGTCGCGGACCGGAAGTTCCTTTAGCGGCAGGGCCATTGTGGGATGCACCTCCTGTGGCACTCGAGGGATTCCACTAGTGACGGTAGGCGTTACCGCCCGGAAGCGGCAGGGCCTAAGGTCCCGCAAATTTCGGGACCTTTGGCCTCGCTGCTACAGTTCTGCTCTGTCCAGTGGCCAGCGCCAGCCCCGATCGCCGTGACCTGCTGCTGGAGGCGGGCCTGGCGCTCACCTCCGAGCTCTCCCTGTCGTCGCTGCTGCGACGGATCGTGGAGCTCGCCTGCCAGCTCACCCAAGCCAGGTACGGGGCACTCGGTGTCCTCGGCCCGGGTGGCGGTATCTCTCAGTTCATCACCCACGGACTGAGCGCCGGCGAGCGACGCCGGATCGGCAGCCCCCCAAAGGGCGTGGGGATCCTCGGTGCCCTGCTCCGGCCCGGGCCACCACTTCGCCTGGAGGACCTCGGCGCAGACCAGAGGTCAGTGGGATTCCCGCCCCACCACCCGCCCATGAGGACCCTCCTCGGAGCGCCGGTGGTGGTCCGCCGGACCGTCTTCGGCAGCATCTACCTCACCGAGAAGCGGGGTGGGCTTCCGTTCTCCGCGGAGGACCAGCGGGCCCTGGAGGTGCTCGCCGGTCAGGCGGCGGTCGCCATCGCCAACGCCACCCTCTACGAGCGGGCGGTGGCCCGCCAGCGCTGGCTGGGAGCTCTACAGGAGGTGGCTCAGGCCACCCTCGCCGGTCGAGAGCTGTCCGGTGTCCTGGGGCTGGTTGCCGCGCACAGCCGGGAGCTGGTCGGCGGAGGAGCCGCCCTTGTGGTGCGCGCGAACGGGGGGATGCGCCCGGGGCATGAGGTGCTGGCCGCGGCCGGTACGGGTGCCCGGACCATCACCCGGAGGCTGGGCGCCGACCCCCGGGATCCGGTCGTGCGCGCGATGCGCCGCGGCCGCCAGCTGCTGATCCAGCTCCCCACCAGTAGCCGGAACGGCTCGGGCCCGGGAGCGGCGCCGCTGGCGGTCCTGCCCTTCGGGGAAGGAGGCCCGAGCCGAGGAGCGCTGCTGGCCCTGGGGCCGGCCGGCGCCCCGGTGCCGGAATTGGAAGTCGTCGAAATGCTCGCTGCGCTGGCGGCCCAGTGCGCCGTTGCGTTGGAGTTCCAGCAAAGCCAGCTGGAGCGGCAGCGGCTGGCCCTGCTGGACGAGCGGGAGAGGATCGCCAGGGAGCTCCACGATGGTGTCATCCAGTCCCTGTTCGCCGTCGGAATGGGATTGCAGGCCGTGGCTCCTGCCGCCGACGAGGTCACCCGCCAGCGGCTCGAACGGGCGGTTCTGGAGCTCGACCAGGTGATCGGCGACCTGCGCCAGTACATCTTCGGACTCCGCCCTGGAATCCTGGGCTCCAGCCGCCTGGGCGAGGCGCTGCGTCGCCTGGGGGCGGATTTCCAGGATCGGTGCGGAGTCCGCACCGTGGTGGAGGTGGACGGGGAGGTGGAGGAGCGGCTCGGCGCGCAGGCAGGCGAGCTGCTCCAGCTGGCCAGAGAGGCACTGTCCAACATCGGCCGTCATGCCCAGGCCACCAGCTGCCGGGTGCAGGTCCGGGCAGGAGCGAGGTCCACGGTGGTCACCATCAGCGACGATGGCCGGGGGTTCACTGTCCGCAGGGCAAGGGGTCGTGGTCAGGGGTTGCAGAACATGCGGGATCGGGCTCGAGGCGTCGGGGGCAGGCTGGCGATCACCTCCGCCCCCGGTCAGGGCGCCCGCCTGCGGCTGGTGGTGCCCCATGGCTGAGCAACCGGGTCCCGGCCGGTTGCGGGTGATGCTGGTGGACGACCACGAGCTGGTCCGCGACGGCCTCCGCGCCGTCCTCGGCGCCACAGGGGAGTTCGACATCGTCGCCGAGGCCGGGGACGAGGCAGGGGCGATCCGAGAGGCCGAGCGCACCAGCCCCGACGTCGTTCTCATGGACGTGCGCCTGGGCTCGGGGAGTGGGATTGAGGCGACCCGGGAGATAAGGGCCCGGAGGCCGGACACGAAGGTGCTCATGCTCACCTCCTTCGCGGACGACGAGGCGCTGTTCGCCTCGATCATGGCTGGCGCAGCTGGATATCTCCTGAAGCAGATCCGCGGCGGGGAGATCGTGGCCGCGGTTCGAGCCATCGGAGCGGGAGGAAGCCTGCTGGACCCGGCCCTCACGCGCACGGTCCTGGACCAGTGGCGAGACGCCAGAAGCCGGCTCCGCGACGAGCGGCTGGCGCGGCTCTCGGCCCAGGAGGAACGCATCCTGACCCGAGTGGCCGCCGGGCGGACCAACCGGGAGATCGCCGCCGAGCTGCACCTGGCCGAGAAGACCGTCAAGAACTACGTGTCCACCATCCTGGACAAGCTGGAGGTGGCCAGGCGAGCCGAGGCCGCCGCCTATCTGGCACGGCACGGTCGGCCGCCCGCCTGACCGTCTCCTGTGGCGCGGGCCGGAGAGCGCGGCATCGCGAGCTGGCCCTGGGTCGCTCCGACCGGCGGCTGGCGCGGCTCCTCGCGTTACCGGATGGCGGCGGGCAGGGCCGCCGCGCTGCGGGCAGCGGAAACGCCGCGGTGCGGCTCCAAGACCTGGTCCATGATTCCGTACTCGACCGCCTCAGCGGCGGTGAGGAAGTAGTCCCGGTCGATGTCCCGCTCGACCTGGGCCAGAGGTCGACCGGAGTGATGGGCGATGATCTCCGCCATCCGCCGGGTGTTTGCCAGCACCTCGCGCAGCTGGATCTCCATGTCACGGGGGGCTCCGCGAGTTCCCGCTGTGCCTTGGTGGATCATGATCTTGCTGCTCGGGAGCGCCATCCGCCGACCGGCCGCTCCGCCGCAGAGGATCATCGCGGCGGCCGACATCCCCATGCCAATACAGGTGGTGGCCACCGGGCAGCTCACCTGCTGCATCGCGTCGTAGATGGCGAAGCCGGCGGAGGACCTGGCCCGATTCCTGGATGCCGAGTTGCGAGACCAGCAGAGGTGGCTGGAGCAGGTGGCCCAGGCAACCGGGCGGCCGTTCGGACTGGTGGAGGCGGACCGCCGCGCCGCTCTCTCTCCCGCCGGAAGCGGCGCTTCGCTACCGGCTGATCGACGAGGTGGTCGGCTCCCCCATGTCCTCGACGGGCTCGGTGAAGTAAGGGTCCTCCGGCTCTCCCCCACCGACCGCCAATCGGGCCGGCGGGAGGTCGCTGGCGCGCTCCGCCAGGCCGAGGATCTGGTCGCCGATCCCCTGTTGGCGCAGCACATCCCATCCGGACTCGGGGTCCAGCGGGGTGGAGGCCACCACCTGGTCACCCTCGATGTGGACGTCCCAGCCCAGGTTCTCCAGCCGGCGCAGCACCGGCGAGAGGATGGCGGCGCGATCGTGGATCTCCTTGGCGGCGGCCGCGATCCGTACCGAGACCGGCAGGTCCTCGGGAGTGGGCCGGTCGGGGAAGCCGAAGGAGTGCATCTCCACGTAGGTTTCCATGTGCCGGGACATTGGCTGCCGGGTCACCTCCCGGAGCTCCTCACCCGCCCGCCGGATCGGCCGGAACACGAGCCTCACGGACCGGACCTCGTGGGCGCCAGAACCCCCAGGTTGCTGGCTGGACCGTTGAGCGCCGGGCCGTTGGTGGAGGGCGGGGTGTAGTTCTGCTGCTGGTTGATGAGCATGTGGTTGGTGATGAGGAAGGGCCCCCGGCTGTCCTCCCGGATGTACCCCATCAGCGCCATGATGAGGGAGATCGCCACCCCCACGGTGATGAGGGATATGGCCTGGCCCCTCCCGGCATCCCCCCAGTGCAGCCTGCCCCGCGAGAGGTGGACGGCGTAGATGGTGATCGCGGTGATGGTCACCCCGGTGAAGACGATGAGGGCCGTGAGCTTCCAGGGGATCATCTGCCCCCAGGGGATCAGCAGCCCGCCCTGCCAGATGGGGACGTTGGCGTTGGCCGCGAAGACGTTCTCGTAGCTCCAGGCCAGCGATGAAGGGGTGGAGATGAGCAGCCAGGCGGCGAAGGAGAGGGCGGTGCACACCGCCAGCGCCGGGGAGCGGAAGCCGCTGACCCTGACCCGCCGCCACAGATAGAAGATACCCACGGTGAAGATGGCCCCCAGGAGGAACACCTGGAAGAGGAAGGCCACCGACAGCCCGCCGAGCATCATGCTGTACCACGAGGCGTAGGCGTGGAGCTGGATCTCCTTGGCGTACTCCCACCCAACCAGCGGCTGGGCGATGGTGAACCCCACAGCCCACATCAGCCCGTAGTGGCCCATCCAGTCCAGGTAGGCGCGGTGCAGCTGATGACGTGAGCGCCAGAGGAGACGGATCCCGGCCACCAGGGCCACCATGGCCCCGGCGAAGGCGATGTTGCCCACGAATCGGTGGATCTCCAAAGGGATCTCCGTGGGGTTCATGAGGATGAGCGGCAGGTTGAAGGCTGGCCGGGGGGTGAGCATGTAGGACGCCACCACGTTGATCAGAAGCATCTGGATGCTGGCGTTGATGAAGAGGAGGAGCTCCAGCCCCACCCGCAGCCCGCGCACCCTGCCCAGCAGCTCCCAGCGCGCGTACAGCGGATAGAGGCAGACGATCTCGCCCACGAAGGCGGCCGCCTCGGCGACGAAGGGCCAGAAGAGGATGCGCTCCAGGGTCACGAAGAAGTGGCTCCAGAGCCCGAGGAAGAGGATCATCACCGCGAAGATCGCCAGGGAGCCACCGATCGCGAAGGTCGCCCCCAGAACCGTGACCAGCCCCTTGGAGAAGCGGTCGTAGTGGGGGTTGCGCCGCTTCCAGCCCATGAAGTCGGTGACCGCCAGGATTATGTATCCGCCCTGCTGGAAGGCGGCGAACTGGACGTGGCCGAGCATCAGCAGGGCGACCAGGGCGGTCGCCACTCCGGTGGAGATCGGTACCGGGGTGAGGTGGGGGCTGGAGGCGAGGATCAGGTGCATATCACAGGTTGAAGAGCCGGTTAACCGCCAGCAGCGCCTCGAAGAGAAGGAAGAGCACCACGAAGAGGGCCGGGATCATCACCTCGGGGCGGCGCCAGGGCTCCCTTCCCGGGGTCCGGTCGAGGAAGGGTACCAAGATCAGGAGGGTGGTCCCGATGCCCGGCACAATGAAGACCCCCACCGGGATCATCCAAGCCTGGGGGAACTGCACCAGCATCTGATCGAGCGGCAAGAAGAACCACTCCGGGGTGGGGACGTAGTTGAGGGCGGCCGGATTGGCCGCGCGCTCCAGGGGAGCGCCGACCACCACCGCCATGATGAAGATGATCAGCACCAGTCCAAAGCTGACCACCGAGTCCTTGAAGACCTGGGAGGGGAAGAACTCGTCGAGGTCCACCGGCACCGCGTATCCCGGGTCCGAGGGGATGGCGGGGTACGGGTACTCCACGTGGGCCATCCGCCGGGCCCGCTCCTCCGCGGTCTCCTCCTCAACCCCCTCGTAGTTCACCCAGGACCCGTGCTCTCCGTGACGCCGCAGCAGGATCAGGTGCAGCCCGATGAGGGGCACCAGCAGAGCCGGCAGCAGCCAGATGTGGATGGCGAAGAACCGGGTCAGGGTGGCCGGCCCCATCTGGGGCCCACCCCTGAGGATCTCCTGCAGCTGAGTCCCGAAGATGGGGAAGTACTCGATGACGTGGGTCACCACGGTCGCCGTCCAGTAGGCGGCCTGGTCCCAGGGCAGCATCGCCCCGGTGATCCCCAGCCCCAGCACCAAGAGGAAGAGGATCACCCCCACGATCCAGTTGAGCTCTCGAGGCTTCTTGTAGGAGCCGCTCACGAAGGTGCGGACCATGTGCAGCCCGATCACCACGAAGAGCACGTAGGCGCCCCAGAGGTGCATCCCCCGGACGATGGCCCCGAACTCGTCATGCCTCTCGGTGAAGTTGAGGCTCTCCCAGGCCTCGGTGGTGGATGGCACGTAGGTCCAGAGCAGGAACATCCCGGTCACGATCTGGTTGACGATGAGGATCAGGGTGGCGCTGCCCAGGGAGTAGGCCCAGGCTCCGCGCCGGGGCACCGCCTCGTAGAGGAGCTGGTGGACCAGGTCGGTGACCCCCAACCGCTCATCCACCCACCTGTAGGTGACGGCCATCACCCCGGCGAACGGCCGGCTCAGGCGACCTGCCAGCCGGCTCCTCTCTGCGGCCATCGCCTACCCCTCCGTGAGCACGTTGCGGACGTACAGGGTGCTGCCCACCAGCTTGTGCTGGTAGCGGAAGAGCGGCTGCGGCGGGGGCCCCCCGATGTTGGTCCCGTCGATGCTGTAGAGGCCGCCGTGGCAGGGGCAGAGGAAGACGTTGAGGTTGATGTCCCAGTGGACGTCGCACTGCATGTGGGTGCAGACGTTGGAGAGGGTGATCAGCTGCACCTTGCCGTTCAGGTTGAGCTTGACCACGTAGACGGTGCGCGGCACCGGCGGCACCTGCCAGGCGTCCCCGCCCTGGTCCAGCAGGACCACGTAGGCGGTGGGGACCCCGACCGGGACATGCTGGATGTCGGCCACCATCACCCAGGGGTACCGGCCCCTGTAGAAGGCGGGGCTGAGGATCGACCCCACGATCGGCGCCCCGATGAGAAGGCCGATCCCGGCCCCGGTGGCCTGGATGCCGAGGGTCATGAACTTGCGCCGGGACATCCGGCGCTGGGAGACGGCCATCTCTGGGTCAGGCACTTCCACCCACCACCAGGAGGATCAAAAGGCTGAGGCAGAGCGCCAGAAAGAAGATGAAGGTGAAGAAGCTGGCGCCCATGGCCAGCCAGCCGGACATGGTGTCCCCGGCCACGAAGAGCTGGCGCACCCGGCGCATGGCCATCCAGAACCCGGTGAGCATGATCGCGAAGAAGGAGGTGATGATCAGCCCCAGGTACCAGGCCGACTCGAAGTCCTGATAGTTCACGGCAGGGTACCCGGCGGAGCGTTGAAGTTCTGCGCCGACTGGTGCAGGGAGAGCAGGCACGAGGACTGGCCGGTGCCGGCGTCGATCCCGCAGGGCAGCTTGGCGTTCTCCTTCACCACGCCCATGAAGATGGTGAGCGCGAGCGCCGCCACGGCCACCGCGCCCATGGCCCGCGGGACCATGGGCGCGAGCGGCACGCCGGCTCCTCCCCGGCGCACCTCAACCAGGTAGCGTCCGAGGTTGATCGCGGTGGCGATGAAGGCCACGAAGAGCGCCGTGTAGCGCAGCCAGACAAGACCGGGGGGTATGACCGCTGCAGGCAGGGCCGTGCCCGCCATCCCCAGCAAGGAGACCGCGGTCAGCCCCGCACCGGGGCCGGAGGAAGGCCCCCGGTGCAGCCAGAAGACGAGGTTCGCCCCCACCACCACCACCGCCAGAAGCCCCACCTGGCCGATGAACATGCTGCCCGAGTTGAAGACGAAGAGGTTGTCGAAGGCCCCGATGGAGCTTGTCTTGATCGCCTCGGCCAGAAGGAACCCACTGATCGGTTGGGCCAGAAGGAAGATCGACCCGATGGCGAAGGTGACCCGGCTCGTCCAGGTGTGGTACTGGCGCTCTTCCTCGGTCTTGGCCCGCCGCGCCCTCCAGACGGCGATCGCCGCCAGCACCAGCGCCGACCAAGAGAGGGTGGCACCGGCGTAGTGCAGCAGTAGCCAGGGGTAGCTCGGCGAATACATGGCATGGGCCGCGCTGACCGCTGTCCCCGGGGTGAGGGCGAAGCTATCCAGCTGGACGATCATGAAGAGGAAGAGGTACTGGATCAGGGCAAATGTGAGCCCCACCGCCAGGTGCAGCCTTGGCCCCAGGCGATCCCACCCGTACACATAGAGCAGCAGGAGGGGGATGCCCACGAAGAAGCTGGCGAAGGCGATGGTCAGGGGGAGCAGCAGGAGGTTGAGCAGGGTCCCGATCAGCCGGCCGTAGAGGCCGGTGAGCAGAACCACCGCGAACACCGCCCAGGTGGCGCCGAAGCTGTACAGATAGAGCACCGAACGCGACAGCCCGCGAGCGTACCGAAGGCAGTTGGGGCTGGCGCCGGGACGCCTCCCGACCAGCTCCATGACGGGGGCGATCCCGGCGGCCCCCAGGATGTAGCCCACGATGGCGATGTGGATGAGGAAGGTCGCCCCGATGGCGAACTCAGCGCCCAGGGTGCCCAGGGGCAACCGGGGTTGCGGGCTCGGGAAGGCAGACAGCAGCACTGGCACCCAATGCTGACGGGCTGAGGGGGCCCAAGGCAAGCCGGGAGCGGCCCGGCGATAATCGAGAGGTGCCGGAGCCATTGGTCCTTCTCCACGGAGAGGACCGCTACCTGGTCACCGAGGCCGCTGCTGCCCTCCGCAGCCAACTGGTCGAGGAGATGGGCTCCGAGCTGGGGCTGGAGGAGTTCCGGGACCTCTCCGACGGCGACGCCATCGAGCGAAGCCTGGCCAGCCCCCCCTTCCTGGCGCTTCGCCGGGTCGTGGTCCTCTGGGACCCGCAGATCGGGCCCCGGGGAACGCGAGAGACGGAGGATGTGCTCCGAGCCATCTCCCACCGGGCAGAGACCACGGCGGTGTTGGTCGTGGTCCGGGCCGTGGTGCCGACCACCAACAACCTGCACCGCGGCCTGCGCGAGCTGGGCGCCGACGTCCGGCTCATCCCGCGGCCGAAGGGAGCAGCGCTGCGGCACCACGTTGACCAACGGGTCCGGGCCCGGGGCCTCAACCTCGCGGCCCAGCTGTCGCCCAGGCTGCTGGAGCTCGCCGCTGAGAGCCTGGGCCGGCTGGAGATGGAGCTGGACAAGCTGGCGCTTTATCCCGAACGTCCAGGAGAGCTGATCAGTGAGGAGGTGGGCTCCCGGCTGCTCACTCCGGTGCCGCCCAGGGAGCTCTACCGCCTCACCGACGCGATCTTCGATTCGCCCAGCCGGGTGGGAGGCCTCCTCGCCGGCCTCATGTCGCGTCCCGAGGTGCCCCCCCAGCTGGTCATCGGCGCGCTGGCCAGGGCGCTCCGCGACCTCATCTCCATGGCCGACGGCGGCGCGGGAGCAGCCCCCGCCTGGAAGGCCGAGCGGATGAGTCGGCAGCTGAGACGGGCCGGAACGCCGCGGCTGCAGCGCTGGCTGGTGGCCCTCGCCGACCTCGACTGGGAGATCCGCGTGGGTCGGCTCGACGCCGTCCAGGGGCTGGAGACCCTAGTGGCCCGCATGGCGGCGGAGCTGTCGCCCCGCGCCGCCTGACCTCAGTCGCGCTCCGCTTCCGACCCTGCGCTGCGCCGGCTTCGCTGCGCCGTGCGCACCGTCTTGGTGACGGGCTTGGCCTTCCCGGCCGCCGTCTTCCGTTGCGAGGTGGTGGACTTGGACTTAGTTCCCTGGGCCGAGGCGCGCCGAGAGCCGGCCGCCGGCTGAGCTGTGGCCGCCGCCAGTGCGCGCATCAGCCGCGACTTGCGCCGGGCCACGTTGCGTGGGTGCAGGACTCCGTGTTCAGCCGCCTTGTCCAGCGCCGAGGTGGCGAGGCGACCGAGCTCCGGGGCCTCCTCGCCCCCCACCGCGCGGCGAGCCTTGGCCACCGCCGTGCGCACCGCGGAGCGGACGGAGCGGTTCCGATCATGCTTGCGCTGAGCGGCCCGCACCCGCTTGCGAGCTGAACTGGTGTTGGCCAAGACTGTCCCCGTTTGTGGCCCCGTGGGGCGAACTGAATCTAGCGCTCGGTGCGCCTCGTGCCCGGCCAGTATACGGCAGCGAGGGAGTGGTCCGAAGTGCCGGGTAAAGTAGGGCGGATGCTGGCAGTCGCGGCCGCCCCCGCCAAGCTGAACCTGGCTCTGGAGCTGGTTGGTCGGCGTCCCGACGGCTTCCACCTCCTGGCCGCCGTGTCCCAAACCGTGGCCTGGAGCGATCTGGTGGCGGCGGCCCTGAACTCCGGTCCACCAGAGCCGGGCGGAATACCGGTCGCGGTAAGGGGCCCGTTCCGGGACGGCATTCCGGAGGGGCCGGAAAACATCGCGGCCCGGGCGGCTGGGGCGCTTCAGCGCCGTGGATTGGGCCGGGGGGTGGCTTCGGTGGCGATCTGGAAGCGCATTCCGACCAAGAGCGGCCTTGGTGGGGGGTCGTCCGACGCCGCGGCGGTGCTCCGGCTCTCCGCGGGCGACGACTGGTCGGTGGGCGTCGCCGAGGCGGCTCTGGAGTGCGGCGCCGACGTGCCCTTCGCGTTGCGCGGAGGTGCAGCGCTCCTCGGCGGGGTCGGTGAGCTGCTCACCCCCCTCCCCCCCTTGGCTCCGACGGTGATCCTGGTGGCCGTGCTGGGGGCCGTGGAGACCGCCCGGGCCTATGCCTCGGTCAGGAGCGAGGAGCTGACCGACGGCAGCCGGGCCGCGGCCGTGGCGGAGGCGCTCCGCAAAGGCGACCTCCCAGGGCCGGAGCTCCTGGGCAGCGCGCTGCAGGCGGCCGCCCTGCGCGTCGCCCCGGAGCTGTCTCCGCGGCTGGAGCGGTTGCAGGCCGCCGCTCCTCATCTGAGCTGGGCGATGACCGGGAGCGGAGGGGCGTTCTTCGCGCTCGTCGGGGCCGCTGAGGCCGGGCCGGTGCTGGCCGCCTGCAGGGCCGCCCTGCCCGGGGTGCCGATCCGCGCCACAGCGCCGGCATGACCCGGGCAGACCCCCGCCTCCGGCTCGCGGTGCTGGCAGGGAAGACCACCGCCTGGGCCTCGCGCGGCCTTGGCCTGGGAGGGGGCACGACCCTCCCAGGGGACGTCGCGCGGGCCATCGACCCCCAGGTGCTGCGCAAGCTGGGTGCATCTCCCCGGCAGGGCATCGTGCTGGTCACCGGCACCAACGGCAAGACCACCACCTCCGCCCTCCTCCGGCAGATCGCGGCCTCCGCCGGGTGGCGCGCCGGCGGGAACGAGAGCGGGTCCAACCTCATCTATGGCCTGACCGCCGCCGCCGTCGCCCAGTCAGATCTGCGGGGACGAATGGAGCTGGATTGGCTGGTACTGGAGGTCGACGAGCTCAGCGCGGCGCTGGCAGCCAGGGAGTTGCGGCCGGGGATTCTGGTGGTGCTGAACGCCTTCCGAGACCAGCTGGATCGGTCCTTCGAGGTGGACCAAGTGGCAGCTCGTCTCGGGGAGGCGGTGGCGGCGCTCCCCGAGGCGGCGATGACGGTCCTCAACTCGGACGACCCGCGCATTGCCGCTCTGGAAGGGGGTCCAAACGCAACCCACTTCGGCATCGAGGACCGGGAATTGGATCGCGGGGGGCTGCCCGAGTCCGCCGACCGCCCGGTCTGCCCCCGTTGTGGAGGTTCTTTGCGCTTCGAATCCGTCTACTACGGTCAGTGCGGGGACTATCTCTGTCCTGCCTGTGGGTGGAGCCGCCCCTTGCCGACAGTGCGGGCGACCAGACTGCTCACCATTGGCCTGGACCACATGGAGCTCACCCTGGCAGGTCCGGGGGGAGGTGTCGGGCCCGTGGATGTGCCGCTGGCTGGTGCCCACAACGCCGCCAACGTCGCGGCGGCGGCGGCGGCGGCGCTGGCGATGGGCGCGAGCTGGGAGCAGATCCGGCTCGGGCTCGAGGAGTTCCGGCCGGCCTTCGGCAGGTCCCAGGTGGTGCCCTGGCGCCAGGGCCAGGTGCGCCTCCTTCTGGCCAAGAACCCGGCGGGAATGGAGGCCAGCCTGGAGGCGGTGCTCGGCGCAGGCTCCGGTCCGGTGCTCGCGCTGGCCCTCAACGACGGGATCGCCGACGGCACCGACATCTCCTGGATCTGGGACGTGGAGTTCGAGCGGCTGGCCCGCGGCGGGCCGCGGTGGATAGTCCTGAGCGGGCGGCGGGCGGCGGAGCTGGGACTCCGTCTCCGGTATGCGGGACTGGACGGATCGCGGCTCCTGCTCCGACCCGGAGTGGAGGAGGCCCTGGATGAGCTGGCGGCGAGGTCCGAGCCGGGGATGCCGGCCCCAGCGCTGCTCACCTACACCGCGATGCTGGCATGGCACCGCGCGGTGGTCGCGACCGGAGGAGCCCAGCCCTTCTGGACTGAAGGCCGATGACAGGGTCGAGTTCGCTGCGGCTGGGCCTGCTCTACCCCCGCGAGATGAACCTCTACGGCGATCGCGGGAACGTCCTGGCCCTGGTCCGGCGCGCCGCACTCCGGGGGGTGGAGTTGGAGGTCGCGACCCTGGGCCTGGACGGCGGCGACCCCCGGGAGATCCAGTCATGCTCCGGCTTCCTGATCGGGGGCGGCCAGGACTTGGACCAGCTGGCCCTGGCCCATGACCTGGTGAGCCGCAAGGGACCGGCGCTCCGGGAGCAGGTGGCCAGCGGAGCCCCCCTCCTGGCGGTTTGTGCGGGCTACCAGCTGCTGGGGGACCACTACCGCACCGCGGCCGGCGATCTCATCCCCGGCCTGGGCATCCTCCCGCTCCGCACCGAAGCGGGCCGCCGCCGTCTGGTGGGCAACATCCTGATCGCCGCCAGCCCCGGACTGGGCCTGGCCAACCCCCTGCTTGTGGGGTTCGAGAACCATTCGGGCCGGACCATCCTGGAGCCAGGGCTGGCCCCTCTGGGGAAGGTCGTGCGCGGCGGCGGGAACGACGGAGATTCAGGCGCGGAGGGGGCGGTTCTGGGCTCGGTGATCGGGACGTACCTGCACGGCCCCCTGCTGCCCAAGAATCCCGCCCTCGCCGACTGGTGGCTCTTCGCCGCAGCGGACCGGACCGGGGCCAAGATAGACCGATCCCACCTTGACGACACCGCGGAGGAGGCCGCCCGCCGCGAAGCGATCCGGATCACCCTGAGAGGATCCCGAAGCAGGGGCTACCGCCTCCTGGGGAGGCGGCCGCGAATCAGGCGAACTGGCTGAGCGAGGACTGCGGCAGCTGGGGCGATCCGGGGAGGATCGCCGCCGGCTTGGAGAGCCCGAAATCCGCCCCGAAGTGGCTGAAGCCGACCGCCGTCTGCACGGCCATGCTGGCGCTCCCGGTCACCGATGGGGTGCCGCTGGGCGCCAGCATCGAGAGGGCGCCGAGGTCCAGCGTGGCGGAGGATGAGGAGGTGAGCCGCTGGGGAAGATGGTCGGTGGTGGCCACCCAGCCGTCCACCGTGGTGGCGCCGAAGTTGACCAGCTGGGAGAGGATGCCGGCGCCCGGGGTGGCTCCGGTGGATTGCCCCAGGCTGCCCAGGGCACCGGTCAGGGCGGCGGCGAGCGCAGAGCCCGGCAGCTCGGCCTGGATGTGCTCGGTGGGTAGGCCGTTCACAGTTCCCCCGCTGCCCAGGTCGGTCACCTTGGTCGCCGACTTGAGGCTTGTGAGAAGCTGGCGGAGCTGGGTCTGGAGCCCGCCCGCACCTCCGGGCAGGGCGGAGGCGGCGCCGGACTTCAGCGCATACCATTGAGTTCCATTCACGCTGACGTATCCCGCGCCTCCAACCTCAAGAAGGTGGATGGTGCCGGGGAAGAGGGCGGGCAGGCTGTAGCTGAGCTCCTCGGTCCCGCTGCCCTGATAGAGGATCTGGCCGCTGATGGTCGAGCCGGAGAGTTTGGCGGCCGCCTGCTGCAGCTGCTGCAGGGTCGGCGCCGGCAACCCCGAAACCCCCTGCAGCGAGATGCTCACGGTCGCTGAGTAGTTCGCCTCGAAGCTGGTTCCCAGAGCCGCCGTCCCCGAGGACCCCAGGAGGTTGGCGGCCACCGCGGGGCTGCGATGGTGAGCAACCGCCCCGCAGCCAGCCAGCAGGACCGCGGCCACCGCCACCGTGAGAAGTCGCCGCACGTTCATGGCCGCATCCTAGCCCATGGCCGTCGGCGACGCTGCGGCGCAAGCTGATCGTCACAAGCCGGGCGCGCCGTAGTAGCTTTGCAAGGTGCGCGATCCCCTGCCCGCCGGCGTCCGCCCCGAGGTGGGACGCGAGGCCCCAGCCGATCCCCTGGTCGATCCGGCCAACTACATCAACCGGGAGCTGAGCTGGCTGGACTTCGACTTTAGGGTCCTGGCCGAGGCGCGCGACCCCCGCGTCCCTCTGCTCGAGCGGCTCCGCTTCCTGGCCATCACCGCCAACAACCTCGACGAGTTCTACATGATCAGGGTGGCGTCCCTGCTGCGCCAGGTCGGCGAGCCGCTCCAGGCCAGCCACCCGGATCGGATGACGCCGAAGGAGCAGCTGGCGGCGATCCGGCGGCGGAGCTCGGAGCTGGCCGCGGCCCAGCTTCACTGCCTCAGCCGGGAGGTGGCCCCGGCGCTCGCGGAACAGGGCGTCCGGCTCATCCTGGGGGAGGAGGCGCTCTCCTCCGAGGAGCAGGCGCAGTGCTCGCGCTTCTTCGAGCGCCAGCTCTATCCCCTCCTCACCCCCCTGGCCATCGACCCCGCCCATCCCTTCCCCTATCTGAGCAACCTCTCCCTCTCAATCGGGGTGGTGCTGGACGACCCCGACGACCCCGGCGCCCGGGTGGCGAGGGTCAAGGTGCCGTCCGCGGTGCCCCGGTTCTTCCGGGCCGGGCCCCAGGGTCCTTTCGTGCCCGTGGAGCGGATCATCGCCGAGCGGCTGGACCGCCTCTTCCCGGGGATGCGGATAGTGGCCCGGGGATATTTCCGGGTAACGCGCGACGCCGACTTCGACGTGGACGAGGACGAACCCAACCTCCTCTCGGCCATCGAGGAGGAGCTTCGGGAACGCCGCTTCGGGGCGATCGTCCGGGTGGAGGCCGGGCCACGCCTGCCCGACGAGGTGGCCGCCATGCTGGAGGCCGAGCTGGGCATCGACGCGGGCGAGATCCAGGCGGTGGACGGCATCCTGGACCTCACCGGCCTGGCCCAGGTGATCGAGGCGGTCGACCGCCCCGACCTGGCCTACGCCGCCTTCAGCGGCACCACCCCACCCAGGCTGCTCAGCGTCCAGGACCAGGAACCGGACTTCTTCGCCGTCCTCCGCGCCGGGGACGTGCTGGTGCAGCATCCCTACGACTCCTTCGCCGCCACCACCGAGCGCTTCATCGAGCAGGCGGCCCGCGACCCCCGCGTCCTGGCCATCAAGCAGACCCTCTACCGCACCTCCGGGGATACGCCCCTCATCGGCGCCCTCACCCAGGCTGCGGAGGACGGCAAACAGGTGGTGGTCTTGGTCGAGATCAAGGCCCGCTTCGACGAGCAGAACAACATCCGCTGGGCGCGGCAGCTGGAGCAGGTGGGGGCCCACGTGGCCTATGGCGTCCCCGGCCTCAAGACCCACGCCAAGCTGGTGCTCGTGGTCCGCCAGGAGGAGGGCACGGTTCGCCAGTACGCCCACATCGGGACTGGTAACTACAACGCGGTCACGGCCCGGGTGTACACCGACTTCGGCCTGCTCACGGCCCGCCGGGAGATCACCGAGGAGGTGGCGGACCTCTTCAACTACCTGACCGGATACTCGCGGAAGCACGACTACCGCCACCTCTGGGTGGCCCCGATCAACGTCGTGGAGCGCTTCGAGGCGCTGCTGGAGCGGGAGCTCGAGCACCTCCGCGCCGGCCGGCCCGCCGGGGTGCTGGGCAAGGTGAACGGACTGACCGACGAGCGGGCCATCTCGGCGATCTACCACGCCTCGGCCCAGGGGCTCCCGATCCGCCTTCTGGTGAGGGGCATATGCGCTCTGCGCCCGGGCATCCCGGATCTCAGCGAGACGGTCACGGTGCACAGCGTCATCGGTCGCTTCCTGGAGCACGGCCGCGCCTTCGTCTTCGAGAATGGCGGCTCTCCCGAGGTCTACATGGGCTCCGCCGACCTAATGGGCCGCAATCTCTACCGGCGCGTCGAATGCATGGTCCCGCTCCTGGACCCCTCCTGCCGGAGGGAGGTGCAGGAGGTACTGGAGCTCACCTGGGCCGACCGCCGGCAATCCTGGAAGCTGGAGTCGTCGGCCGTCTGGAGACGGCTCGACCCGGCCGGGGATGCTCCGGGGATCCAGGAGCTGCTGATAGAGCGGGCCCGCTCCAGAGCGCCGCGCTGGGTCGGTGCCGGGGAGGCCGCCGATGGCTAGCCCAGACGCCCTGTCCTTCATCTCCTACAACCATCGGGCCGTCCTGGCCACCTACCGCCGGGACGGCTCCGCCCAGCTGTCCCCGGTAGTGGCGGGGGTGGACGCGCAAGGCAGGGTGGTGGTCAGCAGCCGGGAGGGAGCGGTGAAGACGCTCAACGTGCGCCGCGATCCCCGGGTTGCGCTCACCGCCTTCACCGATCGGTTTTTCGGTCCCTGGGTGGTGGTGTGGGGTTCGGCGGAGGTGGTCTCCCTCCCGGGCGCCCTGCCCCTCCTGGAGGCCTACTACCGAGCGGTGGTGGGCGAGCACCCGAACTGGGACGAGTATCGAGCCGCCATGGCCGCCGAGCACCGGGTCCTGCTGCGGATCACGGTGGAGCGGTCGGGGCCGGAGCGCTCGGGCTGACCGCCCTGCCGGCGGAGCGGCTCCCAGCCGCCCTCGCCAAGGTGGGAGAGTTCGCCGCCGCCCGCGTGGCGCCGGGGATGCGTCTCGGGCTGGGCACGGGGCGCACCGCGTCGGCGTTCCTGGACGCCCTGGAGCCGCGGGTCCGCCAGGGGCTGGCGGTGTCGGCGGTCTGCACCTCTGAGGCCACGGAGCGGCGCGCCCTTGCGATGGGCATCGCCATCCTCCCGGACACCGGGGAAGGGCTGGACCTGGACGTGGACGGCGCCGATGAGATCACCCTGGGGCTGGACCTGATCAAGGGAGCGGGCGGCGCCATGGTCCGCGAGAAGATCGTGGCCGAGCGGAGCCGCCGCTTCTGGGTGGTCGCCGACTCGAGCAAGCGGGTGGTACGGCTGGGCGAGCGGGCGGCGCTGCCGATAGAGGTGCTGCGATTCGACTGGCAGGGCACCCAGCGCCGGATCGAGGGTCTGTGCCGGCTCAGGACCAGGCTGCGCGGGGGTCAGGAGCCATTCATCTCCGACAACGGCAACCTGGTGCTGGATGCGGACCTGGCCAGCTGCGCGCACCCTTGGCGCGACCTGGCCCAGAGGCTGGCAGAGGTGCCCGGGGTGGTCGGGCATGGCCTCTTTCTCGGCCTGGCTACGGCGGCCGTGATCTCGGACGGACGCGCGGTCGAGGTCCTTGGTGACCTGGAGGAGACCCGCTGAAGTCAGCGCCGGCGGTTGAGCCCCAGGATCAGGGCCAGCGGGATCACCACCCCGAGGAACCCGGTCACCACGGCGATCCCGTTGGGGAGCTGCTTGGGGTTGGCCATGCCCACATAGGAGAAGAGGGCCGACAGGACGGCCACCGCCAGGATGATCACGATGGCCGCCACCAGGACCCAGGTTTCGTTCTCCTGGCGGCTGACCACGAAGTCCGGCCAGCGATTGCGTACATACCGGTAGACGCTGAGACCGGTGAGGCTGTTGAGGATGAGGGCACTGACCACGGCGCTCACCGCCACTCCCCAGCGAAACGCGCCCAGCTGGGAGATGACCCAGGCCGAGAAGTTGACCACCAGCAGCCCCACCGGGGTGGCCAGCCCGATGAGAGGCAGGATGCAGGAGCGCCAGTCCCGAGGCAGAGGGATGTAGATCCCGTTCTGGGCTGGGGGGCGCCCCGGGCGACCCCTCCCCTCCGGCGAGCCTTCAGGCATCTCGTTCCTCAAATCCGCTCACGGCGGGAGCCGACCCTGGTGGCCATTGTGGGACAACCCTCGGGCCTTCCCGCATGATCGCAGCCGCGCCATGAATCTGGTCGACCTGCTGATCGTCCTGGCCCTCGCCATCTCCGGGGTGGCGGGCTACCGGCGCGGGCTCTCCTTCTCGGTGCTGTCCATGGTGGGACTCCTGGGAGGACTCCTTCTCGGCTCCTGGGTGGCCACCCTGGTGCCGGCGCGACTGCACGGCTTCTCCAGCGCCGAGCGCACGGCGCTGGCCATCGCCGTGGTTCTGGCCATCGGCTTCCTGGGCAACGCCCTGGGCGGTCTCCTGGGGGCCAAATTGCGGCTCACTACCCTCCGGAGCCGGATCGGCGGTGGCCTGGACTCGCTGGCCGGACTGGCCTGGAACCTGATCATCACCCTGGCGGTCAGCTGGTACCTGGGCCTGATCTTCGCCGCGGGGCCGATACCGCAGCTCTCCACCCAGATTCAGGGCTCCTCCATCCTCCGCGCCCTGGCGCGCGCCCTCCCCGCCGGACCGGCCTGGATGGGAGACCTCCAGCACCTGCTCAGCGCCGTGCCCTTTCCCGAGGTCTTCGCCACCCTGGTGCCGCCGCTGCCCGGCCCGGTGGTGATCCCCCAGGACCTGGCCGCCCACCCGCAGGTGGGCCAGGTCGCCGCGGAGACGGTGAAGGTGATCACCAGTGGCTGCGGTGGCCTCATCGAAGGGAGCGGCTTCCCCGTGAGCCCCCAGGTGGTGGTGACCAACGCCCACGTGGTCGCCGGCGGCCAGTCGGTCCAGGTCCAGGTCCCCGGGTCCGCGACTCCTCTGGCAGCGGAGGTGGTGTACTTCAATCCCCAGGTCGACCTGGCCCTCCTGCGGGTGCCGGCGCTTCACCTGCCCCCGCTCACCTTCAGCGAGACCGCTCCCCGTGGGGTCCAGGGCGCGGTCATCGGCTACCCCGAAGGCGGGCCGGAGCAGGTGGTCGGTGGTGCGGTCCGGGGCACGGTCGAGGCGGTGGGCCGCGATATCTACTCCCAGGGGCTGGTCTCTCGGCAGATCCTGGTGCTGCAGTCTGACGTCATCCCGGGAAACTCCGGCGGCCCCTTCGTCAACCTCTCCGGGCAGGTGCTGGGGATCGTGTTCGCCAAGTCACTGGTGACCACCGACGAGGGCTACGCACTCAGCGCCGCCGAGGTGTTGCCCGACATCTCCCACAACCTGGCCGACACGGCGCGCGCCGGCACCGGGTCCTGCGTCTCCTGATTTTACTTAGGCGCTCTAATTAGGTAGACTAACTATGTGAGCGCGTTGGCGGCCCGAGATCGCGGAGCGGAGGCGGTGGGCGCGGAGCTGGGGGAGCGGCTCCCGGGGATAGTCAGCCGGCTCTCGAGGGGACTTCGCCAGGCGCACGACCCGATCGGCCTCAGGCCGGGGGAGTTTCCAGTCCTCTCGTTCCTCCTGAAGCGGCCTGGCGCGACGGTCTCGGAGCTGGCCCAGGCCGAAGGGGTTCGAACACCCTCGATGACCGCCCTCCTGGCGCAGATGGAAGCGGGGGGCCTCATCTCCAAAGCGGGCGACCAATCCGACCGCCGGTGTGTCCGGATAGGGCTCACGGTACGGGGGGAGGAGCTGGCCAGAGCCGCCGTCGCCACCCGGCAGGCATGGTTCGCGGCCCGGCTCGCCCGCCTCTCCAGGGCCCAGATCGTGGCCCTCGACCGGGCGATGGAGGCGCTGGAGCGGCTCAGCGAGGTGGAGCTATGATCCGCGCACCCCTGGCCATCACCCAGCGCACCTTCCAGGCGCTGTCGACGCGCAACTACCGGCTGTTCTTTGGCGGGCAGCTGATCTCGGTGACCGGCAGCTGGCTGCAGTCCACGGCCCAGGCCTGGTTGATCCTGCAACTCACCCACTCGGCCTTCATGCTCGGCCTTCTGGTCATGGTCCAGTTCCTGCCCAATCTGCTCCTCCAGCCTTTCGGCGGTGTGATCGCCGACCGCTTCCCCAAGCGCCGAATGCTGATCGCCACCCAGAGCTCGTTCGCCCTGGTGGCCGGGGCCCTGGGGATCCTGGTCGGTCTGCACCTGGTGCAGACCTGGGAGGTGTTCCTGGTGGTGTCGGCCTTCGGGCTCATCAACGTGGTGGATGGGCCGACCCGGCAGGCCTTCGTCCCCGAGATGGTGGGCGGCGATCAGCTCCCCAACGCGGTCGCCCTGAACTCCACGGTGTTCAACGGAGCCCGGGTGGTCGGCCCGGCCGTGGGCGGGATCCTCATCGCCACGGTGGGCACTGCCCTCTGCTTCGATCTGAACGCCATCTCCTACCTGGCCGTGATTGGAGCTCTCTGGCTGATGCGGCCCCGGGAGCTGCACCTGAGCCGCCGACCCCGGTCGACCGAGGGCGCCCTGGCCCAGGTCCGGGAGGGCGCGGCATTCGCACGGCGCACTCCAGAGGTGCTGATGGTGATCCTTCTCATGCTGGTGGTGGGGACCTTCTCCTACAACCTCTCGGTGATGGTCCCGGCACTGGCTCGCAACGGCCTCCATGTGGGCGCCACCGGCTTCGGGCTGCTCTCGGCGTCCCTGGGCGTGGGGGCTCTTGTGGGAGCGCTGGGGGTCGCCTACGCGGGCCGCGCGGCGGTGCCGGCTCTGCTGGCGGGCTGTGCCGTGTTCGGGATCTTCCTCGCCGGTGCCGGGCAGATGGACGGCATCGTTCCGGCCATGGCGCTGCTGGCGGTGGCCGGGTCGGGGATGATCGTCTACTCGGCAATGTCCAACAGCATCATCCAGCTGCACACCCCGGCCCACCTGCGCGGTCGGGTGATGGCGCTGTACCTCTGGGTCTTCCTGGGCAGCACCCCGATCGGCAGCCCCCTGGCGGGCTGGCTGGAGCAGAACTTAGGCAGCCGGGCGACACTGGCGCTGGCTGGGTTGGTGGCCCTCCTGACCGCCGTCGTCGGCGCCGCCTTCTGGGCCCGGCGCCGTCCCCGCGGCGACTACTCCTCCTCGGCCGGCTCTCCGGGCAAGCTGGCGGACGTCCCCACGGCGTGATATCCGCCGTCCACATGGACGATCTCGCCAGTGGTGGCGCTGAAGTAGTCGGATAGCAGAGCGACCACGGCCCTGCCGACCGGACCGGGGTCCCGGGCGTCCCACCCCAGCGGGGCCTGCCGCTCAAAGGCCCTGGGGAACTCTGAGAATCCGGGTATGCCCTTGGCGGCCACCGTGTAGGTGGGGCCGGCGGAGACGGCGTTGACGCGGACCCGGCGGGGTCCCAGGTACTGGGCCAGGTAGCGGACCACGGACTCCAGGGCCGCCTTGGAGACCCCCATCCAGTCGTACCCGGGCCAGGCCTGGGTGGCGTCGAAGTCCAGGGTCACGACGGAGGCGCCGCTGGGGTTGAGCAACGGCAGGAGCGAGACCACCAGCTGGCGGAGGGAGTATGCCGAGATGCGCAGCGCCGTGGCCGCCGACTCCCAGGGGGTGTTCAGGAAGGCGCCACCCAGGGCGTCCGCGGGAGCGAATGCCACCCCGTGGACGATCCCGTCCAGCTGCCACTCGCGCCTCGCCAGCTCCAGGGCCAGCCGCTCGAAGTCCGCGTCCAGGGAGACATCCAGCTCCAAGACGTCGGGCACCGGGTCCAGGCGCTGGGCGCTCCGCTCGGTGAGCCGCATCGGCCTCCCGAAGGAGGTGAGAATCACCTCGGCCCCGTCCTCCTGGGCCTGCCGGGCGACGGCGAAAGGCAGGGAGGCCGGGGTGAGCACCCCGGTGACCAGAATCCGCTTACCTTGGAGCAGCATCGGGCCGTAGGTTACCGGCTCGGGGGCGGAGTTGGCTCGAGGGGCTCGCCGCCGGGGTCGGCTACAATCCCCGCACATGGCCGCCGGGACCAGGCCTAGGCGCCGCCGCGCCGGGCTCTCGACCCACCGATCGTCCTTCTCATGGGGCCGGCACCCAGCCCTGCTGGCGTTCCTCCTCCTTGTCGGCTTCGGCGTGTCCGGGGTGAGCGGGGCGGTCGCCTACTTCCTGCCGGCGGTCACCACGGCGCTGCATGTCACCGGCCAGAAGACGACCGGACACGGGGGCAAGGCGACCCACCCGGGTGCTACGGTCACCCCCCCCCCGCCGGGACAGCCGTTCACGGTCCTCCTTCTGGGATCCGACAACGACACCAAGTTCTCGCCCGGCAGCGTTCTGACCCAGACCATGATCCTGGTGCGGGTCGACCCCGCCACCCACCATGCGGTGATGCTGTCCATCCCCCGGGACCTCTGGGTGCCCCTCTCCACCGGCGGCAGCGCCAAGATCGACGCGGCCTACTCCTACGGCGGGGCGGCCGCGGCGATCCAGACGGTGGAGAACAACTTCAACGTCACCGTCAACTACTGGGCGTGGATCGGCCTCGGGGGGCTGGTGGGCCTGGTGAACCAGCTGGGCGGGGTGGACTTACTCGCGCAGATGCCCATCCTGGACGTCCAGTACCCCTATGACCTCACCGGCAGCAACCCGTACGCCAACCAGCGGATCGCCATCCTCCCCGGCCCCCAACGGCTGGACGGGGTGAACGCCCTCACCTATGTGCGCTCCCGCCACGGTGACATCCTGGAGGACATCGCCCGGGGCCAGAAGCAGCAGCAGCTGCTGGTGGACATCAAGGACACCGCCAAGCTGATGAACCTCGCCGACATCCCCCGGATCGCCAGCAGCCTGGCCGGTGAGGTGCGCACCAACCTCAGCCTCACCCAGATCAGCTCGGTGACCGCGCTGGCCCACGACTTCAGCAACGGAGACGTCACCCAGATCGTGATGCTGGGAAGCGACTACCACAGCGCGGTCATCAACGGGCAGGACGCCCTGCTGCCCAACTGGCCCGCGATCAACTCCCTGATCGCCCAGAACTTCCCCCCGGGATGAGCTCCCGGCAGTTCCTCGCCAGCCTGGCCACCGTGGCTCTCATGGCGCTCTTCGGGTACGGGGTCTGGGCGGTCCTGGGGACGCTGCAGAGCAAGGCCAACCACGCCGTCGACCCCGTCCAGTCCCAGGCCCTGCTGGCCCTCCCCGGGACCATCTACCTCGCCCAGGGCGGCTCGCTGTACAGCCTCCAGGGGCTGCACTTCACGCGGCTCAGCACCCCACCCGGAGACTGGGTGCAGGTGGCTCCCGCCACCGGCGGGGACCTGCTGGCAGTGGACAAGGGCAACGGCTACAGCAACCTCTACCTCCTGAGCCCGGGCGGTCAGGTGATCCGCACCCTGCTCCAGGAGAGCTCCTCCAACTACTTCAACAACCACTTCGTCTACTACCCCCGGGTCAGCCCCAACGGGCAGAGCCTCTTCTACGCCTGGAACTGGATCGACCCCTACGCCAACTACAACGTCGACTTCGAGATCCTCTCGGCTCCCCTCTCCAATCCAGGGGCCGGCCCCACGGTCTGGAGCCTCTCCAACCTCTACTACCAGGGAGGGGACGTGGAACCGGTCCCACTGGCCAACGGCTCCCTGATCTACGTCAAGTACGCCACCAACACCAGCAGCGGAGCCGTGTACTCGCAGCTGGCGTACGTCACCTCACCCGGTGCCGAGCCCCAGTACCTCACCACCCCGGAGCAGAACTGCAGCGAGCCCGCCCTCAACCCTCAGGGCACCGAGATCGCCATGATCTGTTCCAACAATCAGCTCCAGACCTCCACCCTCGACGTTGCCAGCTGGAACGGAAGCGCCCTCGGGCCGTTGGTGGAGCTCTCTCCCGGTCCGATGGCGGCGATGCCCACCTGGGCGCCCAACGGACAGAGCCTGGTCTTCATGAACGTCCCGGAGCGAGCCCTCCCCTTCCAGCTCTACTGGGTCCCCAAGGCCGGCACCGCCAAGCCGGGCGCACCGCAGCAGGTGACCCAGGACCTCTCCCTGACGGCGACCTCGGCCCCGGTCTGGTACCCGTGACATCGACGGTGGCCGCGGGCTAGTCCGCGCAAGGCCGGGTCAAATTACCCGACCGCAGCCAGCACCTCCGGTCACCGGCTCGCGCGACTTGCCGACGGAAAACGGAATGTCAGCCAGGGTGAATTCCGCGACGGCGGCCGGATGGGCCTGGAGGGCGGTCCTGAGCCCGTGAGGCGCTCGCACCTGGAGGACGGCTAGCGCACCGGATCGACCTCTTCCGGCTAGTTAGCCCCGGCGGAGTCTCCTGGCACCCTCGGCGGCTGCCAGGGGCGTCCCAGCTCATCCACCAAGAGCGCGACGAGTGCCGTCCACCCGGTCTGGTGCGAGGCCCCCTGGCCGCTCCCGTCCTCGGCGTGGAAGTACTCGTGGAAGAGCAGGCAGTCCCGCCAGGTGGGATCCTCCTGGAACTTCGAGTACCCTCCGAACACCGGACGCCGTCCGTCCTCGCCGCGGCGCAACAGCGAGACCGTGCGCCGCGCCAGCTGGTCAGCCACCTCGGTCAGGTTCAGGGACGGGCCACCAGGTGCAGGAAACTCGTGGGTGAATCCGGGCCCGAGCCCGACCCCGAGGAGCCGCAGGGCCTGTATCAGCAGGTATCCCGTGGGCAGCCAGATCGGCCCCCGCCAGTTGGAGTTGCCCCCCATGATCCGCTCGTCGGCCGCGCCCGGCTCGTACCGGACCGGGGACATCTCGGGCACCAGCTGGGACTGGAAGGGCACCTGCTCGTGCGCCTTGGACAGCGAGCGCAGCCCGAAGTCGGAGAGGAACTCCGCGGGGCTCAGCAGCCGGTCCAGGAGCCGGTGCAGCCTCTCTGGGCCGAGCAGCGAGAGTACGGCGTAGGGATCGTCGCCAGCTGCCCGGTAATGGAACGCGCGCTGCTGCTGGTTGGCCGCCAGCTGGCGCGCCAGGCGGGGCAGGCGGTCCAGGGTGTGCTGGTGCACCACCTCAGTGGCCGCCAATGGCAGCAGGCCCACCAGACTGCGCACCCGCAGCACCTCGCTGCGCCCGTCGGCGAGCCGGAGACGGTCGTAGTAGAAGCCTTCGTTCTCGTCCCAGAGCCCGGGCTGACCATCGTCACCGTTGAGCGCCTGGGCGATGTGGGCGAAGTGGTTGAAGAAGCGGATGGCCATGTCCTCGTACTGCGGCTCCTCCACCGCCAGCTCGGCGGCGATCCGGAACATCTTCACGGCGAACATCCCCACCCAGGCGGTGGCGTCCGCCTCCCAGATCTCGGCCCCGGACGGGAGGTGGCTGCGGTCCACCGCGGAGATGTTGTCCAGCCCGAGGAAGCCGCCGGCGAAGATGTCGTGGGCGCTCACGTCGCGACGGTTCACCCACCAGCCGTAGTTGAACAGCAGGGCCAGGAAGGCCCTCTCCAGGAACTCCCGGTCTGGCTGGCCGGTGCGGTTGCGCTCGCGGACGTAGATCTGCCAGACGGCGGCGGCGTGGACCGGTGGGTTGGAGTCGGAAAAGCTCCACTCGTAGGCGGGGAGCTGCCCGTCCTCCCGGGTGTAATCGGGCCGCAGCAGCAGCATCACCTGGCTCTTGGCCAGCTCGGGATCGTATGGCTGCAGGGCCAGGGCGTGGAACGCCAGGTCCCACGAGGCGAACCAGGGATACTCCCAGCTGTCCGGCATGACGATCACGTCCGCCGCCCTCAGGCCCCGCCAGCCAGCATTCCTGCCCGCAAGCCGTGACGCCGGAGGTGGTGGCTCGGCGGGGTCGCCGTCCAGCCACCGGCCGACGTCGTACTCGTAGTACTGCTGCGTCCAGATCAGCCCGGCCAAACCCTGCCGGAGGATCAGCCGGTCGTCATCGTCGCAGGCCCCCGGGGACGAGCGCAGGTGGTACGCGGTGGCGGCAGCCCGCTGGCGCTCGCACACTGAGTCCACCAGCGTGGGCGACAGCCCCTCCCGATCCCCCCAGACCCAGCGCACCACCCGGCTCTCCCCCGCCCCAAGCTCGAGGATGAACTGGGCCGCGGCCCGGGTCCCCTGCCCGGCGGGATTGCACAGGCTGGGATCCTGGCGGACCACCGCATCGCCTATCGCTCCCTTGGGGTACCGGGTGGTGCCCGGAGCCCCGAAGAGCTGGGCCATGTCGGTCTCGTTGTCGCAGAAGAGGAAGGTGGCGCCCGGGTCGACCGCCAGCCGGTAGCCGGGGAAGCCGGGATGATCGAGAACCACCGCCCCATCCCGCAGTGCGAGCCCCGGCGGGGACTGCCCGGACCACGACCAGGTGTTGCGCAGCCACACCTGGGAGAGCAGGTGGAGCCGGGCCGGCTCGGAGCTGCGGTTGGTGACGGTCACCCGGCAGCAGACGACGGTGGGCGAGTCCTTCGCGTATTCGATTTGAACGTCGAAGTAGCGGCCGTCCTGAAAGAAGCCAAGGTCCAGCAGCTTGAGTTCGGGACCAGGCTCCCGATTGCGCTCCCGCAGCTCCTGATAAGGAAACGCAGCCATCGGATAGCGGTAGACGGCGGCAAGGTAGCTGGCGTCCGGCAGGGCGTCCAGGTAGTGCCAGTACTCCTTGACGTCCTCGCCGTGATTGCCCTCGGCGTTGGTGAGGCCGAACAGCCTCTCCTTGAGGATCTCGTCGGCCCCGTTCCATAGTCCCAGCCCGAGGCACACCAGCTGCCGGCGGTCGGAGATGCCCAGCAGCCCGTCCTCCCCCCATCGGTAGGCCCTCAGACGGCTTTGCTCGAAGGGGAAATATGCCCAGGCATCCCCGTCGGCGCTGTAGTCCTCCCGGACCGTGCCCCACTGACGAAGCGAAAGGAAAGGCCCCCAAAGCCCCTCGGGCCCCTCCGGCCGTGGGTTCTCGGGCTCATGGGTGGAGGCGGGCACCGTGGGATTGTCTCAGCCGGAGGGAGGAACCGGTCTGGGCTCATCCCGGCGGGCCCTCCGGCTCGGGTTGCCGTCCATGACGAGGGCCAGCGCCGGGCAGGCACCGACGGTCCGGCGAGCCAGCCGGCCCAGGTGGCGTGGCACCGGGTCAGCGGAGATGATCGGATAGCCGAAGTCATCCAGCGTGATCAGCTCGGGCAGCATCTCTGCGCAGAGCCGGTGGCCGACGCAGAGGGTGGGATCCACGTGCAGGTAGCGGCCGCTCACTGCGGATCCGGGGCAGGGGGCAGCGACAGCAACGAAGGCCGGTAGCCACCACAGGCTCCCGAACGGTGGCGCCGCAGCTCGTCTGGGAAGGCGCTGGCCGCCGAGCGGGCAAGGTTCACCGCCCCGTCCGGGTGCCGACAGGCGCCGCGGCCCTCGATCTGGTCGCCCCACCGCTCCAGCTGCTCCAGCGCCGCTTCCGAGCCGGTCTTGGCCACCTCGTTCAGGGCTGAAGCCATCGCCGGAAGACCGAAGGCGCAGGGCCCACACTGGCGGGCTCCCTGGGCCGCCAGCCAGGCCAGGATCCGCCCTGACTCCCGAAGTCCGCAGGTGCCCTGGGGAAGCAGGTGGAGGACCCCGGCCCCGGGAGTCGCCCCGGCCGGGCGAAGGCCGCTCCGGGAGAGCGTGAGCCGCTGGACGTCGGGGGCTCGCAGCCAGGAGCCGAAATAGCCGCCCACCAGCAGAGCTACGGCCCCAGGATCGGCCCCGGCCACGTAGAGGACTTCGGGAAGCGGGGTGCCGATGGGCACCTCATAGACCCCGGGCGCCTCCACCGCTCCGCTGAGGGTCACGAGCATGGTGCCGGGCTCGTCGGCGACCCCAGCCCCCCGGAACCACTCCGGCCCAAGCCGGACCACCAGGCCGAGGTGGGCAAGCGTCTCGACGTTCTGCACCAGGGTCGGCAGCCCCCGCCATCCCCGGTCGACCACCCGGGGGGGCTGGTACCGGGGAAGGGCCTGGCCACCCTCCAGCCAGCGGATCAGAGCGGTCTCCTCGCCGCCCACGAAGTTCGTCGGCCCGCGCACCACCTCGACCGGGATCGGCACGTCCGGGCGTTCCCGGAGAGCTGCCTCCACCGCCGCCACCGCCGGGGCTGTGTGGGCGACCAGGAATGCCTGTCGAGCGCCGAGGATTCGGGTAGCCGCCAGCAACCCATCGAGGACCAGGTGGGGACGGAGGCGGAGCAGGAGGTCATCCTTGCCCGCCGCCGGTTCGGTCTCCGAACCGTTCGCCACCACCACCGACCCCGGGCCGTGGCGGCGCACGGCGGCCAGCTTCTCGGCCGTCGGGAAGCCGCCACCACCACGCCCCCGAAGACCGGAGCGCCGCACCCGCTCCAGGAGCTGGTGGTGCCCCGCCCTTCCCGTCCAGTCTGTGATGCCTCCGCCCAGCCTGCCCACGTGGTCTGCCAGCGGCTCGGCCCCGCCCAGCTTCGGCCCGGCCAGGAGGCGCTGATTCCAGGGACCGCTTCGGGGCACACGCAGCTCCCCCGGCGCGGCCGGGGCTACAAGGGTCACGAGTCCTGGCCACCGTCCTGGCCGGCTCCGCCAGCGGGGGCACTGCCAAAGTAGAAAAGGCCAGAGACCGAGGAGGCGGGGACGGGGCCACTGATGGTCAGCTCAGCCGGCTCCGATTGGCCTCCGCCAGCAGCGAGCCTCATGATCAGTGAACCTGGACCCACCGACACGACCCTGCCCGTGTAGACCAAGGACCCGGGGGCGGGCCGGTAGGTGACCGACCCCTGGTCCACCGCGATGGTTCCGTCGGGCAGCTGGCTGGCGGACAGGGAGACCAGAAGCTGGCCCCCCACTCCTCCCTGCACCTGTCCAGAGATGGTGATCGTCTCACCGTTGCCGCCTGCGGAGGAGGTGGCCGAGCCCACGAACCTGGCCGTGAAGGGGGCCGGGAGGGACGCCTGCCCGCCAGCGCCCGTCGAGGCCGGAGCTCCCGAGGCGAGTGCGGTGGTGGGAGTCCCGGCTTGCCGGGCCCAGCCACTCTGCAGCGGCCCGGCCGCCGACCAGGCCAGAACCGCCATGGGGGTGGCCGCGACCGCCGCCATGATGACGCCCCGCACGGCCACCCGCGGCCGGGTGGCCCGGGCCACCCGGAAGATCACTGTCGTAGCCACCAGTCCCACGCAGCCCAACTCGAACCCGAAGACCCAGGTGAGCTTGGTGTCGGTGCCGGTGCCCAGCGAATGGAGGACGGCAACCGGCCAGGAGACGTAGGTGAGCCAGTGGATCACCCGCCACCAGCGTGGCCGAAGGTGGGATCGCAGCAGGCTGGTTACCACCACGGCGGCCATGAGGTCCAGGCTGAGGGTGCCGAGCCCCAGCCAGAAGGGCCGGTAAGGGCTCACGAACGGCACCAGGGCCGCCCACCAGCCGACCGGGACGAACGGGTCCAGCTCGATGGTGACCACGTGGATGGTCAGGAGCACCACAGCCAGGAGGGCGAGGTTGCGATGCACCGCCTGCACCGCAAACCGCGGCCAGCTCTCGGGGTGCCACCCGCCCTGGATGGCGATCCCCATGACCAGATTGACCGTGAGCACCGCCAGCAGCACCAGACCACTTCCGCGGGCCAGGTACCAGAGAGTCATCGTCCCTCCGACGGCGGCGGCCATCGTCAGGCCCCGGCCCGGCCAGGCAGGGAAGCGAGCTCCTCACCCTGAGAGGGCCAGCCGCCGCAATGGACGACCCGACCGTCCGCGGCCACCAGCCGGGCCGCGGCGCCAAACCGGGCCAGGAGCCCCTCCGCCCGATCTCCAGCCACGAGGGCCGCGGTGGACAGGGCATTGGCCCGCAGGCAGGTGTCGGCGACGACGGTTGCCGTCCGCCAGCGCCCTTGCGCCGGGCGGCCGGTGCGAGGGTCGATCAGGTGGTGCATGGCCGTCCCCTGGCGGATCCAGCGCCGGACCACGGTCGAGGAGGTCGCCATGCCTCGCGCCAGAAGGGTGACCGTCTGCCCAGGCTCCTCCCCTCCCCCCCTATGGTCATCCCCGATCCGAACTGTCCAGCCACCTGCGGGCACCGGGCCTGCGGTGGCGATGTCCCCACCCAGGCTCACCAGGCAGGCCGCACCGGAGGCAGCGCCGGCCCGAGACGCGGCGACATCCGCGGCTGAGGCCTTGGCCGTCGCCCCGAGGTCCAGTAGCACCCCCGAGGGGCGAGCGAGGACCGCACCCTCGAGCCGGACCTGGTGCCATCCGGGAGCTGGGGTCGAGGGTCTGGGGGCTGCGCTGGCGTCCTCATCGAGGTGGGAGAAGTCGCGGTCGTACCCGGCGGCCAGCAGAGCGGCGCCTACGGTGGGGTCGAGCAGACCATCGGTCGCTCGCGACCAGAAGAGGGCGTCAGCCAACAGGCTGGCCAGCCCATCGCTCACGCGGATCTCCGGCCGAGGGTCCGAGTTCACCCGGGCCAGTTCGGAGTCTGGCCTGAAGCGGCTGGCCAGGTCGTCAACCTGGGCGATCACCCGGTCGGCCTCCCTCAACGCCGGAGCCAGTTGGTGCCCGCCCGCGATCAGGACCCGCGCGGTGGTACCGAGGGCCGGCCGCCAGGCCCCCGAGAGACCGGGGATGGGTGGCAGGCGGGCCCAACCCCCCTCCACTCAGGAGCCGCCGGAGGTGACCACCGGCGGAGCGGTCGCGGGAGCGGGGGCAACGCCGCCAGAGGCGCTTCCCCCGCTCCCGGAGCTCGAGGCCGCCCCCCCGCCGGACGAGCCGGACGCAGGCGCGGATGCGGCGGCGCCGGTGGCGTGCGAGCTCCGGCCAGGTATGGCATTGGCGACGGCGGCCGCCACCGCCGCGGTACCCGCCATGGCCGCCAAGGTGAGCCACACGGTCGCCCGCCGCACCAGGGATTCGCCCCGGGTCCGCTCCCGCTGGCTGAAGGGAGGTGGGAGTGCCATGGGGCGATGGTCCCATTAAAAACTTGGAATCCAACCCAGAGAACACTGGGAATCACCTGGGGAACAGATAACGCAAGTCAGTTGCGCAACCGGCTTGCTTTATGTATGATGGAGCCATGGGCAGAAGGCCGAAGATCGCGGGGGCGGTTCAGGAACTCATGGCGGCGCGGGGCCGGCATGCGTGGACGCTGGAGGAGTTGCGTCAGGCGCTGGCCGCCAAGGGGATCCGCGCCGACTTCTCCTCGGTGTTCCGGGCCACCGCTCGGCTGGAAACTGAGGGAGCCCTGCGCCGGGTGGAGCTGGACGATGGCCGCACCCATGTCGAGATCCGGGACGAGCACCACGACCACTTCCGGTGCGAGCTGTGTGGCGAGGTCGTGGCCGTTCCCTGTGAGGCATCCGGGGCGGCCATGCGGGCGCTGGAGGACGCCACCGGGCTGGAGATCCATGACCATCACCTGGTTTTGACCGGTGTCTGCCAGGGCTGTCGGTCCCGAACGTCCGACCAGCTGGTGCTGAGCGCAGCGGGGGCGGCATCGTGATCGGGGCGGTGATCAACCTCTGGAACCCGGTGCACGTAACCGGGCTGGCGATCTTCGTGACCGCGCTGCTCCTGGGCATGGTGCATGGCATCACCCCGGACGAGCACACCTGGCCGATCACCTTCAGCTACGCCATCGGCAGCTACTCCACCAAGCGTGGGTTCCGATCGGGACTGATCTTCTCGCTGGCCTTCACCCTGCAGCGCGCCATTGCCGCCGAGCTCGCCTACCTGGGCTTCAGCCGGATCCTTACCCTGGCGGGCGCCGACTACGCGATCTACGTGGTCGTGGGGATCCTGATGGCCTGGGCTGGGCTGATGATCGCCAGGCGGAGTCGGCTCCCGTTCCACTTCCACCTGCACATCCCCTGGCTGCAGAAGGATGCCGCCCTGGTGCACTCGGGGCAGGAGTTCCCCACCCCGGGGTGGGTACAGGACCCCCGGCCCTGGATGCCCGCCGTCCACGGCTTCGTGGCCGGGTGGGGATTCGGTGCGTTCGCCATCATCATCTACACGGTGCTGGCCCCGGCCATGCCCTCACCATTACTGGGGTGGGTGCCGGGGGCGCTCTTCGGGATCGGGACCACCATCGTCCAGGTGCTGGCGGGCGCCGCCTTCGGCCGTTATGCCTCGCGGCGCGGACTTCCCCCCGAGGCCGTCCGGCACGTGGCCCTCACGGTCGCCGGACGGACGCTCACCTGGGGAGGGCTGGCCTTCATCGTGGGCGGAGTCTTCGGCCTAAGCTTCCCCCAGATCGCCAACCTCAGCTTCGCCACCGGAATCCAGGTCCACAACCTGGACCAGATCGGCTTGCCACTCTTCCTGGTGGTCTTCGCCGTGGTCGGGGTGGGCGTGACCTCCCTGATCCGGGAGACCAGGTCCTGGTCCCGAAGGCAGGCGGCCCAGGTGGCCGGCGCATCCCATCCGGCCTGACGGCGGGGCCACTCCTGATCCCGGTCAGCCTGCGGAGCTGACCCCCGACCCGACCGCCGGGTCCGGCTCCTCCGCTGCAGGCTCTGGAGCCAGCGGGCGCTCGACAGGGATGCGCACCTCGAAGGTCGCGCCGCCCCCCTCGGTGGGGCGATACTCGACGGTGCCCTGGTGGGCGGCCACGATGGCGCTCACGATCGAAAGGCCGAGGCCGGTGCCGCCGGTCTCGCGCCCCCGGGAGCGGTCGGCTCTGTAGAAGCGCTCGAAGATGCGCGCCGCCACCTCATCAGGAATTCCGGGGCCGTGGTCGATCACCTGCACCAGCCCCTGATCCCCCTCAATCCGGGCAGCGATCTCCACCGCTGTTCCCTCCGGGGTGTGGACCACGGCGTTACGGACCAGGTTGGTCACCACCTGCCGCAAGCGCGCCTCGTCTCCTTGGACGAGCACAGGGGAGTCCGCGTGTACCCGAATCCGGTGTCGGCGGTCGGCAGCTGACTGGTCCGCGGCCGAGTCCACCGCCAGCTCGGCCAGGTCCACCGGCTTGCGATCCAGGGGCCGTCCCCGGTCCAGGCGGGCGAGCAGGAGCAGGTCGTCCACCAGAAGTCCCATCCGGGTGGCCTCGCTCTCGATCCGGCTCATCGCCTTGTCCAGGTCCTCCGGGTTGGAGCGAGCCCCGCGTCGGAAGAGCTCCGCGTACCCGCGGATCGAGCTGAGGGGGGTGCGCAGCTCGTGGGAGGCATCGGCGGCGAACCGGCGCAGACGGGCCTCGGACTCCCGGCGCTCGGCGAAGGCGCTCTCGATCTGGGCAAGCATCTCATTGAGGCTGATGGCCAGCTGGCCGATCTCGGTCCTCTCGTCCACACCCTGGACGCGCTGACTGAGATCCCCCCCGGCGATCTTGCGCGCGGTGTCCCGGATCCGCCGCAGCGGGCGGAGGCCCAGGTCTACCAGCCACCAGGCCACCACTCCCAGCGCCACCAGGACCACCGCTCCCACCAGTACCTCCAGGGTCTCGAGCTGGCTCAAGGTCGCGTCCACCGAGCTGAGCGGCATGGCCACGACGAACGGCTCCTCCGGACCGCCGGCAACCTGCACCCCGACCAACAGCCCTCGGAACGTGACCCCGCCACGATTCCCGGGAGCCGTGAAGAAATAGGGAGAAGCGGGTACGCTGCCGGCGAGGACCGAGGCCGGCAGGACCGGGCGGGGGGTGGTCTGCGCCGAGCCCCAGACCACCCCCTCCTGGCTCCCACCCGGCCCGATGAACGCCGCATAGCTGCCCTCCGGCAGGGCGGTGCTGGTGGGGCAGTCGTTGTGGGTCACCTGGGAGATGACGCAGGTCCGGGCCGAGTCGACGGACTGGAGCAGGTCCTGCTCCAGCCGATTCCAGAGAGATGACTGGAGCGCCACGTAGGTGACGGTGTCGGTGGCGACCAGCCCGGCTGCCACCAGGGCGATCAGGGCCAGGAGGAGCCGGAAGCGGAGGGTCACTCTCAGCCCCGGGGCAACCGCAGAACATACCCCATGCCCCGCACCGTGTGGATGAGCGGCGGACCGAAGGCGTCCACCTTCTTGCGGAGGTAGCTGATGTAGGTCTCCAGGATCCCGGCGTCGCCGCCAAAGTCGTAACTCCACACGTGGTCGAGGATCTGGGCCCGGGTGAGCACCCGGCGGGCGTTGATGAGCAGGTAGCGGAGAAGGCGATACTCGGTGGCCGTCAGCTCAATCCCGTGCTCCCCCCGGCGCACCTCGCGCAGGTCCTCGTCCATCTCCAGGTCAGCGAAGGTGAGGATGTTGCGGCTCTCCTGGCGGTGACCGCTGCGCCTCAGGATCACCCGCACCCGGGCGATCAGCTCGTCGAGGCTGAACGGCTTGGTGACGTAGTCATCCCCCCCGACCGTGAGCCCACGAACCTTGTCCTCGGTCGCGTCCTTGGCGGTGAGGAAGAGGATGGGCACGTCGACCCCGTTCGCTGCCAGAGTCCGGGCAACCTCGAAGCCGTCCTGATCAGGAAGCATCACGTCCAGGATCACCAGGTGAGGCTTGAACTGCCGAACCTTGTCCAGGGCCTCCCTGGCGCTGCGCGCCGTCTCGGTGTCGAAGTCGGCGTAGCGGAGTGCCGTGGAGACCAACTCAACCAGGTTGAGCTCGTCGTCCACCACCAGCACCCGGGTGCGCTCGTCCACGCGCGAATTGTGGACCGGCTTGCTGAGAGTTACCTGGGTGGCCCCTGAGCCGGCCTCGCGCGGTCTCCGAGCAAACTCTCAGGCTGGACACAGGGCACCCCAAGGTCAGGGGCCCAGAGTGACAGGTGTCGCCGGCACGGGCCCAGCGGGCCGGTCCGGCGGCAGCCCTATCCTTCCCTCCCCGCAGCGGCCCGGCACCAGCCGGGTCGCTGTATTTTTGTGCCCCGTTCTACTCCTGGGCACGGGTGGAATCCCCCTTCCCCCGGGGCGTGCGATCGCCCGGGTAGTCCCCTCCAGGCGCTCCTAGGCTGGAGTGTGAGGGGCGGTGCCGCCACCCAAAGAGCGGGGGAGTCGCGTGCTGCTGATCTGGGTGGTCCTGGTGCTGGCCGCGACATGCCACGAGGCCGGCCACTACCTGGTCCTGCGCCACTTCGCGGCTCGTCCCAGTCCGACCCTGGGCATCCTCGGCCCGGGATGGGAATTCGAGTCCGGCCACCTGAGCCGACGGCAGCTGCGCCTGGTATGGGCCGCGGGTCCGTTGGCGGAGTCCCTGGTGTGGGGATCCGCGGCGATGGTCGCCCCCGGTTCGGCGGGCCTGCTGCTCTCGCTGCTCTTGCTTCAGCTGCTGGCCAACACGCTGCTTCCCGGCAGTGACGGATGGAAGGTCGTCGATCCGAGGATCGGCCGCCAGCAACGGTTCCCCTTGGCCGCCCCGGGGCCGCGGGGGCCCGGACCCTACTCCAGCCGTCCCCGGCTCAGACCCGTCTGAGCGCGTGAGGTCACCCCCAGAGCGCCTCCACCGAAAGGTACCGCTCGCCGCTGTCGTAGGTGAAGGTGAGGACCCGGGCACCGTCCGCCATCTGCGGCTCCAGCGACGCCACCGCGGCGAGCGAGGCCCCCGAGGAGATCCCCACCAAGACGCCCTCCTCTCGCGCCGACCGCCGCGCATAGGCGAACGCGTCATCCGCTGACACCTGGATCACCCCGTCGAGAAGGTCCTGGCGCATGACCCCGGGCACGAAGCCGGCGCCGATCCCCTGGATCGGGTGGGGGCTGTGGGTGCCGCCCGACAGCACCGGCGACAGGGCCGGCTCGACCGCATAAACCTTGAGCCCAGGCCAGCTCTGCTTCAGCACCTCGGCGCAGCCGGAGATATGCCCCCCGGTGCCGACTCCGGTGACCAGGTAGTCCAGCCCCTCAGGGAAGTCCGCCGCGATCTCCGCGGCGGTGGTCCGGCGGTGGACCTCGACGTTGGCCGGATTGTCGAACTGCATCGGCATCCAGGCATCGGGGACCTCCTCCACCAGCTCACGGGCCCGGGCGATCGCCCCCCGCATCCCCAGCTCCCTTGGCGTGAGTTCGATCTCGGCCCCATAGGCCGCCATCAGCTTGCGCCGCTCGATGGAGAAAGACTCGGGCATCACCAGGATCAGGCGGTACCCCTTCACCGCAGCCACCAGGGCGAGGCCGATGCCGGTGTTCCCCGATGTGGGTTCGACGATGACCGATCCGGAGCCGAGGAGCCCGCTACGCTCCGCGTCCTCGACCATGGCGAGGGCGATCCGGTCCTTGATGCTGCCCCCGGGGTTGACCCGCTCCTGCTTGAACCAGACCGTCACCCGGCGGTCGAAGAGGTGGTTGATACGCACCACCGGGGTTCTGCCGATGGTTTCGAGAATGCTTTCGGCTCTCACATTGCCTCCTCGGCCCGGGTTGCGGCCGTGCTCAGATGACGAAGTCGGGCGGGTCCAGCAGATCCTCCACCTGGCGGACCCGGACCTGACTGGAATGGTAGACGAGGGAATACGGGCCCACGCTGCTGGTCAGCCAGACGTTGCCGCCCACCACGCTGTCATGGCCCACCACGGTCTCGCCCCCCAGAACGGTGGCATTGGCGTAGATCACCACCCGGTCCTCGATGGTGGGGTGGCGTTTGGTGCCGCTGGCGTCCTTGGCCACGCTGAGCGCTCCCAGGGTGACCCCCTGGTAGAGCTTGACGTCGTCACCGATGACCGCTGTCTCCCCCACCACGATCCCGGTCCCGTGGTCGATGCAGAGTGCTCGGCCGATGGAGGCGCCCGGATGGATGTCGATGCCGGTCCGGGCGTGCGCCACCTCGGCGAACAGCCTGGGGAGCACCGGGAGACCCTCATGGTGGAGGTGGTGGGCGATGCGGTAGGTACCCATGGCCAGGAAGCCGGGATAGGCGGAGATCACCTCGTCCAAACTCTCGGCGGCGGGATCCCCGGCCAGGATCGCCTCGGCATCCCGGGCCACCTGGTCTCTGATCACTCCTAGAGACGAGAACAGCTGCTGGGAGACCATCCGTCCGCGGTCATCGTCCACCATCCCCCGCACCAGTTCGCACAGTCGGAGCTGGAGACCTTCGAGCCCAGCCAGAATGTCTCCCCGGTCCCGGATGGCCGTCGCTGCCAGCTGGGGGAAGAGGAGCCCCAGGAGGTCGTCCATCCACCCCTCCACCTCCCGGCGAAGGGGTATCCCCCGACTGCCGTCGCGGTGCGCGGCGGTTAGGTCACGGACCAGGTCGGGATCTGCGTCCACACCCCGATTCTCCCAGCCGCGGCCAGCTTGACGCCGACGGGCCCCGAGACGCCCGGTTGCCTGGGGGCTTGATCGGACCGGCTATCATCGACCACGACGACTTGGGGCCGTGGCGCAGCGGCAGCGCGCTTCCTTGGCATGGAAGAGGTCGCGGGTTCAATTCCCGCCGGCTCCACCATCGGAGCGTATCCGTGCTGCTGGTCCCGAACTCGCGGCGGTCCGGAGGGCCGCCAATCCCGCAAGCACGGCCGACCACCGTTGACAGTGGCGGACTCAGCGTCCGTCGTCCTCCCCCCCGAGGGCAGGCGAACTGGCGCCCATCTCCGGGATATCGATCAGACGCCGCCAGCTGCCATCGGCCTGGCGACGGACAACTTGGACTCTGAGGCCGACCCCGTCGGCGCGAATCGTCGATGTGAGCGCGATGCCGCCGCAGGCCACCGTGGGCAGGGCGGGCTCGAGAGTGATGGGAACGCCAGCATCAATGATCGAGGCCCAGATCGCCCGGATGGCATCACGGCCCTGGCTCAGCCGGCCCGGGGGGAAGGCGATGACAGCGTCGGGCTCGTAGAGGCTGGCTAGGCCGTCGGCATCGCCGGCCGCCACCAGCTCCACGAACATGGTGCGCAGGTCGTCGGGATGTTGGGCTCGGGGATTCGGGGTCTGCAACGCTCGTCCTCCTTGGTTAGCTGCGATGGACAATCGACCTGGAGCCAGCCCCTGCCGGGCTAGCCGGGCGGGGTGGCCACGGAGGATCAGTGTCTCCCACTCCACCGACTCGTTGTGCAGGCGCCAGGCGGTGAGGTCCTCGCGGTGCCGGTGGATGGCGAGAGACTCCAGGTGTCACATCTGTATGGACGCGACGACTGCCCGGTGGTGGTCACGTCCAACCGGCAGCACCCCACCGGGGCCGTCTTAAGCCCCCAGCGGCGGGCTCAGCTCTTGGCCTGGGCGCGCCGCACTCGAGCGCTGATCCTCGAAGACGAATACGACAGCG
This sequence comes from bacterium, assembly GCA_021801645.1. Taxonomy (GTDB): domain Bacteria; phylum Chloroflexota; class Dormibacteria; order Aeolococcales; family Bog-877; genus JAJYXT01. The sequence goes on from JAJYXT010000078.1 coordinate 44,357, forward strand.
GATTCCGGTACGTCCGGCGCCGGGTCTGCGCGCTCCAGAGCTTGGACCCGGAGGTGGTGTATACGCCGGAACCCCTTCCAAGACACTGTCCCCGGCAGTGCGCCTGGGCTGGCTGGTCGTCCCGAAAGCGCGAGTGTCAGCGGTGGTGGAGGAGAAGTCCCACGCGGACTGGCAGCGTGGAGTCCTCGAGCAGCTGACCTTCGCGGAGTTCCTGCGGAGCGGGGCCTGCGACCGCCACGTGCGCCGGATGCGCCTCGGCTACCGGCAAAGGCGCGACGCTGTGGTTCGCTCCCTGGCTCGGGTCCGACCCGACCTTCAGGTGGTCGGAGCCTAGGCGGGGCTAGACCTCCTGGTACCGGTCGCCGCCCCCAGCGTGGAGGCCTCCACCATCGCCGCGGCCGCCGTATTGGGCATCGGCCTCGGCGGATTGGCCGGCCGGCGGGTTTTACCACGGGGCCGCCGGCGCGGCGTTGGTGATCGGCTACGGCGCCACCTTGGAGTCCACCTTCACCCGCGGCGCGCAGGCGCTCTCGGCCGTATTCACAGGGGCGAGGTAACCCTGGTGGAAGGGCCGAGGCCACGGGTGCGCTCAGGGGATGAGGGACAGGAATCGCTCGCCCGTCGGCGACCAGCCCGGCATGGGCGAAGGAAGGTCGGGACGGGACCGCGACGGCGGGCGGGAGTTCAAGGCCTCCAGTTCCCGGGCGAGGTGCACGGCCCGCCTCCCAGAGACTCGAAGCCGGGCTGGCCCGCCGCTATCCGGCGCTGGCCGTGGCGAAGGCTCCGCTCAGCTTCTCCCAGGTGGCGTCGAGGTGCTCAGGAACCACCTTCACGTCTGCCAGAACGGGCATGAAGTTGGTATCTCCGGACCAGCGAGGCACCAGGTGGAAGTGGAGGTGGGTGTCGATCCCCGCCCCCGCCACCCGCCCCTGGTTCCAGCCCCCGTTGAAGCCGTCGCAGCCCAGTTCGGCCTGAAGGACCCGGGTCGCCAGCTGCAGCTGGGCCACCACGTCCGCAAGTTCAGCGGCGTCCAGGGCTGCCAGATCGCCGCCGTGCGAGTGAGGAGCGACCATGAGGTGCCCGGGGTTGTAGGGGAAGCGATTGAGCATGACCAGGGAGCGCGCCGCCCGGTGCACCACCAAGGACTCCCGGTCCCCAGCCTCCAAGGCCCGGCAGAAGATGCACTCAGCGGACGGCTGGGAGTCGGTCACCCTGTCGATGTAGACCATCCGCCATGGCGCCCATAGGGTATCCATGAGCTCCTCCCCAATTCGGCCGAAGTTGACGCGCCGCCCGGCGCCCCCTTAGACTACCGAGGTCCCCGGGCAGCCGCGTGGAGTGCTGTCCCAGATCCGCCTGTCGGCGCTTGTGAGGTGCTCTTCTTCGTGGGTTCGGTGATCAAGAAGCGGCGCAAGAAGATGCGCAAGCACAAGCACAAGAAGATGCTCAAGAAGACCCGCTGGCAGCGCCGCGGGAGCTGATCCTCTCTCCCCTTACGTAAGGCTGGCAGCGGCGGAGCGGGTCTATACTGCCCCCGGGGGCGATAGCTCAGCTGGCAGAGCGCTGCTTTCGCACGGCAGAGGTCAGGGGTTCAAGTCCCCTTCGCTCCACCACGACTCAGATTGGTGCCGCCGGGAGGGTGAACGGTCGCTAGTCCAGGTGCTGGGCGGCCTCGGCCCTCCCAACCCACCTGCAGGTGACTGTTCGCGGGCGAGACGCCCAGGAGTCAGCCGGCGAAGCTGTCCTGGAGCTGGGGGCTCCGGTGCCTACTCCCCGTCCAGATTGGCGAAGTAGGCGGAGACCGCGTGATCGAGCAGCTCCGGGGTTAGCCTCGGTTCGACGCCGAAGTAGGCGGCGGCATGGATCAGGTGATCCAGGATGTCGCGGGGCTCGCACCCATGGAGGGGCCGCCCGGACTTGCGGTAGTGCTCCTCCACCAGATAGCTCACCGCCTCGGGGTCGTAGGTGAGGCCCATGCTCTCGCAGGCCCGCCGGAAGATCCGCCCGTATTCGATCACCGAGGGATTGGGGACCTCCACCTTGTAGCGGATCCGGCGCAGGAAGGCCTCGTCCACCAGGTCCTTGGGCTTGAGGTTGGTGGAGAGGATGAGGATCTCGGTGAACGGCACCTGGACGGTGGTCCCCGCCCGGGAGATGTTCAGGTAGTCGTAACCCGCCTCCAGCGGCACGATCAGCCGGTTGAGAAGGTCCTGTGGCGAGAGCTGCTGCCGCCCGAAGTCGTCCACCACGAACAGCCCCCCGTTGGCCTTCAACTGGAGCGAGGCCTCGTAGAAGCCCATCCTGGGATCGAAGCTCAGCTCCAGCTCGCGTCCGGTCAGCTCGCCACCGGCGATCACCACCGGGCGGGTGCAGAAGGCCCACCTAGTGTCATGGGCCGGGAGCTCGGCGGGGACGGGCTTGTGGTGCACGGGGTCGAAGATCCGGATCACCTCGCCCTTCACGTAGATGGCGTGAGGCACGAACAGGGGATCGCCCAGCAGTGAGGCGCAGGCCTGAGCGATGGTGCTCTTGCCGTTGCCGGGCGGGCCGTACAGGAAGATCGACTGGCGCGAGCTGAGGGCCGGGCCGAGGCGGTTGAGGACGCTCGGCGGGAGCACCAGCTTGTCCAGGGCGGCGCGCAGGAGCTGGTGGGTGACCATCGGACCGGTGCGGCCCTGGTAGCGGGCCACGGCCACATACACCTCCAGGGGAACGGGGGCCGGCCCCGCGTACTGGCTGACCTCGATCAGCTCACGGGCGCGCTCCCGGCCGGTACGGCTGATGGCGTACTGCAGACCCTCGGCGAACCCGGCATCTCCGTCCACGGTGCCCCGGATGCCGGTGGTTCCGCAGTAGCCCTCGTCCGAGAGGAACTTCAGGGCATCCGAGACCATGCCCCAGGGCAGGCACACATGGCGCGCCAAGTCCCGACCCAGCATCCCGCCGTTGAAGTAGAGGACCTTGAGGACCAGGTCACAAATGAAGTTGAACGGAAGGCCGGCCTCCTTCGGGCTCTGGGGAACCGGGGGAAAGCCGATCTGGCTGCGGGAACTGGGTGGAGAGCTGACGGTGGCTGCAGACATTCTGTGTGCTTCGAACTCCTGAAGGAGGTGGCGCGTCACCCCGGCTGACTGGCGCCAGTCTCCCACCGAAACCACCGAATTCATCCCCCGACACCAGCAGTTTGCAGAGCCGTGAGGCGATCGCCACCGGACTGTGACCGGCCCCAGCCGCCGCCTCGATTCCGGGGCGGTCGCGCGCGGGCTGGCATAATCGCCGAACGGATGGCAGCCCCAAGGACCCGGCCCCACCCATGCAGGAGATAGAGCTCCCGCCCGGCAAGCGCCGCCGCTCCACCTCCGGCCGCCGCCGCCGAGGTCAGGGAGGGCGGGATGCCGGCTTCTGGCGACGGCATGGATTCCTCCGCCGCAGCGCCCTCGCTCTCGTGGTCCTGGTCCTGGCGGGGTGCGCCGGGCTGGGCACCGGCTTCATAGTCCTGGCCGCCTTCCAGGTCGGGCTCCCGTCGGTCACGGACCTCCCCAACCTGGGTCCGCCGCAGAACAGCTACCTGCTGGCCAGCAACGGGACGCTGCTCACCGTGCTCCACGAGCCCGGGGAGCAGCACATCCACGTCGGCATCTCCCAGGTCAGCCCCTGGGTGATCAAGGCCACCGTGGCCGTCGAGGACCGCCACTTCTTCCAGGACGCCGGCTCGGTGGACCTGCCGCGGATCATCTCCGCCGGGCTGCACGACATCGTCCACCACGGCTCCCTGCAGGGAGCCAGCACCATCACCGAGCAGCTGGCCAAAATCTCCTTTCTCACCCCGGCCCAGACCATCACCCGGAAGATCCGCGAGCTCCTCCTCGGCTTTGAGATCTCCAAGACCTTCAAGCCCGATCAGATCCTGCAGATGTACCTGAACCGGATCGACTACGGCAACCAGGCGATCGGCATCGGCACCGCCGCGGAGTTGTACTTCCACATCCCGGCCAGCAAGCTCGACCTGGCCCAGGCCAGCATGCTGGCGGGAATCCCCGACGCCCCCTCCGCCTTCGACCCCCTGGCCTACGTGGGGACCAAGGGCCCCAACTACGCCAAGCTACGCCAGCAGGTGGTCCTGGAGGCGATGGTGGCCAACCACTACATCACCCAGGCCCAGTCCGTGGCCGCCTTCAAGGAGCAGCTCACCTACTACCCCTGGGAGGACAGCAGCCCCCTGCTGGCGCCCAACTTCGTGACCTACGTCGAGAGCGAGCTGCAGCAGCGCTTCGGCGACGCCTACCTCAATCCCGGGGGCTGGACCATCTACACCACCCTGAACATGGCTGACCAGCAGACGGCGGAGCAGACCATCCAGAACCCGGCCAACAACGCCCGCTTGCTCCGCGTGTACAACATCGGGGACTCCGCGCTGGTCTCCCTCGACCCCCGGGACGGTGAGATCCTGGCCATGGTGGGCACCAGCAACTACAACGGCTCAGTGGGCCAGATCAACATGACGGTGGAGCCGCGGCGCCCCGGGTCGAGCTTCAAGATGTTCACCTACACCGCCGCCATCGCCTCGGGCAAGTTCACCATGACCACGCCGGTCCTCGACGCGCCGATCAACATCAACGGCTACCAGCCGCAGAACTACGAGCACGACTTCAGCGGCATCTGCCAGCTGCAGGTCTGCCTGGGCAACTCCATCAACATCCCCGCGGTCAAGGTGGAGATGATCACCGGCCTGCAGAACGTGGTGGCCATGGCGGAGCGGATGGGCACCTCCCTGCTGCTGAACCCGCAGAACACCTATGGAGACGCCCTCACCCTGGGCGGGCTGTCCATCGGGGTCACCGAGCTGCAGATGGCGACCGGGGCCTCGGTGCTGGCCAGCGGCGGGGTGCTTCATGAGCCCACCTCGATCCTCAAGGTGGTGCAGGGGGGCCAGACCATCTACCAGTACAACGTCGCCAACAACTCGGTCCAGGTGGTGCCCCCGGACGTGGCCTTCATCATGAACGCGATGCTCTCCAACAACAACAACCGGCTCCGGGACTTCGGGCCCTACGCCCACCTGACCCTGCCCGGCCGCCCGGTCTCGGCCAAGACCGGCACCTCGGACGCCCAGTACGCCAACGGCGCCTACTCCAACAACATCGAGGACAACTGGACCTTCGGATGGACCCCACAGCTGGTGACCGGAGTCTGGGTGGGCAATCCGGACGGGCAGACCCTCAGCAACGTCACGTCGGGAATCTCCGGCGCCGCCCCCCTCTGGCAGAGCTACATGGAGCAGGTGCTCTCCGGGCAGCCGGCCCTCTGGTACACGAAGCCGGCCGATGTGGTCCAGGTCGGTTCCGGCCCCTACCCCTACTACTACCTGCCCAACACGGTGAGCTACGCCAACCAGGAGGTGAACTGCCCCCCAGCCTATCGCTCCGGCTGGAACGGCACCTGCTAGGGCTGCCCGGTACGCCCGGCCAGAACGGCGGCAGCCAGCCTCTCCGGCGAGTCGGACTCCAGAGCGTCGGGGAAGTGGCAGCAGACCTCACTGACGCCTAGGTCCAGGTAGGCCTGAAGCTGCTGGGCACAGCCTTCGGGTGTCCCCACCAGCCTCCGGGCCCGGAATTTGGCCCGCTGCTCACCGTGCCGGTTGAAGCGCTCGACCAGCCGGTCAGCCTCGACCTCGGTCTCCCCCACAAGGCAGTCCAGGACCACCGCCACGCGCACGCTGTGCAGTGGACGGCCGACCTGGCGGCAGTGCTCGGCGAGGACGTCCAGCTTGCGGGAGACCCGCTCGGGGGGGCCGAACAGGCTGCAACCGTCCGCATGCCTGGCCACCTGCCAGAGGGTGAGCCTCTCACCCCCGCCGGCGATCCAGACCGGGGGGAAAGGCTGCTGCAAGGGGCGAGGGATCACCGCGGCGCCGTCAATGACGGTGTAACGGCCCTCAAAGTGGGTGGTCTCCCCGGACCAGCAGGCCCGCAGAAGCTCGGCGGCCTCGCCGGCGGCCAGGATCCGCTCTCGCAGTTGCGGCGCCGGCAACCCGAACGCCCGCAGCTCCCGGGCGTCCGAGCCGGCACCCAGCCCCACCTCCAGCCGGCCTCCGCTCAGGATGTCTAGGTTGGCGAGCTGGAGCGCAAGCGGCCCTAGGAGGTGCCGGGGCAGAGCCAGGCACATCGTCCCCACCCGCACCTGGGTGGTGGCCCAGGCCACCACCGCCAGGGAAATGAGGGGATCCAGGATCGGGCCCGGCGGGCCGGGGTCTGCCGACCGCAGGTGGTCATACACCCACACCGCACCGAAGCCGGCCCTCTCCGCCCTCAGGGCGACGCCCACCATGGTCTCGAAGTGCCGCTCGGGTGCCGCGGCGGGCAGGTCGTGCCGCCAGCCCTGGGGGAGGAAGCACCCCAGGCGGAGCTGCTCGCCGCTCACCCGGGAGCCGCGGCCACCCGCTCCGAGGGCCGCGGCCGCACCCGGCGTGCCGGCCCCCAGAGGCCCTCAAGGTCATAGTAGGCACGCTCCCCGGGGAGGAAGATGTGGGCGATCACCGAGTCGAAGTCGAGGCAGACCCAGGACCCCTCCTCCATCCCCGCTCGGCTCAGCGGGTGCTGCCCGGCGAGCGCCGCGGCCTCATCCATGGCGTCGGCGACGGCGCGGACCTGGCGGTCGGTGTCGCCCTCGCAGATCACCAGGTAGTCAGCCATAGTGGTCTTGCCCCGGAGGTCGATCCGCACCACGTTGCGGGCCTTGCGCGAGAGCGCGGCGTCGGCGATCAGCCGGCTCAGTTGCAAGGGCGTCATCTGGGGGCGATTATCCCATCGGGAACAGCAGCCGACCCGGCGGGCTCCCGGTAGAGCCCGCGCTCACGGATGTAGCGGAGGACGGGGTCCGCCAGGAGCCCGTCGGCCTTCTCGCCCCGGCGAAGCCGGGCCCGGACCCGGCTGGACTCCACCTCGGGCGCTGCGAGCGACACCTGCTCAGGCTCGGGGCCCAGCCAGCCGTGCCCCCTCAGCTCCTCGACGGCCGCCTGGGCCCCAATCCGGGCTCCGGGGCGGTCGAACACCACGAGACGGGCCAGCGCCGCCACCCGGTCGGGGCGGTGCCAGCGCCAGAGGCCCCGAGCGGCGTCGGAGCCCAGGGCCAAAAGGAGCGGGCGCTCCGGCTCGTCAGCGGCCAAGCGGGCCAGCGTATCCGCTGTGTAGGAGGGACCGGGCCGCCTCACCTCCAGATCGGACACCGACACCAGAGGGTCCCCCACCCCCTGCACCATGAGCTGGGTCATACGCAGACGGTCCTCCGGACTGGCGCTCGGGGTACGGCGGTGGGCGGGGTGGCCATTGGGAACCACCAGCAGTGGCAGCCGGAGATTGCTGCGCAATCCCACGATCACCTCCTGATGGCCCAGATGAGGCGGGTCGAAGGTCCCCCCGAAGACCACCAGCGGCTGCGGCGTCACCTGGCAGGTCCCTCAGGCACGAAGGTGAACTCCACGCCCCCGATCTCCACCAAGTCCCCCTCGGCCGCTCCGGAGGCGGCGAGCTGGGACTCCACCCCGAGACGCCGCAGCTGCCTCTGCAGCCGCGTCACCTCCTCCGGGTCGTCCAGGTCCGCGGCCTCCACCAGCCGCACGACGCCGTCGCCGGTCACCCGGTAGCGGCCAGCTCCCCCCTCCACCAGGACATCCTGGCGGGTCGGACGCGGACCGGGATAGAGACGAAAGCCGCCCTGAGGGAGCGACTCCCGCCCTGCCGCCAACCCGATGGACTCCTGCAGGAGCTCACCGAGCCCCTCCCCCGTCAGGGCCGAGACCGCAAGCACCGCCGATCCCGCTCCCGCGGCCTGCCGCAGCGCCTTCAGCACCCTGGCACGGTCCCGCCCCATCAGCAGGTCCACCTTGTTTGCGGCCACCAGCCGCGGGCGAGAGGCCAGCTCCTCGTCCCAGGCGCAGAGCTCGAGCTGGACCTCTGAGTACGCCCGCACGGCCGCCTCCGGGCCGGCGCTGGCGTCTACCACCTGAACCAGAGATCGCGTGCGCTGCAGGTGGCGCAGGAAACCGATGCCCAAGCCGGCTCCGAGATGTGCGCCCTCGATCAGGCCGGGGACGTCGGCCACCGTGACGGTCCGACCACCATCCAACTCGGCGACTCCGAGATTGGGAGTGAGCGTGGTGAAGGGATAGTCGGCCACCTTGGGGCGGGCTCCGGTCAGTCGAGCCAGCAGGCTGGACTTGCCCGCGTTGGGCAGTCCCACCAGGCCGAGGTCGGCTATCAGCCGGAGCTCGAGCCTGACCACCGCCACCTCCCCGGGTTCCCCGAGCTCGCGATGGCGGGGGGTCTGAGCGACCGGAGTGGCGAAGTGGGTGTTGCCCCATCCCCCCCTCCCCCCGGCCGCCACCACCAGGGTCGCCCCCGGGCGGTCCAGGTCGGCCAGGAGTCGGCCCGTGGCGGCGTCGAACACCATGGTCCCAGCGGGGACCGGTAGGCGGACCGCCTCGCCGTCGGCCCCGTGTCGCCTGGAGGGCCCACCGGGGCCGCCCGGTGACGCCTTGAACCGGCGCTCCGTCTGGAACCGCTGCAGAGAGGCCTCACCGAGGTCGGCGACCAGCACCACATCGCCGCCGCGTCCCCCGTCGCCGCCGTCCGGCCCACCGCGGGGCACGTACTTCTCCCGACGCAGGCTGTTGGAGCCCGCTCCGCCCTTGCCTCCGCTCAGGTGGAGCTCGACCTCGTCGAGGAACATCAGGACCGGCTGACGGCGGCCGGCGCTAACTCAGCCGGCGTCGGCAGAGACGGGATGTATGGCGACCCGGGTGCGGTCGGTGCGGTAGGGCTGGTAGACGACCTGGCCGGGAGTGAGCGCGAACAGGGTGTGGTCTCGCCCCACCCCAACTCCAGCCCCGGCAAGGATCCGGGTCCCACGCTGGCGCACCAGGACGGCTCCCGCCAAGACCTGCTCCCCGCCGTACACCTTCACCCCCAGCCGCTGGGACTGACTGTCGCGCCCGTTCCGGCTGCTCCCGCCGCCCTTCTTATGAGCCATCTCCACCTCCCCCTTCGCCGTCGCCCGCGGCCTCTGGGGCCGCCTCGCTGGCGGGGGCCCGGCGCCGCCGGGGCGCCCTGGTTGCCTTGGGCGTGCCGCCGGACGCCGCCACCGCTTCCGGCGGCTCATCAGGCAACTCCACCTGAGCGGCCTCCGCCGGCATCGACTGGAGAGCATCCTCCTCAGGAGCTACCACAGCCGCCTTCCGGGACGACCTGCGGGTCGCCGCGGCGCGACGCTCCCCGGCTGGCTCCTGCCCGGGGGCGAGGACCTCATCGATCCGCAGCTCAGTCAGCTCGGCCCGGAACCCCATCGTGCGCCGGTAGCGCTTCTTCGGCTTGTACTTGAAAACCACGACCTTGGGACCGCGAAGGTGGCTGACCGCGGTGGCGGTCACCTTTGCCCCCTCCACCGTCGGCCGTCCGACGGCGGTTAGCGCGCTATCCCCGGGCTCGGCCACCAACATGCGCACATCGCCCAGTTCCACGGCCTGACCTTCGGACACGGCCATGCGGTCCACCACCAACCTCTCACCGGGCCGCGCCCGATACTGGCGTCCCCCCACCTGGACTACCGCGTACATGCGAACTCCCGAATCGAGGCTGGAGCCGGGGCCCCACAGCCCAGGCGGAAGCAGCCGCCCCGAGGCGCGCTCAGCTGTCGAGTCTACCAGACCGACCTGGAGCAGATCAGGGACCAGTGACCGCCACTGGGGTCAGCGCCGAGTAGTTGGTCTGGATGTCGTTCTGGTTGCTGGATCCGGTCCCGGTGACAACCGTGGCCGAGGCCTGGTACACCCCGGCGCCGACATCGGGCAGGACCCGGACCTCGAAGGTGATGGTCAGGACCCCTGGACCGCCGGCGCCGGACCCGGGGATGTCGAACCCGACCCAGTTGGGAATCACCGATCCGACCACCGGGTAGGTGGCTCCCCCGGTGCTGGCGTTGCCCGAGGTGGAGACGGTGGACTGGTAGTCAAAGTCCGACGGCAAGGTGATGCTGAGGGTGGTGCCCATGGCGGCCCCGCTGCCGGTGTTGGTGAGGGTGGCCACGTAGGTCAGGGTCGAGCCGGCAGTCACTGTGGAGGGACTGGCGCGGAGGCTGAGGGCCAGGTCCGGAGCCGGAGTCACCTGGAGGGCCAGCGGGGCGGCGGAGAGGGTCCCCGAGTACCCGGTGGCGAAGACCTGGGGCACGAGGCTGGCCGAACCACTTCCGCCGGTGGCCGCGAACTGCGCAGTCACGATCACCTGGCTGGGAAGGCCAGGCGCTCCCGCCCCGATCGTCCAGGAGCCCCAGGTGAGGGTTGCCTGCCGGGACACCGGGGAGACGTCGGCGGAGCGCACCGAATCCCCGTTCTCCGCGACCGAGACCGTGTTGGTGTAGGTGAACCCGTTGGGAACCGCGACCCGCAGGGTGACCCCCTGGACCGAGCTGCTGCCCACGTTGGTGATGGTGATCTGCACATCGACGGACGATCCCTGCGCCACCTGGTTGGAGGTGGCGTTGCCGCCCAGGGCTACCACCTGGGTTTGAACCTTGAGCCCGGCGATGGCCGGGGAAGCGCCGCAGCCCCCCAGGGCACCGCCGGCCAGCACCAGCGCCGGAGCGGCGATCGCCAGCCCCCCCAGCCGTGAATTCAGCGCCCGCCCCCGGCGTGGTTGCTGCTGGCCAGTGGGCGCCTGGTGTTGGCGTACTTCCCCACCGGCACCGAGCGGTCCGGGGCGGTGGGCAGCGGGTCAGGGTAGCCGACCTCCCCGAGAAGCCGCATGGCCAGCTGGCAGTCGAGCCCGATCACGGTGTCGGTCCGGCCCCCGATCGCCTCCACCAGGCCGCCCCCCAACCCCTGTACCGCATATCCACCCGCCTTGTCCAGGGGTTCGCCGCCGGCCAGGTACTGTTCCAGCTCATCCAGGCTGAAGTCCCGCATCCGCACCGCCGAGCGCGACACGCCGATCCGCTCCTCGCCGGTGGCCGGGGCCAGGGCGCACACGCCGGAGAGGACCACGTGCCTCTGCCCGCGCAGCTCCAAGAGCATCTCGCGGGCGCGCTGGACGGTGCCGGGCTTCCCCAGCGGGCCAGAGGACCCGACGACGATGGTGTCGGCGGCCAGGATGCAGACCGGTCCCGGGCCGACCGAGGCCGCCACGGCGTGGGCCTTGGCGCGGGCGATCAGCTGGACCGCGAGGTCGGCGCACACTCCCGGTGGCAGGGACTCGTCGATTTCCGGAGCCACCGTGCGGATGCGAAGCCCCAAACGCTGCAGAAGCTCCCTCCGCCGTGGGGAGCTGGAAGCCAGCACCAGTTCGGTCAAGGACGCTTCCTCGGGTCCCGGCCCCTCGAGCCGGCCTCCCCCATGGCACAGGTCGACGAGGTCGAGTTCACGGGATCCATATTCTACCAGCGCGCGAGGCGAGCCCCTGCCCCCAGCCGGTGCCGACGGCCCTTCCGGCGGCTCCGGCGGCGCCGCCCAGCGCCAGAGCGCTCAACGCCCACACCACCAGCCCCACCACCACCGGCCACCCGGCCATGGCCGGGATGATGAGGAAGGCGGAGGCCCCAGTGACCGACATCCAGCGGAGTGCGCCCGACGGGGATCCTGGACTCCCGGCCCACAGCGGAAGGGAGCCCAGGATGGCCACCGCCACCGCCACCCTTCCGATCTCCGCACCGGTGCCCGGGGCCGAGAGCACCTCCGCCCATCCCGGGGTGCCAAGGACCAGGGCAAGACCCAGGAGCAGCAGGGAGACCAGGACGGGGTACAGAACCTCAAGGCCCGGGCGGACACGCGCGCTGCCTCCCGAACGGCCCCAGAGCACCCCCAGGACGGTCATCGGCAGCGACGCCAGCGGTGCCGCTGCCAGCCCCAGGCCCCCGAGCTGCAGCAGGGGGCTGCCGGGCCAGGGCAGCGACAGAGCCACCAACTCCGCCCCGGCGAGCACCGTAAGAGAGGGGAACGGGGCCGATGCGATCGGACGGCCCCGCCCGAGGTGAAAGGCGAGGAGGGCGGTGGCCGATGCCGCCAGCAGGCTGACCCCCCCGGGGTAGATGGCAAACCCGGCCATCAGGGACAGCAGGAGGAGAAGGTGGCTCACAGGTGGACTCCGAAAACGGCCGCCAGCGTCTGCTGGGGAACCACTCCGATCACCAGCGTGGCCACCGCCACCAGGAGTGCCACCGCCTCCTTGGCACGCCCGCCGGGGGGACGGCGCGGTGCCTGGGTGGCTGCCCTCATCCCGAGAGCCGACCCAGCCAGCTGCAGCCCCATCACCGCCAGCAGCCAGGTGGCGAGGGTCGAGCTCACGGGCGCGGCCGCCAGCACCAGCAGGAGGCGGCCCGTGAATCCTCCGAAGGGCGGGGTGCCCGACACACCCACCCAAGCCACCAGCTGTGACCTCCGGCCCGCGTCCTCGCTCAAGACCGCTCCACTGAGCCAGTGCGCCAGGAGGAGGAGCATGACGGCACCCAGGGCGGTGACGCTGCCGAGCCCGACGGCCGCCGCCACCAGCCCGGCATCGGCGGCGGCCACGCTCCAGTAGCGGGACCCCGGGTCCGCCACCAGCCCGTGCAGCGACCAGAACACGGCTGCGGCGACCCCCAGGCCGATGAGGAGCTCCTGCAGCGGCAGCGCGATCTGGTGGGGTGAGGCGGCCACCAGCCGTAGGCCCAGGACGGCGCCGACGGGAAGGAGCCACACCCGCCAGAGGGAAGCCTCGGCGGCGCCCACCCGCCTGGACGCCCCCGGGATGAGGGAGAACGGGATGACGCCCATGAGGCTGGTGACAGCCCCGACGTAGAGGATCGCCACCAGGATTCCCGGGGCGGCGCCTTGCTCCACCGACGGGGTGATCACGGCTCCCACGAGCAGGGCCCCCATCGCCAGCAGGGCCTGGCGCGCCAGGCTCCTCACCGGCAATTGCGGCCCGGCTGCGCGGGACCAGCGCACCCAGACGACCCCCAGGACAGCACCGCACCCCAGGGCCACCGACACCAGGCCGGTGGCCGTGAGCACGACCACCGCCGGCACCGCGAGCAGTACCGAGGTCGCCGCCAGCCCGGGGGTGGCCCCCTCCCCGATCGCCACCTCCAGGACCTGCGCCGCGAGGGCGGCCACGACGACACCGGCAGCCAGGCGCGTGGGGACCAGCGACCCGATCTGCAGGTCCGCCAGGGGTCTGGGTAGGACCGGTGCGACCGCTGCAGCCACCGCGGCGAAGGCGACCGCCGCGGTGGCCACCGCCAGGACCACCGCCAGCCGAGCCCTGTGACCGGCGCCGAGCCGCCATACCGCCAGGGCCAGGGGGAGCGGCAGCAGGAAGGATACGGCCAGCGCCAGGCTCATCCCTGCACCTCCCACGGCTGGGCGTGGGCGAAGAAACCCAGAAGCACCGCCGGGCCCCCAGCGGCCAAGGCGGCCGCCTGCCAAGCCCCGCCCCCCGAGTCCAGCAGGATGAACGCGCCCGCACCCATGCCGATCGCCAGGGCGCCAAGGGCGAGGTCCGCTGGCCCTCGCCCGGTCCCGATCCGAATTGCCCCCACCTCCCAGGCGAAGAGGCAGGCGAAGGCCGGACCCTGAGTGCTGATGGTGCCCGCTCCCAGATGGCCAGAGAGCAAGCGGGCCGCCAGCAGCCCGCCCAGGCCCAGAAGCAACCTGAAGCTCCGCTCACTGAACACCCGGGGGCGTCCCACCACTGGGGCCCTGCCCAACAGCCAGACCAGGGACCCCAACCGGGCACCCAACCCCCCCAGCCAGATCATGATCGCGCACGCGATCCCGAGGAGAAGGGGAACGGCCAGACTTGCCGCTCCACCGGCAAGATAGGCGACGCCGCCAAAGCCCGCCCCCAGGCACAGCGCGCTGACGATGGACCCCCTGGTGCCGCCGGCCAGCAGCGCCACCGCGGCCGCCAGGAATCCGCCCGCCGCCAGGAGCGAGGGGCCCATCAGCGCTGTACCAGAAGCCAGGACACGGCGAGCGAGGCGGCCAACCACATCCAGACCGGCCGCTCGGCCATCTCACGGGCGGAGATGCGCAGCCCCGCCGTCAGCGCCTGCCGCGCCCTGCCGGCGGCCACCAGGCCGACTACCCAGCGCGGGGGGCGCCAGCCGTCGGGTTGGGGGGATGGGGAGAGCTTTCCTCGGTCCGGAGCGGAGCTGCCCAGCACCTCCCGCACTCCCCAGTACCCGCCGGCGAAGACCACAGCCACCACGGCGAGGTAACCACCCGGCCAGAGCAGACCCGGCAGCTGCACGGAGAGAGGATCGGGCGCGGTGAGCACCAGCAGGCCGAACCCACCTCCGGTGGTGACCGGCGCCGCGATCGCCTGAAGCAGCCCGCCGGGGAGGAGCGCGGCTGCGGCGAGAAGGAATCCCGGCAGGACCAGCGGCCAGGGTAGCGGTCGGCAGGGGGCCCGGAGCAGCCTGGATCCCCCCACCGCCAGGCCGGCCAGGGCCACCAGGAACCCCAGGGTGGGCAGCAATCCGTCCACCAGGCCCGCGTTCAGCCCCAGGGCCAGCCCGGCCACCCCGGCCGTGACCGCGGCGGACACCGGGAGACCCAGCGGGAGGAGGAAGACCCTGGACAAGCCCGGAGGGAGCGCCGCGGTGGCCACCGGCTGGTCGGACACCAGCACCCTAGGCCCCAGGAGGGCGGTCAACTCCAAGGACACCCCGGCGACCACGGCGAGGGCAGTCCCCGAGGCCGAATCGGCCCCGAAACCCAGCAGGACCAGGGCCGCCCCGACCATGAGCAGGGACCGCAGCCCCGTCCCTCCTGGCTCCCTAACCTGGAGCAGGAGGGCACCCAGTCCCAGGATGATGGCGACTCCGTCGAGCGCCGTGCCCAGGGCCGGGTGGGGCCAGGTCCCACCGGCCAGCTCCTGGACCCGGAGCAGTACCCCCAGCCCTGTGGGCACCGCCACTACGGCTAGCAGGTCGCCTAGGTCGGAGGCCCGCGGCGAGCCGTACCGGTCGGGCAGGAAGGAAGCCCCGGTCAGCCGCGCGACGCCGGGGATCACCAGCACGCCCGCCAGTGGCAGCGAGACAGCCGCCGTGGGGATCCCGGCGAAGACCACCGTCCCGGTGGTCAGGTTGAGGCCCACCACCGCCCCCAGCCAGATCAGCGAGACTGCCTGGTCCGCGACCGCGGCGGCGAGCAGCCGGCCACTCGGCGCCCGAGGGAGGCGAGCATAGCTGAGGCCGATCCCACCCACCGCCGAAAGCTGAAGTCCGATGTACATCGCCAGCAGCCCCCCGGCCAGTCCGGCCAACATGGCGCCCAGCGCCGCGGTGCCGAGAGCCGCGCTGGCCAGGGGCCCATCGTGGGTGGCGAGGCTGATCACCAGGGCGGCGGTGGCGGCGGCGATCGCCAGGGCCAGGCCGGCATCGTCCACCTGCAGCGTCACCGGGAGGCTGGGCGTGATCCGCCAGAGGGTGACGGTCAGCACCCCACCGGGGGGAAGGGTCAGCACCACGTGGACCAGGTCCGCGACGGACCCGAGCAGGGCCAGCCGGATCAGGATCCTCCCCGTCCCGGCCGCCCGGGCCGGGACCACCTCGCCCAGAGCTCCTGCCACCAGGGCTGTGACCGCCACCGCCAGCAGCGCCAGGGCCGGCAGGTGCTGGGGGGTGAGCACTACGTCCCCGCTGGGGTCAGTCGGCCAGGGTGCGGCGGAGCAGTTCCAGACGCCGTACGGTCGCCGTCAGCCGCTCCCGCTCCCGAGCCACCACCGCATCGGGAGCCCGCGCGGAGAACTGGGAGGCGAGCTTGGCCTCCAGCCGTAGTCGGGTGGCCTCCAAATCGGACAGCTCCCTCTCAAGCCGCGCACGCACGTCCGAGTGCCGAGCCGCTGCCGCCCCCAGGTGAACTGAGCTGCCACCGACGGCCAGGGACGCAAACTCCCCCTCTGCGCCCGCCCCGGGGGACTCGAAGACCACCGGGGCGACCTGGGCCAAGTAGGCGGGGACCTCGGGGAAGCGGAGGTCCTCCCCCAGGTCAGCCAGCCGCACCGGCACCCCGGGCGCGCTCCGGCTCCGGCCCACCCCCAGCTCCTGCAGCCAGCTGCGCAACTCGCTCGCCAGCTCCTGGAAGGCGGCCATCGCCCGCTCGGCCGGGGCATCTTCGGAGAGCTCGCCGGCGGTGGGCCAGGCGGCGAAGTCCAGGGTCGGCGGGACCCCGGCGAACTGCTGCGCCAGCTCATCGGTAACGAAGGGCATGATGGGGTGGAGCAGGTGCAGGGTGGTCAGCAGCACCTCACGGGCCACCCAGAGTGCGGCTGGGTCTCGGCGCTCCATCCTTCCCTTGGCCAGCTCCAGGTACCAGTCGGCGACCTCGTCCCAGCTGAAGCGCCGGACGGACTCCACCGCGTCACCCAAGGCGAACTCATCGTAGGCGGAGGTCACCTCGTGCACCACCGCTCGCAGACGCGAGAGGATCCAGCGGTCGGCCAGCTCCAACTGGGATGGTGGGGGAGGCTCGGCCGTCGGGATGCGTCCGTCGCCCTCGGGGAAGTGGGCCAGGTGAAGCAGCCTGACCATGTTCCAGAGCTTGTTGGCGAACCTGGCGTACCCGTCGAGTCGGGACTCGTCGAAGCGGGCGTCCTGGGTGCCCATGGCCACGGCTGCTCCCCAGCCCCTCAGGGCGTCCGCCCCATGCTTCTCCACCATCTCCAGCGGGTCTATCACGTTACCTCGAGACTTGGACTGGCGAGCTCCGTCCGCCCCCAGGATGGTGGCGTGGAAGATCACATCCGGGAAGGGCAGGTCGGAGGTGAAGCGCAACCCCATGATCACCATCCTGGCCACCCATAGGTAGATGATGTCGCGCGCGGTGCTGAGCACCGAGGTCGGGTAGAAGCGCCTCATCTCCGGCGTGGGCTCCGGCCAGCCGAGGATGGCGAAGGGCCAAAGGGAGCTGGAGAACCAGGTGTCGAGGACATCGGGGTCGAACTGCAAGTCCGAGTCCTGGCATTCCGGGCACCGGATGGGGTCGTCGACGAAGGCGAAAGCGTGCCCCCGCCCACAGGTGGCGACCGGGATGCGATGGCCGAGCCACAGCTGGCGACTGATGCACCAGTCACGCAGCCCGTCGAGCCAGCCGAGGTACTGGGCGCGGAACTGGGGAGGGTGGAAGCGGATCCTGCCTTCGCGAGCGGCCGCCGCCGCCGGAGCCGCCAGCTCAGCCATCCTCATCCACCACTGCGGGGTCACCAGCGGCTCGATCACCGCTCCGCAGCGGTCACAGTGGCCGACCTGGTGGGTGATCGGGTCGGCACGCACCAGGGCCCCCACCTGCTCAAGAAGCTCAACGGCCCGCTGCCGGGCCTCGGCCACCGGCAGCCCGTCCAGGGCCGGCACCTCGGGGATGCGCATCCTGCCCTTGAGGTCGATCACGGTGAGGACCGGGAGCTGATGCCGGAGCCCGATCTCGAAGTCCTCTGGAGAGTGCCCCGGAGTTATCTTGAGCGCCCCTGTCCCGATCTCCGGATCCACCGCCGGGTCCGAGATCACCGGCAGGGTTCGCCCGGATATTGGCTCCACCACCGTCTTCCCCACCAGGCCGGCGAACCGGGGGTCGTCCGGGGAGACGGCGACCGCCACATCGGCCACGATCGTCTCCGGGCGGGTCGTGGCCACCACCACCGAACCGTCCTCGCCCGCGATCGGGTAGCGCACCTGGAAGAAGAGATCTTCATGCTCCTGGTACTCCACCTCCTCGTCCGAGATGGCGCTCTCGCAGCGGGGGCACCAGTTGACAATCCGGGGCCCACGGTAGATCAGACCCTGGTCGAAGAGCTCCTTGAAGGCGATGCGGATCACGCGCACGTAGGCGGGGTCGAGGGTGAAGCGCTCCCTGGTCCAGTCGCAGCTGGCGCCCATCCCCCGCAGCTGGGTCACGATCCGCCCCTGGTACTCCGCGTACCAGCGTTCGACCCGGCGCCCGAACTCCTCCCTACCGATCTCCTCCTTGGAGGTTCCCTCTGCTGACAGCTGGCGCTCGATCACGTTCTGCGTGGCGATGGCGGCGTGGTCGGTGCCCGGCACCCAGAGGACTTCGTAGCCCCGCATCCTGTGGTAGCGGCAAAGGCTGTCCTGGATGACCGCGTTCAGCGCGTGGCCCATATGCAGGGCACCGGTGATGTTGGGCGGGGGGAGGGCGATGGAGAAAGCGGGTTTGGGACTGGCGGGGTCCGCCACCCCCAACTTCAGCTCCTCCCACTGCTCTCCCCAGCGCCTCTCGGTGGGACCGGGCTGGTAGGCCGTCTCCAAGGCAGCCCCTCAGCGCACGCTGGCGGACGCGGGTTCCAACTCTCCTGCGACCTGCCGCGCCGCCGCCACCAGATGGCGTAGGGAGGGATCGACCTCGTGCCAGCTCCTGGTCTTGAGGCCGCAGTCCGGGTTGGCCCAGAGCCGTTCGGCCGGGATCACCCTGGCGGCGGACCGGAGTCGCTCCGCCATCTCCTCCACCGAAGGCACCAGGGGCGAGTGGATGTCGTACAGCCCCGGTCCCACCGGACCCGGGTATCCGGAGTCAGCCAGGGAGCGCAGCAGGGACATCCCCGATCTGGCGGCCTCGATGTAGAGGGCGTCCGCCTCCATCTCCTTGATGCCCTCCATGATGTCGGAGAACTCCGCATAACACATGTGCGTGTGCACCTGAGCCGAGCTCGGCGCCCCACCGGCGGCCAGCCGGTAGGAGTCGACCGCCCAGCGGAGATATGCCGCCTGATCGGCACGTCGCAAGGGCAGCGCCTCCCTCAGCGCCGGCTCGTCTATCTGCACCACCCTGATCCCGGAAGCCACCAGGTCGGACACCTCGTCGCGGAGTGCCAGGGCGATCTGCTTGCAGCTGGTGGCTCGATCCAGGTCCTCGCGGGGGAAGGACCACTGCAGGATGGTCACCGGCCCGGTGATCACCCCCTTCACCGGCCGGTCGGTCAGCCCCTGGGTGAACGTGGTCCAGGCCACGGTCATGGGGGCTGTCCGGAAGACATCGCCCAGGACGATGGGCGGCTTGGCGCACCGGGAGCCATACGACTGGACCCAGCCCCTGGCGGTGGTCACCATTCCCTCCAGCCGCTCCGCGAAGTACTCCACCATGTCGTTGCGCTCGGGCTCCCCGTGGACCAGCAGGTCCAGCCCCGCCTCCTCCTGGAAGCGCACAACCCTGGTGATCTCCTGGCGGATCACCTCCTCGTAGCCGGCGCTGTCCAGCTCCCCCCGGCGCAGCCGCGCCCGGGCCTGACGCAGCTCGGAGCGCTGCGGGAACGAGCCGATGGTGGTGGTGGGAATTAAGGGCCAGCCCAGGCTCTTGGCGAACTCCTTCCGCTGGTCGCTCGTCTGCCCGCGGCGAAGGTCCGAGGGGGACACCTGGCTGAGTCTGGCGGCGACCTCGGGTCGGTGGCGTCGGGGGGAGGTGCGCCGACCTTCCACGGACGCCCGGGCTGCCTCCAGCTCCGAGTGGACGTCCGCCCCGCTTGCCCCCCGGGCCAGCAGGGCCACCTCCTCGAGCTTCTCCTCGGCGAACGCCAGCCAGGAGAGGAGTTCAGGGTCGAGAGCCGAGGTCTCGCCCCGGGTGGTCCAGGGAAGGTGCATCAGGGAGCACGAGGGAGCGATCAACACCCGCGATGGCCCCAGCTTGGACGTCGCCTTGGCGATGGCGGCCAACGCCGGATCGGGGTCCATCCGCCAGACATTGCGGCCGTCCACGAGCCCCAGGGACAGGCTCAAAGATTCCGGGGCAGCGCTGAGCGCCCGGTCCAGGTCCTCGGGGCCTCGGGCGAGGTCCAGATGGACGGCGTCCACCGGCAGCCCGACGACGCTCTCCAGGTTCGGCCCGAGCCCGCCAAAGTAGGAAGCGAGCAGGACCTTGAGCCCGGGCGCCGCCTGTCGCAGCTGGAGGTAGGCTCGCTCCAAGCCCTCCAGCAGGGAGACCGGGGCGTCCTGGGCCAGACAGGGCTCGTCCAGCTGCACCCACGCGGCCCCGGCGGCCCCCAGCTGAGCCAGCAGCTCCTGGTACACCGGGACCAGCGCGTCGAGGAGGCGCAGAGGCGACTTGGAACTCCCCGGGATCTTGCTGAGGCAGAGGAAGGTCAGCGGCCCCAGCAGCACCGGCCTGGTCTGGAACCCGGCCGCGAGCGCCTCCTTGAACTCGTCCACGACCCGGTTGGAGCTGAGCGAGAAGCGCTGCTCCGGTTCCAGCTCAGGCACCAGGTAGTGGTAATTGGTGTCAAACCACTTCGTCATGTCCAGTGGCGCGACCTCACCGCCTCGCCTCTCGGCCCCCCTGGCCATGGCGAAGGTCAGGTCCAACTCGGATTCCAGCTCCAGCTGCCGGAAGCGCGCGGGGACCGCACCGACCATGAGGGCGGTGTCCAGCACATGGTCGTAGAGGGAGAAGTCCCCGCTGGGGAAGATGTCGATGCCGGCGCTGCTCTGGGTGGTCCACCGCACCCGGCGGATCTCGCGGGCGGCGTCGAGGAGCGCCGACCGGTCGATGCGCCCGGCCCAGTGGGCCTCCAGGGCGCGCTTGAGCTCCCGGTCCGGGCCGATGCGGGGAAAGCCGAGGCTGCTGGTGGCGACCCGGCCGTTGTTGTCAGACATCTTCGACGACTCCTCTTGGCACCGGCCACCCCCGCCATCGGCGCGATTCCGTGCATGGACTCAGCCACGAGCCAGCGGCCCGGGCGCAGCCGGACTCCCAGGACGGCCCCTGCCGCTGGCCCAAGTTTACCCGCCCCGGCCATCGCCGAGGGATCAGGCCGAGGCCGCCTCCTCCTCGACCACCAGCTCTGGGTCGGTGGCCTCCAGGATGGAGCTTTCGGTGATGATGCAGCGCTTCACCTCGGGACGGGAGGGCACCTCGAACATGCTGCTGAGGAGGGCAGCTTCCAGGATGCTCTTGAGCCCGCGGGCCCCGGTCCCCAGCGAAAGCGCCTTGTGGGCGATGGCCCGCAGTGCCGCCTCCTCGAAGACCAGCTCGACATCGTCCAGGGCGAAGAACTTCTCGTACTGCTTGACGAAGGCGTTCTTGGGCTCGGTGAGGATGTGGAGGATGTCCTCCTCGTCCAGGCTCTCCAGCGAGACCACGACCGGGAGCCTCCCGACGAACTCAGGGATGAGGCCGTAGCGAAGCAGGTCCTGGGCCTGGAGCTGGTGCAGAATCTGGGTGCTTTCCTTGGTCCTCGGCCCTCCGGGCTCGCTGGAGAACCCGATGGTCCGGTGTCCCACACGCTGCTCGATGATCCGCTCCAGCCCCTCGAACGCCCCCCCGCAGATGAAGAGGATGTTGGCGGTGTTGATCTGGATGAAGTCCTGGTGGGGGTGCTTCCGACCTCCCTGGGGCGGCACGTTGGCCACCGTCCCCTCAAGGATCTTCAGAAGCGCCTGCTGGACGCCCTCCCCGGAGACATCCCGGGTGATCGAGGGGTTGTCCGACTTGCGGGAGATCTTGTCGATCTCGTCGATGTAGATGATCCCCCTCTCCGCCCGCGCCACATCGAAGTCGGCGGCCTGAATCAGGCGCAGCAGGATGTTCTCGACGTCCTCGCCGACGTACCCGGCCTCGGTGAGGGAGGTGGCGTCGGCGATGGAGAAGGGCACGTCCAGCACCTTGGCCAGGGTCTGGGCGAGGAGGGTCTTGCCGCACCCGGTGGGACCGACCAGGAGCACGTTGGACTTCTGCAGCTCGACGTCGCCCACCTCGCGCGCGTGGTTGACTCTCTTGTAGTGGTTGTAGACGGCCACCGAGAGCACCCGCTTCGCCTGATCCTGGCCCACCACGTACTGGTTTAGGGAGTCCCAGATCGCCTGGGGGCTGGGCACCACGTTGGTGCGGGGGCGATGGGCCGCCGCGCCCTTGCTCTCCTCCTCCAGCACCTCCTGGCAGAGCTCAATGCACTGGTCGCAGATGTAGACCCCGGGGCCGGCGATCAGCTTGCGGACCTGATCCTGACCCTTGTTGCAGAACGAGCAGCGGGTGTGGCGCCGCCGGTCGTCCCGCTCGTTCATGCCGCGCTCCCGCCGTCCCCGGGCCCGCCGAGCCCGGCGGCGAGGCGGGCCACGCAGCTGGGGCAGATCGCCGCCTGGTCGCTGCCACCGCCCGCGACCAGCGCCACCGCGGTCGCCGGCCGCCCGCAGAAGCCACACCTCGCCCCCCTCCCCCGCACCAGCTTGAGCAGTGCGCCCTGCCCCTCGCCCGTGCGCCGAGACCTTGGCATCTCCTTCGCCCTCAGCTCCCGGCCGGGGCGGGTGCCGCCGCCTCTTCGCTCGCCTCAGCGGGCGCCTTGCCGTTGGCGGGCGCTGCACTGTCGGCGCCGCGCTGGGGGCTCAGGATGTGGTCGATGAGCCCGTACTCCAGCGCTTCCTGGGGGGACATGTAGAAGTCACGGTCCGAATCCCTGGTTATCTGCTCCACCGGCTTGCCGGTGTGGTAGGCCAGGATCTGGTCGATGGTCCGGCGGAGCCGGAGGATCTCCTGCGCCTGGATCTGAATGTCGGCGGCCTGCCCCTGGAAGCCGCCACTGGGCTGGTGCATCATGATCCGGGTGTTGGGGAGGCTGAAACGCTGGCCCTTGGCCCCACCCGCCAGAAGGATGCACCCGAAAGAGGCCGCCAGCCCCATGCAGAAGGTGCTCACCTTGGGCTTGATGTACTGCATGGTGTCGTAGATTGCCAGGCCCGCGGAGACGGAGCCGCCGGGGCTGTTGATGTAGACGTTGATGTCGCGCTCCGGATCCTCGCTCTCCAGATAGAGCATCTGGGCCATCACCAGGTTGGCGATCTGGTCATCGATGGCGGTGCCGATGAAGATGATCCGGTCCTGCAGCAGCCTCGAGTAGATGTCGAAGGCGCGCTCGCCCCGGCTGGTGGTCTGAACGACCATCGGAATGAGGGCCATGCCTTCCTCCTGGGTAGCGGGTCACTCGGGGCCATCCCCGTCCCCGCCGAGTATACCCAGCCTCTGCGAATCAACCCCCTTCGGGCGGCTTGTCCTCCTCACCTCTGGCCAGCCGCAAGACCAGGTCCCTGGCCCTCCCGCGCAGCAGTTCGCGGCGCAGGGGGTCGCGCAGCCGGCGCCGCTCGTCCCGCGAGGCGTTGCGGGGCAGGACCGACGCCACCGCCTGATCCAGCTCCTCCTCGGTCAGCGAGATGCCCTCCAGAGAGGCCACCTCGGCCAGCGCCAGGTCAAGTCGCACCCGCTCCACTGCCGCCTGCCGGCGCTCCCCGCGAAGCTGCTCCAGGGTCTTGCCCTGGGCGGAGGCCAGCGCCTCGAGCGACAGCCCCGAATCCCGCAAGCTCCTGTCCATCTCACCGAGCTGCCGGTCGATCTCCGCCTGGATCATCACCTCGGGGACGTCCACGCGGGTTACCGCCAGCAGCTCCTCCAGCGCCCTCTGGTCCTGGTCGCGCTCCGCCTCCATGGCCAATTGGGCGGCCATCTGCTCGCGCACGTACTGGCGTAGCTCCTCCAGGGTCTCTCCCCGGCCCACGATCGAAGCCAGGTTGTCATCCAGGGGCGGCAGCTCCTTGGCCTGGATGCGGGTGACCGCCGCTGTGATGGTCACCAGCTCTCCCTGCAGCTCGGGACGGGTGTAGTCGTCCGGAAGGGTGAGGGTGATCTCCACCGGGTCACCGCCCACCTCCGCTCCCAGCAGCTGCTCCCGCATGCCGGGGAGCAGATCACCGCGCTCCAGATCCAGGAGCTGCACCTGATCCGGCGTCCCCACCACCTCTTCCCCGTGGTGCATGGTCAGGCGGGCCGTAACGACGTCCCCGGGCCCGACCGGCCGCCCCTCGACATCCTCAAGCTGGGCATACCGCTGGCGCAGCTCCTCGAGCGTGGAGTCCACCTCCGCATCCTCCACGGTCCTTTCCTCGCGTGGCACTCGAATGGCGCGGTAGTCGCCCAGCGTCACCGGGGGGCGGGCGACGAATGATGCGATGAAGCGAACCGGCTCGCCGCGCTCCAGAGACACCTCGCTCACCTGGGGGGCCGTCACCGGCTCCAGCCCCTCCTGGCGGAGGGCTCGTTGATACAGGGGCGTGAGCACCTGCTCGATGGCCTCCTCCCGGACGGCGGGCCAGCCGACCACCCGCTCCACCACGGCCTGGGGTGCCTTGCCCGGCCGGAAGCCGGGAATCCGCACCTGACGGGCCAGCTGGGGAATGGCCCTGGCGATGGCCGCGTCGGCCTCCGCCGCCGGAGCCTCCACGGTGAGCCTCACCTCCGAATCCGGCAGGCGCTCCACGCCCACCTCCAGCAGGGTATCGCCTGAAGATGTATCTGCCATCTGCCTCCGACCGCTCTCCCCGTGGTGCGCGGACCGAGGCTCGAACTCGGACGGGTCGCCCCACGGGGTTCTAAGCCCCGCGCGTCTACCAATTCCGCCATCCGCGCCGACCGGTTGCGGGGCCGCCGCAGCGCGTGGCCGAGTATAGCCGCTCGCTACCTTTTCGACGGTCCCAGCTGGCGCCGGCACGCTCTGCTCCGGCGAGCTAGGATGACCGCGGGGCGAAGGGCTGGGAACCGAGGCCAGCTGAGTCCCCTCAGGAGGGTCTGCAAGTGGAGATGGCAGGACCGGCACAGCAGAGTCGGCTCACGGCGCCTGAGCTGGTGGCGAAGATAGAACAGAAGGCTCTTCAGTTCTCCGCCCTGCTGCGCGAGCTCGACAACCACCCGGTGGCTCTGGATGAGCGCCTCCGGATGGAACTCGACGACGTCCTGGACCAGGTGGAGTGCCGGATCGCGGCCACCAAGGCCCTGGAGCGTGCCCTGCCCGAGTCGGCCTGAGGGGCGGAGCTACAATCACCATCTCAGGGCGCCCATAGCTCAGTCCGGATAGAGCACCAGACTACGGATCTGGGTTTGCGGGGGTTCAAATCCCTCTGGGCGCACCATCGACCCTCCGCGGCCCCAACATCCCTCTTGTTGCTTGGCCGTCGGCGCGGCGGGTGCCCCTCGCAAACGTCCTTCCCAGCCAGCTGCCTACCCACCGGGTGGGGATAACGCACGGCCATGGTCTGGCCTGGCCCGAGGGCCCCAGAAGCAGGTGATCCTCCCCCGCTGATTGCCGGCCGCCAGATCACCGGGTCCGGGCAGCGCCTCGGCTAATCCCCTGCCTCCAGTTCTGCCAGCCGCTGCAGGTGCCGGGTGCGCCGCTCCTCGAGCTCCTGGCGGAGCTTTCCCAGCTGGTCCTGTCGCCGCTGGATCTGGGCCAGCTGGCGCTCGGCCACCTCGACCGCCTCACGGAGCACCTTGGCCTGTCCCCCCCGCGATGTGCTGCGCCGGTAGGCCTGGCGCAGGGCCTCCATGCGGTCCTCGGCAACCAGCGCCTCGCGGATCTCGGAGAGCCCGGACCCCAGCACCTCCTGGAGCTCCCGGATGCGGCGCACCCGGGCCACGGTCACCTCGGTGTAGCGGCGCTCCTGCCCGCCGCTGAGACGGGAGCAGGGGGAGATGAGCCCGATCTCCTCGTAATAGCGGAGGGTGCGGGTGGTCACCCCGGTCATGGCGGCCACCTCCCCGATCCTCAGCTCCTGGCCGGCCAGGGATTCAGTTGGTGACGGCACTGGGCACCCTCCCACGGACCGCCTCAACGATCATCCGAGCGGCAGCCTCCGGCCCCACCGCAGTGGTGTCGATCCACACGTCGTAGAGGCCGGGATCCGCAGGATCGGCATCGTAGAAGTGGCGCAGGTAGACCTGCCGGGCCCGATCCGTGTGGCGCTGGTCACGCCGCGCCGTCGCCAGGTCGATGCCGGTCAGCTCCGCCACCCTCTGGACCCGGCGCTCGGCCGGTCCGTCCAGCCGAACCCGGAGGACGTCGTCCCGATCGGCCAGGATGATCGCCGCCCCCCGCCCGAGTATCACCCCGCCCTGGGCGGCCAGCCGGCGGATGACCGCCTCGGTCTGGCGGCGGAAGCGCTCCGCGTCCCCCTCCCCCTCTGCGTCCGTGGCCGGGCTCGGAGCCACGGGGCCAACCCCGCGCGCCAGCCCCGCGAGCAATTCCCCCACCCCGGTACGGCCCGATGCCTCCTCGGAGAGAACCTGGTCGAGCGGAGTGGCCAGCTCCTCGGCGACCTCGACCGGTATCGCCCGGTCGAGAAACGGCAGGGACAGCAGCTCGGCCACCCGGCGGCTGACCTCGTCGCCCCCGGCTCCGTAGCTGGCCGAGATGGTGATGGTCCGTACCGGGCCTGTGGGCATGGAGGCACGAAGCGCCGGATGTCCGACCGCCGCCGCCACCTCCACGCGCTGCTGCTCATCGTGGACGTAGCGCTTTCCGCGCATCCAGGATGCGGCTGCAGCCACCAGCATCATGGCCGCGGAGAAGTAGAAGGTGACCCGCATGCCGGTCATGAAGGGACGAGAGATGAGATCGGGGAAGAAGCTGCGCCCGGTGAGGACCGCCGCCCGCGAGGCGGGCAGGTGGCCTAGGACCGGCCCCAGAAGGCTCGCCATGGGGTTGTAGCCCAGGAAGGCGGCGAACAGGCTTCCCACGGGAGGGAGGTGGGAGATCCGGGCCGCATCCGCCTGCGGCACCCCTTGCTGCAGCAGCCCGTGGTAGAGCGAGGAGGGCAGCGCCGATGCCAGCCCCAGGACCATGAGGGTGAAGAACAGCCCGATGGAAAGTGTCATGCCGGAGTTCTGGAAGGTGGAGCGCATCCCGGAGGCCGCCCCCCGCTGCTCCGCCGGTACCGAATTCATGATGCCCGCCGTGTTGGGCGCCGAGAACATTCCCATGGCGAAGCCATTGACGAAGAGGAGCGCCCCGAAGACGGGATAGGGGAAGTCGGCGGGAAGGAGGGACAGAAGGCCGAAGCTCACCGCCGCTCCCAGCATCCCGCCGGTGGCGAACGGACGGGCGCCGTACCGGTCCGAGAGGTAGCCGGAGAAAGGGCCAGCCACCAGGAAACCGGCGGTCAGCGGGAGCATGTAGATGGCCGACCAGAGCGGCGTCTCCACGAAGTTGAAGCCGTGCAGGGGCAGCCAGATCCCCTGCAGCCAGATGATCAGCATGAACATCAACCCGCCCCTACCGATGGAAGCCAGGAGAGAGGCGAGGTTCCCGGCGGTGAAGGCACGGATCCGGAAGAGGCCGAGGTTGAACATCGGCTCCTCCGTGCGGCGTTCGATCCAAACGAAGAGGCCGAGCACCAGCACACCGCCGACGATCTCGACCAGCACCTCGGGGTTGGTCCAACCCATGCTGCTGCCACCGTAGGGCTGGATGCCATAGGTGATGCCCACCAGGACCGAGATCAGCCCCACGGCGAAGGTCACGTTCCCCAGCCAGTCGATCCTGGCCCTCTTCACGACCCCGATCTCTCGGAGCTTGAGGTAGGCCCAGACCGTCCCGAAGAGCCCCAGCGGGACCGAGACCAGGAAGACCAGGTGCCAGTCGACGCCGGAGAGCAACCCGCCCAGCACCAGCCCGATGAAGGATCCGGAGATTCCCGCGACCACGTTGATGCCCAGCGCCATGCCCCGCTGGTTGCTGGGGAATGCGTCCGTCAGGATGGCGGCCGAGTTGGCCATCAGGAGGGCCCCACCCACCCCCTGGACCACCCTCAGGCCGATGAGCGTCAGGGCAGCGGTGGTGCCCTGGAAGAACACCACGGAGAGCCCGATCGAGGCCACGGTGAAGACCAAGAACCCGAGGTTGTACATGCGGACCCGGCCGAAGATGTCCCCCACCCGCCCCAGGCTCACCACCAGAACCGCGGTGACCACCATGTAGCCCATGAGCATCCAGAGGAGCAGGCTGACGTTGGCGGGAGCCAGGGGGTTGACGTGGATCCCGCGGAAGATGGCCGGCAGCGAGATCAGCACGATGGAGGAGTTCACCACCGCCATCAGCACCCCTAAGGTGGTGTTGGAGAGGGCGATCCACTTGTAGCGGTCGGGGCGGCTGGCACTGGCCGCCACGCGGTTTACGCTCACGTTAAGGTGAGTGTACTACGTCTCCCGATCAGCGGCCTTCTGCACCGGCCGGTTGATGTAGCGGTAGACCAGGTAGAGGATCGCCAGGACCACCAGAACCGCGATCACGTACTCCAGCGGCTTGATCACCTTGCCGATCTCCGAGAAGTGCTTGCCCAGTTCCATCCCCGCCACGATCAGCCCGACGTCCCAGACCAGGGCCCCGGCGAGGGTGGCAGGGATGAAGAGGCGCAGCGGCATCCTGGCGAACCCGGCCGGGAACGAGGTGTAGCTGCGCACCACCGGCAGCACCCGGCCGATGGCCACCGCAGCGACCCCGCGGCGCTCATAGAAGCGCTCGGCCGCCTCGAAGTGGCTCTCTTTGAGCTTGAAGCGCTGGCCGAATCCCACCAGGGCGGCCCGGCCCACGAAGGCGGCCACCCCATAGGCGATGAGGCCCCCCACCAGCTCCGCCGCCAGGGCGACCACCACCGCCGGCAGCAGCGCCAGAGTCCCGGTGGATACCAGAACCCCGGCGAAGGGCAGCACCACCTCACTGGAGACGGGGAACCCACAGCACTGGGCCACGGTGAGGAGGAAGAGCGCCAGGTAACCGGCGACGGTCAGGAAGTGTTCCAGCCCCTGGATCACGGCCGACCGTCCCCGCCCGCAGGTCCCTGGTGGGGGAGGTGCATCGCCTCCATTGTGGCCGATCGCGGGAGTCGCGTGCATTAGAGACGATCTCCGTGCCGGCGGCCAGGGCCGATAACCTCTTGGATCAGATGGTTGAGGCGCGGCCCGGCGACCCGGCAGGGACGGAGTCGATTCTGGCGCGCGGCGAGGTGACCAGCCTCGCCGAGGTGGTGGCGGGCAGCAACCGGGTCTTTCAGGTTCGGCTGGAGATGGGCGGCTCGGCGCTCACCGCGGTGTACAAGCCGGTCCGCGGGGAGCGTCCACTGTGGGACTTCCCGCCCCAGACCCTGTACCGGCGGGAGGCCGCCACCTACCTGGTGGACAGGGCACTGGGTTGGGGGCTGGTCCCTCCCACCGTGGCCCGCCGGGACGGGCCGCTCGGCCCGGGGTCGATGCAGGAGTGGGTCGCAGAGCCACCGGAGGAGGCCGCTCCAGACCCCCTCCAGCTGGAGGAGGAGCTCCGCCGACTGGCGGCCCTGGACGTGCTGGTCAACAACGGTGACCGCAAGGCGGCGCACCTGCTACTCGACCCCGGACTGCACCTGCGCGGGATCGACCATGGCGTCACCTTCAGCCCGGAATTCAAGCTGCGTACGGTCCTCGCCGACCTGGGTGGCGAAACGGTGCCAGAGGCCACCATGGCGGACCTGGCCTCGCTCCTCGGCGACCGCCGCCGGCTCGACGCACTACAGGTGAGCCTCCTCCGGCTCCTGGATCGAGTGGAGGTGGCGGCCTTCCGCCGGCGCTTCCGGTGGCTCTGCCGGTCCGGCAGGTATCCCCTACTCGATCCCTTCTGGGGCCGTCCCTTCGGACGCTGAGCCGGACTGGAGCAGCTCCCCCAGACACCGGTACTGGGCTGGGCCATCGGCATCGGTGCGGGACTCGTACAGCCCCACCGAGGCGCAGCGGAATTCGAGGGGCGCCAGACCGACCCTCTCCAGCTCTCGGAGCCTGTCGCGAGAGGTCGGCGTGATCTTTCCACCAACTCGGGCCAGGGTGCAGTGCGGCTTGATCGCCGGCTCACCCGGGGCCAGGAGCCGGCCCAGGCGCACCAGCTCCGACCTGCCCTCCGTGACCCCGACCCAGATGGCCCGGGGTCGCCCCAGGCTGGGAAAGGCGCCGATCCCCTCCAGGCGGACCGGGAACGGCCCAGCGTCTTGGACCAGCCACCGCAGCTCGGCCACCAGGTCGGCTGGGTCCTGGCAGTCCGTGGGGCCGAGATAGCGCAGGGTCAGGTGGAGCCCCTCGGCGCGCACCACCCGGGACTCGGGCACGGCAGTGGCGATCTCCCGGAGCCAGCTTCGGGAGGCATCCGCCAGGGGGACGGCGGCGGCCACGAAGAGCACCATCCGGCTCAGGCCAGAAGCTCCTCCAGCGCCGCCACCTGCCGGACCATGAACTCCGGGCTCCAACCGTGGCCGGCCGCGGGGAGCAGCCGGAGCCGGACCCGCGGCAGTGGAGCGCAGAAGTCCCGGAGCCGGTCCACCCGCAGCAGGTGGTCGTCGGCGGCGGCCAGGACCGCCACCGGGCGCGGCACCTGCCGCAGGAAGAGCCGGAAGTCGAGACGGGCGCCGTCCCGGAGCCACTCCCGGGCCGCCCGCGGGTTGGCCCGAAGCTGGTTGTCGAAATTGACCTGGGCCGAGCGCTCGTCGATCTCCTCCCCGCCCTCGACCAGGACCCGCCGGTAGAGGTCGGCCAGCGGCCGCCAGCGTCCCACCGCCCCCAGCGCCGCGAACACCCCGGGCACCGCCAGGGCGGCCACCTGCGCCCGGAAGGTCGGTGAGGTGAGCTCCGGGGCCAGCAGCGGGGTGTGGAGCAGGAGCGCCTTAACCCGCCGCAGGTCGCCGGCGGCCAGCTCCAGCGCCACCGTGGAGCCGAGGCAGAGGCCTCCCACCTCGAACTCCCCCACGCCGAGATGGTCGAGCAGCGCCCGCACCTCACGCGCCAGATCGCGGCTGCGATGAGACCCGGGGAGCGGCGCTGACTCTCCGAAGCCGGGGAGGTCGGGGATGACGAGGGTCCGGATGCGGCTCAGCCTCTCCACCCAGCTCTCGAAGTTCTCCGCCGAGCCGATGAACCCGTGGAAGAGCACCAGGGGAAGGCCGGTTCCGGCGGTCACGTAGCGGAGCGGGCCCTGGGGCCGATCCAGGAGGTGCTCCTGCCAACCGGCGGCGGCCGCCGCCGGCAGCGGGGGAAGGGTGGTCACGGCGGCCTTGGGCTACTCGTTGGGCCAGGGGGGCAGCGGGCAGCGCACCGGCCGGTCCTGACGGTACCCCAGTGCGTACTCCCCGGCCAGCTGGGTCTGCACCTCCCTGGTCCCCTCGTAGATGAGGGTGGCCCGGGAGTTGCGGAGATAGCGGGCCGCGGGGCTCTCCTCGCTGAAGCCAGTCGCCCCCTGGACCTGCAGCGCGTCGTCGGCACAGCGGTTGGCCCGCTCGGAGTTGACCCACTTGGCGAGGGCCGACTCCCGCGAGCTGCGCAGCCCCCGGTTCTTGGCCCACCCGGCACGGAGCCAGAGCAGCCGGGCGATGTCGTAGTCGCGAGCCATCTGGGCCACCATCTGCTGGACCAGCTGGAAGCGCCCGATCTCCTGCCCCTGCACCTGGCGTTGGCGGGCGTAGGCGACGCTCATGTCCAGGCAGGCCCGGATGGTGCCGGCGGCCCCGCTGGCGACGCAGTAGCGTCCGCTGTCCAGGCAGGACATGGCGACCTTGAAGCCCTCCCCCTCCTCCCCGATGCGATTCTCGGCCGCCACCAGGGCGTCGTCCAGGAAGACGATGGCGGTGTCGCTGGCGCGGAGGCCGTACTTGTTGTGAATGGGCTCGGTGCGCAGTCCGGGCCCGGCCGCGCCCCGCTCCACCGCGAACGCGGTGATCCCCCTGGTCCCCAGCTCGGGGTCCACGGTGGCGAAGATCAGGATCAGGTCGGCCTGATCCCCCATGGAGATCCAGACCTTCTGGCCCCGGAGGCGGTAGACGTCCCCTTCCCGGTACGCCCGGGTGCGCAGCGCCCGGACGTCACTGCCGGCGTCCGGCTCGGTCAGGCCGAAGCAGCCCTGCCAGCGGCCCTCGGCTAGGGGGCGGAGCAGCCGCTGCCGCTGCTCCTCGGTGCCCCACTGATACACACCGGTGCTGCACAGGCCCGCGTGCACGGAGAGCGCGGTGCGGCAGGAGGCGTCCACGTACTCCAGCTCCTCGCACGCCAGCCCCAGGGCGATCCAGTCCAGGCCGGCCCCACCGTACCGCTGGGGGATGGACACCCCCGGCAGTCCGACGGAGTTCAGCTTGTGGAAGAGCTCGGGGTCGGGCTCGGCGTCCCGGTCGCGCCGCGCCACCTCCGGCGCGAGCTCCCGGGCAGCGAACTCCCGGAGCATCTGCTGGAACTGCAGCTGCTCCGGACTCAGCTCCAGATCGACCACCGCTCAGCCCTGCCCGGTGTCGATCTGGGCCCGCTGAAGTCTGCCGGAGTAGTCGATGTAGACGGTCTTCCACTCGGTGAACTCGTCCAGGGCGGTGGTCCCCGCCTCCCGGTGGCCATTGCCCGTCCCCTTCACCCCGCCGAAGGGGAGCTGGATCTCGGCTCCGATGGTGGGGGCGTTGACATAGACGATCCCCGACTCCAGCCGGTCCACCGCCCAGAAGGCGCGGGAGAGGTCGCGGGTGTACACCGCCAGTGAGAGCCCGTACCGGGTGCCGTTGGCGATGCGGACGGCGTCCGCCAGGTCCTCGGCGGGAAGCACCGAGACTGTTGGCCCGAAGATCTCCTCCTGGGCGATGCGCATCTCCGGGCGCACGTCGGTGAAGACCGTGGGCCGGTAGAAGTTGCCCAGGCTCAGCTCCCCGTCCTCGGCCACCTGGCCACCGGTGAGCAGGCGCGCCGACTCCTGCTTGCCGATCTCGGTGTAGGAGTGGATCCGCCGCAGCTGCTTGGAGTTGATGACCGGACCGACGTCGGTGTCTGGGTCCAGGCCGTCGCCCAGGCGAAGCTTCTCCACCCGATCCAGGAGCCGCTCCTGAAAGTCGCCCAAGACCTGCCGGTCGACGATCAGGCGGGAGGTGGCGGTGCACCGCTGGCCGGCTGTCCCGAACCCACCCCAGAGGGCGCCGTCCACGGCTAGGTCCAGGTCGGCGTCCGCCGCCACCAGCATGGCGTTCTTGCCTCCCAGCTCCAGGGAGACGCGCTTGCCCAGCTTGCCGCAGGTGGCGGCGATCTGGTTCCCCACCTCCATGGAGCCGGTGAAGGAGATGGCTCGAACCCGGGGATGGGACACCAGCGCCGCGCCGGCCTCGTCGCCCAGCCCGGTGACCAGGTTCAGCACCCCCGCGGGCAGGCCGGCCTCGACCAGGATTTCAGCCAGGCGGATGGCCACCAGGGGGGTGTCTTCGGCCGGCTTGAACACCACGGCGTTGCCCGCCAAGAGCGCCGGCATCAGCTTCCAGCAGGGGATGGCCATGGGGAAGTTCCAGGGAGTGATGCACCCGACGACACCGATCGGCACCCTCTCGGCGAAGCAGCGCTTGTCCCGGAGCTCGCTGGGGACCACCTCCCCCACCGGCATCCGGCCCTGTCCGGCCATGTACTTGGCCATGTCGATGCCTTCCTGGACGTCACCCAGCGCTTCGGTGAGGACCTTGCCCATCTCCCGGGTCATGAGCCGCCCCAGCTCCTCCTTGCGCTCCTCCAGGAGCCGCCCGGCTCGTGCCAGGATCTCGGCCCGGAGCGGCATCGGGGTGCGCTGCCAGCCGGGCTGGGCCGCCACCGCTGCCGACACGGCGTCCTCGATGTCCAGGGCGGAGCCGCGGGCGAAGTGACCCAGGACCTCGCTCCGGCGGGCCGGATTGAGGGAGTCGAAGGTGTCGCCCCCGCGGGCGGCACGCCACTCCCCGCCGATGAGGTTGCCGTAGGTCCTGGCCTCCAGGGCCGGGGATTGCTCCATCACCTGACCTCCACGCCGGCGATCGCCGACTCCATCAACTCCAGAGCCTCCGCCAGCTCGCCGTCGCCGAGGGTGAGCGGGGGGATCAGCCGGATCACGTTGTCGTCCAGGCCGCAGGAGAGGAGCAGCAGCCCGCGACGCAGGCAGGTGGCCCGGATCTCCTCCACCCTCTCGGCATCTGGGAGGCCGGCCGAGTCCAGGAACTCCAGCCCGATCATCAGCCCCCGGCCGCGCACATCACTCGGGCCCCCGACCCTCTCCTGCCAGCCCCGGGCTGCCGCCTGGATGCGGTCACCGAGCTCAGCGGCCCGGTCGCGCAGGTTCTCCTTCTCGATCACGTCGAGCGTGGCGATGGCCGCCGCGCAGGAGATCGGGTTGCCGCCGAATGTGGTGCCGTGGGCGCCCGCGGGCCAGCGGTCCATGAGCTGGCGGCTGGCCACGATCGCCCCCAGCGGGAGCCCGCTGGCCAGCGCCTTGGCCAGAAGGAGGATGTCCGGGACGACCCCGTCGTGGTCGATGGCCAGCCACTTGCCGGTCCGAGCCACCCCGCTCTGCACCTCGTCGGCGATGAGGAGGATCCCGTGGCGGTCGCAGATGCTCCGCAGGGTGGCCAGGAAGCCCTTGGGGGGCACCACGTACCCGCCCTCGCCCTGGATCGGCTCCACCAGGATGGCGGCCACCTCCTCAGCCGGGATGATGCGCTGGAAGAGCCGCTCCAACTCCTCCCCCGCGGCGATCGGGCAGGGCTCCGAGGCGGCGTGGTGGCACTCCCTGAAGCAGTACGGATATGGGGTTATGTAGACGTCCGGGAGCAGGGGCCCGTACCCCTCGCGGTAGTGGACCTTGCTGGTGGTGACGCTGGCGGCGCCGAAGGTCCGGCCGTGGAACCCCCCCCGGAAGGCCACGATCCCCCGCCTGCCGGTGGCGCGCCGGGCCAGCTTCATGGCTCCGTCCACCACCTCGGCCCCGGAATTGGCGAAGAAGACCGTGTCCAACGGGTCCGGACAGATCCTGGCCACCCGCTCGGCGGCCTCGGTGAGCCGCACGTGCTGGGTGACCACCGAGGTGTGCCAGTAGCTGTCCACCTGGCGATGCACGGCCTCCGCCACCGCCGGGTGACGGTGCCCCAGGGAGGTAACGCCGATCCCCGAGCCGAAGTCCAGGTACCTCCGCCCGTCGACGTCCACCAGGTAGGACCCCTGGGCATCCCGGAGCACGACGTCGGTGTAGCGGGAATACACCCCGGCCACGGACCTGTGGTCCCGCTCGTGCCAGTCGCGAGCCAGCTGGCTGACCTGTCCGTCAGCGGAGCTGGATGTGGTGTTCGCCATTTCTTAGCCCTCCTCGGCCTTCCGGCCGCCAATCCACCGGAGATCCGGACTCCCGGGACCAGCCCGGGGTCAGCGCCGGGTCCGGGGTGGGGGCAGGCCGTTGGCGTCCCACCAGCGGCCCATGTGACCGGCGTCCATAGTTGGCAACGGTAGCGACTCAGGCGGGCTGGGTGAGGGCCAGCATCAGCGCCGCCAGCACCACAAAGCCGAGGGAGGGCAGGGTCGGCGACTCGGAGCGGGTCCTGGAGGCGACCCCGACGAGCCCGTACCAGCCCACCAGGAGGGCCGCCGGGAGCACCGCGCTGGCAGCACTTGCCCGGAGGGCGAGCACGGCCGCCGCGCCTAGCAGCAGGGCCACCCCGAGGGCCGCCAGGGCCGCCTCCCCCGAGCCCCGGCCGGACATCCGCACGAGCCGCCATCCGGGCCCCCAGCTTCCCCCCGCCACCCCCAGTCCGACCAGCCAGGGGGTGACACCGGGGCCGAGGGAGCTCACAAGCAGCGGTGCGGGTACGCTCACCAGCAGCAGCGAGAGGACCGTCGGACCCCAAGCCGGACCCTCACCTCGGGAGCCGGCGGCGTCCAGCCAGGCTCCCAGGCCGAGCACCAGGAAGAGCCAACCCGCGATTACTCCCACCAGGATCGGCCCCGGACTGAGGGTCAGCACTACCACCGCACCGGTGATCGCGGTGAGAGGCACGGTGGCCACCTCCAGCAGCCGCGGGGAGAGCCAGAAGCGAGCCCCGGCCCGAGCCCGGCTGGGGAGGAAGGAGCGCAGCCCCAGGACATAGGTGGCGCCGGCCGCGAGCGTGAGCAGGTAGCCCCAGATCGGGGCCAGGACCCCGAGCCCGGAGATGGCCACCACCAGCGCCGCCGCCAGCGCGAAGATGGCCAGAAGAAGAGGGCGCATCGCCTCGACGTGGGCCTCCGGGAGGCCGCCGATCTCGGCCTGGCGGCGGAGAGCAGCAGGCCCGGCGGGGAGCCGGCTCAACGGGTGGCCGAACGGGGCTTTTCCACGTTCACCTGTGGAAAGTGTGGACTCACGGATCAGCCGGTGCTGGTTCCGGCGCGCCCGTAGCGATCCTCCAGGCGCACCACGTCGTCCAGGTCGGGGGTCGACACCTCACAGACCTCCACCGTGGTCACAGCCCGCATGCGGTGACGCCTCCCCGGTTGGATGCGACGCCCCTCGCCCGGGCGAAGCCGGTGAACCTCCAAATCCCCCTCGGGGCTGTCCAGCTCCAGCTCCAGCTCCCCCTGCAGCACCCAGATGGCCTCGTCCTTGCGCTCGTGGTACTGGAGGCTGAGCGCCTCCCCCGCCTCGATGTGGAGAATCTTGCCGGCGTAGCGGTCGGTCACGGCGAACCAGATCTCGTGGCCCCAGGGCTTGTCCACTCGGCGATCGGGCACCGAGAAAGCGAGGTCATCCGCCATGGGTGTCCGCCACGACCCCCAGCTCAGTCTCGAAGTCGTCCAGGAGCCGCTGAACCCGCGCGGGGTCGGTGGACTCGCAGTAGACCCGCATGAGCGGCTCCGTCCCGGACATCCGGACCAGGACGAAGGATCCGTCCTCCAGCCAGAACTTGGCGCCGTCATCGGAGCGAACCCTGACCACCCGCTCGGCGCCTACTGACTCAGGCGGCTGGGTGCGCAGGCGGTGGGCGAGCCGCTCGCGCACCACCGGGTACTCCTCCCTGGGGAAGTGGTGGTCGCGCCGGGCGTAGGCGTGGGGTCCGACCAGGTCGGCGACCTGGCGGCGCAGCTGCGCCAGGGGCCTTCCGGTCATGGCGATCATCTCGGCGAACATGAGGCCGCTGAGGATGCCGTCGCGCTCGGGGATGTGCCCTCGAAAGGCGAAGCCGCCGGACTCCTCGGCACCCAGGATGGCGTCCCGCTCCCGCATGCGGGGCCCCAGGTACTTGAACCCCACCGGCAGCTCCTCGACCTCCAGCCCGTAGTGGCGCCCCAGGATGTCGAGCCGTCCGGTGGAGGTCAAAGAGCGGACCACCGGCCCTCTCCACCCGTGGTTCTCGCAGAGATGCCAGAGGAGCATGGTGGCCACCTCCAGCTGGTCGACGAAGTCCCCGGTCCCGTCCATGATCCCCACCCGGTCGGCGTCGCCGTCATTGGCGATCCCCAGGTCGTAGCCGCCCTGGCGGAGCCTGCCAATGGCCTCCTGCAGGTTGACGGCGATGGGCTCGGGGTGCATGCCGCCGAACCCGGGGTTGCGCTCCTGGTGCAGCTCGTCCACCGTGGTGGTGCCGACGCCGATGGTGTCGGCCACATACCCGGCCCCGGCGCCGTACATGGGATCGTGAAGGATCTTGAGGCCCGCCTGGCGGATCTGGTCCAGGTCGACGATCCGCCCTACCTGGGCCCGGTACTCCGGCCGGGGGTCGACCATCTCCACCAGCCCCTGGTGCAGCGCCTCCTCGAAGGCCATGGTCTTGACCGACCCCTGGGACAGGACCCTTCCGACCTCCTCCTCGAGCGCGGCCACCACCTCGGGCGAGGCGGATCCGCCATAGTCGGGCTTGTACTTCAGCCCGTTGAACTCGGGGGGGTTGTGGCTGGCCGTGACCACCACCCCTCCCAGCGCCTTGCGGGCCACGACCATCCAGGCCGCGGCTTGGGTCGGGCTCGGGCGGTCGAGGAGCAGAACCCGCCTGGAGTTGGCTGCCAGCACCCGCGCCACCTCCCGGGCGAAGAGTTCGGCGCAATAACGGGTGTCGTGGCCGACCACGACCCGGCCATCCGGAGGCTCGGCTGAGAGGTACAGCGCCACGGCCTGGCTCACCACCCGGACATTGGCGTAGGTGAAGTCGTCAGCGACGATCCCCCGCCAGCCGTCGGTCCCGAAGCTGATCTCCGCAGCTGCCATCACGCACCTCCCTGCTCCGCCCCGGCGCGGCCATTGTATGAGGCCCTGAGGAGGTTAACCCTCAGAGCAGGTCGGCCCGGCCGCGCCGCCGCAGCTGGTCCACCACGGAGCTCACCTCCTGCACCCGCTCCATCGGGCAGACGAGAACCGCGTCCTCGGTGTCCACCACCACCAGCCCCGAGGCGCCCACCACCACCACCAGGCGGCCGGCGGCCGAGTCCACCATGGTTCCGAAGGAGTCGGCC
Organism: bacterium; assembly: GCA_021801645.1. GTDB lineage: Bacteria > Chloroflexota > Dormibacteria > Aeolococcales > Bog-877 > JAJYXT01. The sequence continues at coordinate 82,386 of JAJYXT010000078.1, forward strand.
AGCAGCACATCCCCTCTGGCGACGTTGCCTTCACCGTCAGCGGCCCCGGCGGCGGTGGCCGCCTGGTACAGGTCCAGGAACGATCCCAGGTCGGACCAATCCAGCGCCGTGGGAAGCACCCCCAGCTTGGAGCTGCGCTCCAGCACCAGCCGCTCCACCACCCCAGGGGTCACCCGGGACCACAGGTCGGGGTCCACCCCCGTGCCCGCAGCCGCGGCCCGCACCCCAGCCAGGGTCTCCGCGGAGTGCTCCTCGAACTCCGAGAGCAGAAGACCGGCAGGCCAGGCGAAGAGCCCAGTGTTCCACAGATGACGCCCGTCCCGGAGCATGGCGGCGGCGCCGGCGGCGTCGGGTTTCTCCCTGAAGCCACGGGCGGACATCAGACCCAGCGCGGCTGGCGGAACTCCCGCTGGGCGCTGCAGCGCATCCCCCTGCTCCACGTACCCGAAGCCGGTGGCCGGCCGCGTGGGCCGGACCCCGATGGCCACCAGGCTGGGCACCTCGCGGGCCCACCAAGCGGCGCTCAGGAGGGCGAACGTGGTATCCGCCTGGTCCGGGAGGTGATGGTCGGCATGGAGCGAGACCATCACCGCTCCTGGCACCAAGCGCTCGGCGGCGATTGCCGCCAGCGCCAGCGCGGGACCGGTCCCCCGCGGCGCGGGCTCGACCAGCAGGTGGCCCGGTTTCAGCTCCGGCAGCTCGCGGAGGATCTGGTCCCGCTGGTCGGCGGCCGAGACCACCAGCACCTCCCCTCCCAGGGACCGGGCCCGGTCAAAGGCGTGACGGAGCAGGGTGCGCCCGTCCGGCGCCACCGGCAACAGGTGCTTGGGCAGGCGGCGGCGGGAGCGCGGCCAGAGGCGGGTGCCCGACCCCCCCGCCAGGATGACGGCCACCAGCCCCGGGGGCGGCGGTAACCGGTGGCCGGAGTCCGCGGCGGGTGCTGGTCTCAGGGGAGCACCTCCTCCAGCGCCACCGGCTCGACCCCCGCCTGGCCGGCCAGCTCCTCACGGTAGGGGGTGCGCTCCCAGGGCAGGTCCAGATCGGCCCGGCCGAAATGACCGTAGGCGGCCACCTGGCGGTAGATCGGGCGGCGGAGCTCCAGCTCCTTGATGATCCCGGCCGGAGAGAGGTCGAAGTACTCATCGACCAGGGCCGCGATCTGGTCCCGGGGGATCAGCTCGGTGCCGAAGGTCTCCACCCCCACCCACACCGGATGGGCGACGCCGATGGCGTAGGCGAGCTGCACCTCGAGACGCCGGGCCAGCCCGGCCGCGACGAGGTTCTTGGCCACAAAGCGGGCTCCGTACGCCCCGGTGCGGTCCACCTTGGTCGGGTCCTTCCCCGAGAAGGCGCCACCTCCGTGCCGGCCCGCACCTCCGTAGGTGTCGACGATGATCTTGCGCCCGGTGAGACCGGCGTCCGCCTGAGGGCCACCCACCACGAACCGGCCGGTGGGGTTGACCAGGATCCTCGTGTTCTGGTCGAGCATCTCCTGGGGCACCGCCCGGGAGATGACCTCGGCCATCACCCCCTCGCGGACCTCCTCGGCGGTGGCGTCCTCGGAGTGCTGGGCGCTCACCAGCACCGTGTCCAGCCGCCGGGGCCGCCCACCCTCGTCGTACTCCACCGTCACCTGTGACTTCCCGTCCGGCCGGGCCCAGCGCAGGGCCCCACTGCGGCGGGCCTGGGCCAGCTGGCGCGCCAGCTGATGCGCGTACTGGATCGGGGCGGGCATCAGCTCGGGGGTTTCGTCGCAGGCGTACCCGAACATCATCCCCTGGTCGCCCGCCCCACCCTGGTCCACGCCGAGGGCAATGTCCGGGGACTGCTCGTCGATGCAGACCATGACCCCGCAGGTCTCCCAGTCGAAGCCGTACTTGGCCCTGGTGTATCCGATTCCCCGAATGGTCTGGCGTACCACCTTGGGGAGGTCGACGTAGCACTCGGTGGAGACCTCCCCAAGGAGGATGGCGGTCCCGGTGGTGAGGGCCGTCTCGCAGGCCACCCGGGCCAGCGGGTCCTTGGCCAGGATGGCATCCAGGACCGCGTCCGAGATCTGGTCGGCCATCTTGTCGGGGTGGCCCTCGGTCACCGACTCGGAGGTAAAAAGCCTCCTGCTGCGCTGTGGGCTCATGGCAAACTCCCTCCCCACCGGAAGCCACCCGCTTGCGGCCACGGGCCTTCTCCTGTCCGGGGACCTCTCGATCTTAGCCACGAGCGCGCCGCGGCGCCGCCCTCAGGCCGTGCCCTGCTCCCAGGAGACGAGGTAGTGGCGCTGCTCCTCGGTCAGGGTGTCGATCTGGACCCGGAGAGCTGCCAGCTTCAGCCTGGCCACCTCGGCGTCGATCTCCTGGGGCACCTCGTGGACCCCGGGCGACATCTCCTGGGAGGAGGCGGCCAGGTGGGCTATCGAGAGCGCCTGGTTGGCGAAGGACATGTCCATGACCGCCGCCGGGTGGCCCTCGGCAGCGGCCAGGTTGAGGAGCCGGCCCTCGGCCAGCAGGTACAGGTGGCGGCCATCGGCAAGCTCGTGCTCCGCCACCTCCGGCCGCACCTGCCGCACCTTGACCGTGAGCTCGTCCAGGGCCGCCAGGTTGATCTCAGAATTGAAGTGGCCGCTGTTGGCGATCACGCAGCCGTCCTTGGCCGCCTGGAGGTGCTCCCGGTCGACGACGTTGCAGTCCCCGGTGACGGTGATGATGACGTCCGCCACGGGCGCCGCCTCGGCCAGCGGCATCACCCGGTAGCCCTCCATCACCGCCTCCAGCGCACGCACCGGCTCCACCTCGGTCACCACCACCTGGGCGCCCATGCCCCGGGCACGGGAGGCGAGGCCCCGGCCGCACCAGCCGAAGCCGCAGACCACCAGGGTGCGGCCGGCCAGCAGCAGGTTGGTGGCCCGGATCAGGCCGTCGATGGTGGACTGCCCGGTGCCGTAGCGGTTGTCGAAGAGATGCTTGGTCTGGGCGTCGTTGACTGAGATCACGGGGTAGCGCAGCACCCCCTGGCGGGCCATGGCCCGGAGGCGCACCACTCCGGTCGTGGTCTCCTCGGTGCCTCCGCGCACCGCGCCCATCTCGTTGGTGGGCCGCGAGTGCAGAGCGGTCACCAGATCGCCCCCGTCGTCCATGGTGAGGTGCGGAGAGGTCGCCAGCACCGCCTCCAGGTGGCGGTAGTAGGTGGCACTGTCCTCACCTCGCCGGGCATGGACCGCCACTCCCTGGGCCACCAGCCCGGCGGCCACGCTGTCCTGGGTGGAGAGCGGGTTGCTGGCGCAGAGGTGAACCTCGGCGCCGGCCGCCTGAAGCGTGAGCATGAGGTTGGCGGTTTCCGCCGTCACATGCAGGCAGGCGCCGACCCGGAGCCCGTTGAGCGGCCGCTCACTGGCGAAGCGCCGGCGGATCGCGCCCAGGACGGGCATCTCCCGGGCCGCCCAGTCGATGCGCAGCCGGCCCTCCGGAGCCAGCTCCAGGTCGGTGACGTCGAAGCGATCGGCCAATCCCTCTCCCTCCTACAGCGAAAGCAGCGCTTCCACCCGCGCCGTCTCCCCCAGCCGCGCCCGGCCCCCGAGCTCCAGCAGCTCGATCAGAAAGCCGAAGGCCACGACCTCACCCCGCAGCTCCTCGATGAGCTTGCGGGTGGCCACCGCGGTCCCACCCGTAGCCAGCAGGTCGTCCACCACCAGGACCCGCGCCCCGGGGGCGATGGCGTCCCGGTGCACCTCCAGAACGGCCTCTCCGTACTCCAGCGAATAGCTGGCGCTCAGCGTCGCCCAGGGCAGCTTGCCCGCCTTGCGCACCGGCACCACCCCCAGGCCGAGCTGGTAGGCGATCACCGCCCCGAAGGTGAAGCCCCGGGACTCGATGGTTGCCACCGCGTCCAGCTCGGAGGAGGAGAAGCGAGCCGCGAGCTGGTCGCAGGCGGAACGGAAGGCGGCGGCAGATCCCAGAAGCGGGGTGATGTCCCGGAAGAGCACCCCCTCGCGGGGGTAGTCGGGGATGTCGCGGATGAACTCCCTGAGCTTCACCGGCGGGTCGGCGCGCTCAGGGGTCACTTCGGGCATGGTATTGGATCGAGAGGCACCGCTCGGTCAGACGGCCCCCGCCGGGGTCTGCGACCAGATGGCCCCCAGGACCGCCATGAGCGCGGCGCCGAGGGCGACCGGGCCGGCAACGATCCCGATGTGGGTCGCCTTCTCCAGAGCGGCGAAGCCCACGGCCACGACCACCACGGCGGCCAGGACGCGGGGCCACCGGGGAAGCTTGAGCGCCCCCAGCGCCCGGCCCAGTGCCGGTAGACGCAGAGCGACCCATCCGGCCACCCATCCCACCACCAGCCCCAGCCCCAGCCCGGCCAGGACGTCCAGGGGCCAGTGGATCCCGGTCAGAACCCGGGCCCACCCCACGCCGGCGGCGATCAGGAGCGAGGCCCAACCCAGAAGTCGGTGCCGGGTGACCAGCAGGGTGGCCGCCACGGCGCCGGCGAAGGCCAGATGATCGGAGGGAAATGAGTTGCCGTGGGCGGCCGCCGCCAGGAGCGGAACGTGGTAGGAGGAGAGGTAGGGGCGCGGCTCATACCAGAGGAGCCCCAGAAGATGGTTCAGGAGCAGAGCCACCACCGCCGCGGCGGCCCCGGCCAGCGCCGCCAGGCGAGCCGCCTGGGGCGGGTGTCCGAAGAACAATAGGGCCACCAGGCAGAAGGCCAGGGCGAAGATGCCCCACTCGGCGAGGGCACTGGCAGCGGAGTTCCATAGGCCACCGTGCGGCCCCTGGTGGGCCAACACCTGGTATCCGGCGTAGTTCCACCGGAGGATGGCAGGGGCGATGGGCGCGGCGGTCAGGATCTGCAATAAGGGCACTCCAAGGGAACTGTCCGGCGGCGCCACTTTACCGATCCCCCGGCCCGGAGCGGGCTCTCCAATTCACCAGAGAGCCTTCGTCCGAATCGCCGCCCGGCCGGCGATCCGGTGGTCGCCCTGGTCTGCCCAGGGCGGGGGACGAGCAGCCGCACCCGCCTGCGCGGTCCACCGGGGCCCCGGCGCCCCAGCCGCCTGGCTGACGCGCCCTTGGGGAGGACCGCCGACCCGGCACCAGAGCGGGGCGGCCAGTGCCGTCGTCGGGAGTCGCAATCCTGCCCCGGCTCAGGCGAGGTCGGGCAGGACCTCCTCGGCCAGGAGCTGAAGGTGATCCGAGTCGCCCAGATCCAGCACCTGCAGGTAGGCGCGGGAGCAGCCCATGAGGGTCAACTCCCCAAGGCGATCCCGGAGCATCTCCGGGGTGCCGGCCAGCCCCACCTTCCGGAGATGCTCGTACTCCCGCCCGATAGCCCGGCTGCGGCGGGAGGCCTCCTCCTCGGTCCTCCCGCAAGCCACCGTGAGGGCCATCGAGAGGCGCATCGTGCTCGGGTCGCGGCCGGAACGCTCGCAGGCCTCCCGCACCCGCGCGAACTGGGAGCTGGCCGCCTCCAAGGGAACAAAGGCGCAGTTGAACTCTCGGGCGTGTCGTGCCGCCAGCCGCGGCGTCACCCGGGCCCCCATGCCCCCGATCAGAATCGGCGGGCCGCCCGGCTGCACCGGACGCGGCAGGGCGGGGCAATCCTCCAACCGATAGTGCCGGCCGGAATAGGAGAACATGCCGCCGGGCGGGGTCCCCCAGATTCCCCGGAGGATCTCCAGCTGCTCTGCGAAGCGCTCCATCCTCTCCCCGACCTCCGGGAAGGAGAGGCCGTACGCCAGGTGCTCGGCCCGGTACCAGCCCGCCCCGAACCCGAAGTCCACCCGGCCTGAGCTCATCTCGTCGACCTGGGCGACGGCCACCGCCAGCGGGCCGGGATTGCGGAACGTTGCCGAGGTCATCAGGGTCCCGAGGCGGATCCGGGTCGTGGCCGAGGCGATGTCGGCCAGGGAGGCCCACGACTCGGTGGGGCCGGGCGGCGCCGGGTCGGTGCCGATCGCCAGCAAGTGGTCCGAGCGGAAGAATCCCGCGAATCCCAGCGCCTCGGCGGCGAGGGCCACCTCTCGCAGCTGCCCCTGGGTTGCTCCTTGCTGCGGCTCGGTGAAAATGTGCAGCTCCACCTGGGGGATTCTCCCAGACAGGGCGGTGGCCGGGACTTCCCACCTGGCTCCGGCCCCTTCCGGGTGGCCCTCCCCCCGCAGGTGCCCTATGGTCTAGGACGTGGGTAGTCAGACGATCCGCCTGGGCCGGCTCTTCGGCCTGGAGATCGGCTTCAACTGGAGCCTGCTGCCCTTCTTCCTGCTCGTGGCCTGGACCATGGCAACTGAGGTCCTGCCCTCGGGTGCGCCTGGGCTCTCCAGCACCGAGTACTGGGTCGCCGGGGTGGTGGGAACCGTCGTCTTCTACGCCTGCCTGCTGGCCCACGAGCTCTCCCACGCCCTGGTGGCCAGGACCAAGGGAGTCAAGGTGGCCGGGATCACCCTGTGGCTTTTCGGCGGGGTGACCCAGCTGGAGGGGGAGCCGAGCCGGGCCCAGGACCAGGCTCTCATCACCGCGGTAGGGCCGCTCACCAGCCTGGTCCTGGCTGCCATCTTCTTCGGGGCTGAGCTGCTGCTGGGCAGCCTCAACGCTCCGCTGCTTCTGGTGACCGTCCTCGCCTGGATGGCCCTGCTCAACCTGGTGCTCGGGGTTTTCAACCTGGTGCCGGCGCTACCCCTGGACGGGGGCAGGCTCCTGGGGGCCGCGGTCTGGTGGAGGACGGGTTCCAAGGATCGAGGCACCACCGGGGCGGTCCGGGTGGGGCGGTTCTTCGCCTATTTGCTGATCGCGCTGGGAGCACTCGAGGTTCTCGCTGGGGGCCTGCTCAACGGCCTTTGGCTGGCCCTCATCGGCTGGTTCCTGCTCTCCGCCGGAGCGGCCGAAGGGCGCCAGGTGGGTGTCCGATCTCGGCTGCGGCAGGTCCCGGTCGCCGCCGTCATGACCAGCCCGGTCCCGACCCTCCCCGGCTGGCTCACCTGCGGGCAGCTCGTGGAGGCCAGCAGCCTCGGTGCTGGCCTGTACGCGCTGCACGGCGTGGGCGGTGAGCCGCTGGGCTTTCTCCCCCGCAGTCGGGTGGAGGAGGCGGTGCGCGGTGGGCATCCCGAGTGGAGGCTGGAGGCGATGGCGGTGGCTGCGGAGCAACTCACCAAAGTGCGGCCGGACGAGGATCTGGAGGCGGCGCTGCTGCGCCTCGGCCCCCACCTGGAACAGGGGGCCCTGGTGGTCGCCGACGGTGAGCTGGTAGGCACCCTCGCCGCCTCCGACCTGGCCCGGGTGGCCGCCCTGGCCCCGCTCCTCAGCCAGCGCCCGCAGCGCTAGTTGGAGCGGCTCAGGAGCCGCCTCCACGGGGTCGGTGCGGCCCAGCGCAGGATCTCCCCCTCCCCCACCCGCCGGCCGCGCCAGATCCGCCGCCAGTCGCTTCGAGCGTCCCCCAGCTGTCGGGCGGCGTCCACGCAACCGAGGAGCGCCGTGGGATGACGGCGCGCCGCCAGCCCGCAGCGCAGGAGCAGCAGAGCCCGGGGGCGGAGCTGCCCCCGCCCCCGCCGCCAGCTGGGTGGCGCCACCCGTTCCAGGAGCAGGAAGCGGTTGGCCAGGACATGTCGCTCGATCGCCGCGGTGCGGTGCAGCCCACTTCCACCACGCAGGTGAGTGGCGGTGGCCCCGGGCTCATACCAGCAGGACCATCCCCGCCAGCGGGCTCGGAAGTCCAGGTCCACATCCTCCAGGTAGGCGAAGAAGCTGGCGCAGAACACCTCCCCATCCAGCGCCACGTCCTCCAGCATCTCCCGCCGGTAGAGGACCGCGGCCGCCGATACCCCGAACACCTCCTCGGCCTGGGCATAGCGGCCGTCATCCGGCTCCCCCTGCCCTCGATTGGAGACCCAGAGGCTACTGTGCAGCTGATGCCCGGTGCTGTCCAGGCCCCTTCCCCGGCGAAGGCGGGGAGCGACCGAGCCCGCCCCTGGGTGGGCGGTGATGCGGCGTGCGGCCATCTCCAGGAACGTGGGGTCGAGGACCACGTCCTGGTTGAGCAGGAGCACCAGCGCCGAGGTGGTGGCGGCGATGCCCTGGTTGGCAGCCACCGCGAACCCGAGGTTGCGGGAGTTGCGCACCAATCGGACGCCGGGCTGCCCGGCCAGCCACTCGGCGGAGCCGTCCACCGATCCGTTGTCCACCACGAGCACCTCTGCCGGCGGCAGGGTCTGCCGCCGGAGGGATCCCAGAGCGGCCACCAGGTCGGCCCCGCCGTTCCAGCTGATCATGACCGCGGCCACCTGCGGGCCGGCACTCACGGACTGACCCTGGGGTGGGGACGCAGAGCGTTGAGGAGCAGGAGGGTGGCGAGCCGCAGAAGGATCCCCGCCCCCACCGCCGGCGCCAGGGCCGCCCCGGTACCCCGCATGTAGTGGAGGCGGTAGAAGCGCCACATGGAGCGGTGGAAGTGAACCAGCATCGGCAGCGCCACCTGCTCCGAGCTCCTCCCCTTGCGATGGATGACCACCGCCGTGGGCTGGTACCAGACCTCGGCCCCACGCCGGTGTATTTGCCAGCACAGCTCCAGGTCCTCCCCGTACATGAAGTACCCCTCGTCCAGCCCGCCCACGGCGTCGAAGAGGGGGCGCCGGATCAGAAGGCAGGCCCCGCTGCCGCTGTCCACGGCCATGGGCTGATCGGATGGCAGGTGGGTCACGTTGTAGGCGCCGAAGCGAGGGCTGCGTGGCCGCAGTCGGGAGAGGCCGACGAGCCGCCAAAGTGCCACCTGGGGACTGGGGAACTGCCGCCGGCAGGCGGGATCCAGCCGGCCGTCCGGCCGGACCACCCGCGGTGAGACCGCGCCTCGGCGG
>JAJYXT010000086.1 GCA_021801645.1 bacterium
GCCGAGCTCACCTTCCGCAACCAGGAGGACGCTCCCTCCTGCTCCGACTGCGGATCGTTGATGGTCCGCAACGGGGCGTGCTACAAGTGCATGAACTGCGGCAGCACCTCGGGGTGCTCCTGATCGGAGGGTCTTGCGAATAAGTCGCAAAACGCTTGCGACTTTCGCGAAGCAGACGCCCGGAGAGCAATCTCCGGGCGTTTTGCTGTCTTCTGGGCCCCTGGAAGTGGAAATCAGGGCCTCATGACACGCAGAACGCGCCCTTCGGCGGCGGTTGGGCCGGCCTCAGGGCGCGTTTGATCCAGGAAGGCTGGATCCCGGTCGGTGGAAGGTGCCGGAGCCGCCCCTACGGCGCCCGGGAGTCCTCGGCAACCGCCGGCTCCTCGAGGAGGGCGGAGCCGGGGTCGACCACCACCGCCACCTGGGAGCTGCGCCGGGGGCGAAGCCGGTGCTTCCTCAACGCCGCAGCGGCGGCCAAGGCGGCCTCCTTCGCCCGCTTCAGCCAGATGTGCAGATTGTGGGCACCCCACATGAAGGTGGCCAGCAGGGCCACGTTGGGAACGTGCCGGTAGTGGAACTGGCCCTTGGTCATCCCGATCACGTCCGGGTTCTTGAAGGAGCTGAAGCCGCGCTCCACGTTGGTCCGCTTGGCGTACTTCTCCTCCCACTCGGGAGTGCCCCAGAAGGGGAACTGGAAGATGCTCGGAATCTCCTCCGCCTTCAAGGTGGCCGCGTTGATGCAGCAGGCTTCGTCGTAGCCATGGTTGCCGTCGCAGACGGCCAGCCTCGGGTCCCGACGCCTCATCGACCCCGGCACCTTGGGACACCCGAGGGCGTTCGTCGCCTTGCGCCGCAGGACCGGAGAGCTGAGCCGCACCTGATCCGGGGTAGGCTTGCCGTGGGGCACCAGGGCATACAGGGACCGCTCTTTGATCGCCGCCCGGTACGCCCGCTTCTTCTCCTCCGGCGCCTGGGGGCCCGGCCGCTCGATGAACCAGAGCCGCTCCGGAACCGTCGGCAGATACACCCCGCTGGGCAGCATCAGGCACTTCTTCCAGGTCGGGTACGCGTGCTGCTGGGTCGCCTTCAAGTCGAAGCAGGGCATGACCCCCAGCGCGCGCATCGCCGCCAGCCACTTGCCGTCCTGGCTGAAGCCTCGGTCGGCGATGAGGTCAGCCACCCCGACTCCGTGCTCCTGCAGCAGCTTCACCAGCCTCACCGACACCGGAACGTCGTTGGCGTTGGCGGCGAACAGGGCGTGGGCGTACACGTAGCCGGCATTCTCGGCAGTGCCGCTGATGGTGTCGTCCCCGAAGCCGAAGACCCGCTTGGTCCTGGACTCACCCCCGCCCGAGCGTCGCTCCTGTTCCCCCGGCGCGTCGGGATCCCTCTCCCCCACCTTCTTGACCCGCCAGCGGGCATCCCGGTCTGCGGCCCTCTCCCCCCGCTTGATCCTCGCCTGGGAGATGGGCCGGCAGTCCGCGGGGAGATCGGTGGTGTCGGTGGTGTATGCGGCACCCTCCGGTTGCGGTGGGGCGGTGTCCTGAAGCAGTTGGATGGAGAGCCTGATCTGGGTGTCCAGGTCGTTGTCGGTGCCCAGCAGTTCTCGGGCCTCCTTCTTCCGCCGCTCCCAGGACCGCTGGGCCGCCCGCAACTTCCTGCCCGTAAGCCCGTTCAGCTCACGCGGCCGGTGCTGCCTCCCCAGGACGGTCGCCATGGCGTCGTATAGGCGGTACAACTGGGCCTCGCTGGGAGCCTTCAGGTCCGAGCGGGTCTCGTGGGCTGGCGGCACCGGCTTCCCGTACAGCATGTGGAGCTGGCCCTGGCTGACGCGAGCCAGCATCCTGGCCAGGTGGGTGATGGTCTTCGGACCCGGCTCTTCCCCCAGGCAGATGCCCCCGATCACCAGGACCCGGCTCTCCAACAGGGGCGCGCCCCGCCTCGGCTTGAGCTTTCCGTCCAACTTCTTCAGGAAGGGGAAGGTACGCCTCTCCAAGTGGGAGACGACTTCGTACAGCAACGTGGGGTCCATCAGCCGCACCTTCTGGCGGCTGCCACCGCCCCCAGAACCCGGGCTTCCCGTCCGGCGTCCGGCTCCACCTTGGGGCAGCGGGCGAGCAGGTCCTCCAGACCATGCATCGACTTCAAACCGGCGCCCCGCAGGAAGACCTGCAGCTCGGTCATGGAGCCCATCTGCTCCAGGAGCCAGGCCTTGCGCAGCCGGACGCAGGAGACCTCGAACCCCGGATGCATCGGACGCAGGCGGCGCTTGAGCTGGTCGCTCAGCTCGTTAGGGCGACTGTAGACGGTGGGCACTGTCCCACCGCCGATCAACGCTCCGTGGCCAGCCTGCCGGGCGAGCATCTCCAGGTCCGCCTGGAACCGGGCCAGCACCGGGACCTCCCGCTTGCGTCTCCCGGCGTCGATCCGCACCCAGAGGCCGGCCCCTGGCTTGCGGACCACGTCGGTGCCGGCGACATGGCGAGCCTCCACACCATCCACGCCTGCCCCACGAGCCAGCAGAAGCATCGCCTGGACGGAGCGGCACGTCTCCTCGCTGCGGAACGTGAACGCTCCCTGCCAGGCGATCTCGAAGTCCTGGTCCGACAGCGGCGCCGTCGACCCTCCGGGCCGCTTGCGTCTACGGACCGGGAACAGCTTGGGGAACCCCGCCTGAAATGAGCGCAGCTGGCTCTTGTAGCTGGTCTGGGAGCGCTCGGTGGTGTGGCCCTCGGAGTTCAGCGCCGACCGGACCAGCTGCACCTCGTCCAAGGCGAAGTCGGGATTGAGCTGTCTCGGGTGCTCCCCCGCCAGCCAGTACAGGTGACGGGCCAGTGCCGCCCGGCGGCCGTCCAGCAGCCTCGGGCTCTGCGAGAACCGCTTGGGATCGGCGGCCAGGATCTCCAGCAGCAGGGGCAACGCCCTCTGCCACTGCTGGTCGTCCGGGGCGATGCTGGGCCGGTACCGCTTCTCGGCGACGAGCCGGTACTTGTTCCCCTCAGGGAGTGCCATCAGCGTCGCCACAGCCTCCGTCGGGAGGCCGCTGGCTACGCCAGGCAACTACCCCCTGTCTGGTGGCTGGTTCCACCGCCATCGACGTCCCCCACCATCTGCAGGTGGAGTCGGACCACTTTCGGTGAGGTGGCCGGGACCCGGCATTCAGTGGGCGTCGACATGGCCCACCCAGACTGCCATACCTCAAGCTTCGCGTCAAACGCCTCCAGCGGCCCCCAGCTGGGTCAATGGGCAGCGGTATACGTGCGCGCGTGATACCGGGACCCCTTGTAACAATTTCGTCAGGTCGGACCACTGGGGTGCCGCACATCTCAGGGCCCACAGCGACGGCCCAAGGAGGTGGCCGGCCGCCCGGCCGCTGGATTGGGAACGCCTCTCCCCGGTTGCCGCTGGAATCCGGTCCCCCCCGGGCCACCAGGCCAAGCCCGGAAGCCGATCGACTGGTGCTCGGCCTCGATAGGGACCCACGCGCGGGCCTGGCGGGCGTCCACCACCACCGCCTGCCCGGTCTGCATGTGCGCCGTGAGCCCCCGGCTCACCACCCGGCGTAGCCTGCGCTCCAGCTCCCGGCAGCCGTCGGCCCCAGGCGGGCCGAAGACCAGCTCCTCCAGGGCGCTGTCCCGGACCACCACCCCATCTCTCAGGCCCAGTTCGGATGCGAGCCTCGGCAGCAACCATGTGCGCCCGATCTGCAACAGCTCCTCCGGCGTGTAGCGGCGCAGCTCGACCCGCTCCAGCCGGTCCCGCAGGGGAGGGGCTATCGCCTCCCAGTCGTTGGCGGTGGCGATGAACAGCGCTCCGGAGAGGTCGACCCTCAGCCCGTCCAGGAACCGGTCCTCGAACCCCGAGTTCTGCCCCGGGTCCAGCAGCGCCAGCAGCACCGGCAGCGGCGAGCGGAAGGGGTCGCGCCGCACCTTGTCGATCTCGTCCAGCAGGAACGCCACCTGGCTCGGGTGCAGCCGGGCCTCCCGCAGCCGCCGGACCAGGTGGCCCGGACGCGACCTCGAGTAGGTGCGGTCGGCCCCCACCAGCCCGAGATCGTCCATCCCGCCGAGGTGGATGGCTTCCAGCCGCCGGCCCAGCGCCTGCGCCGCCGCCCCGGCGATGGTGGTCTTGCCCGTGCCGGAAGGTCCCACCAGGCAGATGCTCCTGCCCGGTGCCGAGGCCCTCCCCTGGCGCCGCCCCCACTCCACGGTCGCCGCCAGCTCCAGGAACGCCTGCTTGGCACCCTCCATCCCGAAGTGCGAACGGTCGAGGGTCTCCCGCACCTCCCCCAGGTTCAACTCCGGAGGTTCGGGTGCGTCCCACACCAGTTCCAGGGCCACCTCCGCGGCCTCCCTGCCCGGCGAGCCGTGAAGTCCACTCGGCTCCTTCAGGTAGCGCTCCACCACCTCCCGCACCTGGGCGGGGAGCTTGGCGGCCCGCACCCTTGCCTCCAGCGAGCCCCGGTCCGAGGTCCGCCGCTGGCGAGTCCGCGGCCAGGTACTGACCCGGGCACAGCGCTCCAGCACGGGCAGGCGATCCACCCAGCTCACGGTCTGCAGCAGCCACAGGCGGTCGTCCTGGCTGGGCTCGACCTGGCGCGCAATCCAATCCGCGACCGAGACCGGGTCTCCGGGTCCAGCGGGCCCCGCCGTCACCTCCCCGGCGGGGTCGAAGGCGTTCCCATGCTTCCGCGCCACCCGCCTCGCCAGCCGCTCGAGCCTGGGAACCGCGCCCTCCGGCGGCGCGGACTCCCGCTCCACCTCGGCGCACCGGGCCCGCAGAGCCGGACCGTGCCACCCGACCTCAAGCACCCGGACCCGGCGCAGGCCGTATGCCCGCCAGTACACGATCCGCCCGGCATCCTCCTCCAGCTCATCCACGGTCGCCAGCAGCCCCACTAACGGCGCGGACCCGGAGTGGAACGCCTCGCGGGGCAGGATCACGACCTGGCCGCCCAGAGTCCGCGGGCAGGCCACCACCTCTCCCTCCTCGGCTCCGCCCAACCTGGTTCTGTACGTCTCTCCGGGAAGCAGCGCCTGATCGGTGAGGACCGCCAGGACCTCTGCCAATGGCCCGCCACGATCGGGGGGCGACGGCACGACGGGGGGCCAGTCCATCTCACAGATCCTCGGTTCCGATGACGGCGCCATATTATGGCACACCCCATAGGGCTCTGTCACATGCGGCCGGGGAGCCGCTGGCTGAACTGAGGCAAGCCGCCCTACACTCACGCGCGGTATGGTTCGCGCGCGGTCCCGGCGGGATTCTGTGGCAGCAATCGAGAGGCGCCTCGAAGAGCTCAGGCGAGAACATGCGGCACTTCGAGACCAGGTCCTGAAGGCCAAGGCGCAGCAGCGCCGCCTCGCCGCTGAGATGAGGACCTTGGAGGCGCACATCGCCCTGTCACGCGATGCCGGAAACGGCGTCGTAGGTGCTCTTCAGTCGGGGACGCTCGGCGACGCCGTCGCAGCCTCCCTCCGGGAAGCGGGAAGGCCCCAGAGGATCATCGAACTGGTCCACTCACTTCAAGACGCGGGCAAGCTCCTCAGGTCCGAGTGGGCCTACTCCACGGTGGCCAAAGCACTGGCCCGTGATCAGCGCTTCAGGCGATCTGCCTCAGGGCGCGGATACTGGGAACTGAAGCCTACGAACGAGGCGTAGCTCACTCCTGAGCACCCCCTTCTTCCTCCGCACCGGGACGCCCGTGTGTTGGCGGCACCAGTGGGACGCGGGCCTGGAGCGCTTCCCCTTCACCGACTTCGACGCCAACTCGGCCTGGCTGGCCCAGGTGGGCTTCGCCGCCGACCTGGTCCGGTGGTTCCAACTGCTCTGCCTGCGCGGCGATCTGCGCCAGGCCGAGCCCAAAGCGCTGCGCTGGCGCTTGTGGCACGCCCCAGCCCGCCTGGTCCGCTCCGGGCGGCGAACCATCCTGCGAGTGCTCGACAGCTGGCCCGATGCCAACCCACTCCTCGGCGCCTACCGGCGGATGGCGCTGTTCACCTGACCAGCTCGCCGCTGCCGCCCTGGTCCCCATCGTCTCCGGTCCCAACCTGCCCTTGGGCCACCCGGAAAGCCGCTCGAGCCCTGTGCGGCGCGCCCATGCCGTGCCCCTCCTACCCGACTACGGCCACTCCGCCGGCTCGCGCAAGCCGCAGCCGCCTATCTCACCCCCCTGACCACCCCTCTGCCTGTCCCCGTGAATGATCGCGGTTAGCTGTGGTCACATGATGTGCGTCCGCCTGGATGGGCGGCGCATCACGAAGTAGAACCGCGTCAGTACGGCGAGAACCAGGAAGATCGCCACGCCCGCCGCCGTGCCACCGAAGCGGAACCCCATGATCGTCAGCCCCATGGCGGCGACGGGCCACACCCCTCCTAGAACGCGAGGGACTCTCAACTGAACGCCGTGATCCAACTGACCCCACAGGCACCGGGTACTCCTAGTAGTGACCACGGGTTCCCGGTATCCACGAAGATCGTGGCGCCCAAGGCCGAAATGATGCAGCCATAAATGTGCTGGCCGGTCGGGCTCATCCACGGCGTCCAGTACCCGGGGATGATCTGATCTTTGTCCCACGAGTACCCGTACCACGACCCCGGGATGAAGGATTGGAAGCTGCCGCATACCTCATGGCCACCCTGCCAAATGCAGATCATGTCTGGGTTCACCACAGCGGCCGCGGGTCCAGTCCCCGTATGCGTGGGCCCAACGGATTGGGTGGCCCTCGCCGATGTCGAACCCCCAAGGGAGGCCGCGGATGCTACCTCTCCTAGGCCAATTGAGGCGCTCACCACCGCGACTGCCAAAATCGATCCCATGGCAAACATCCGTAGCGATCGCACTCGTGTCATCCCAGCCTCCCGGAAACCCTGGTGCCACTCACTTGGGATGCAGATTAGCACCGGCTGGCGACTGGCTTGGAGAAGCTGACCAAGATGTAACATCCTGGCCGACCGCGTGGCGGCGCAGGCGCACCTGGAGATGCAGGGCGGCTGGGAGCATCGCATCCGGCCCCTGCTCCTGGTGGGGCCGCCTGGCACGGGCAAGACTATGCCCGCCCGCGCGATGGCGGACGCCCTGGGCCGCCCGCGCGAGGTGGTGTCCGTGCCGATGGCGGCAATGGACGAGGTGGACCTCCCCGGCGCCGACCTGGCGTGGAGGTCGGCGGAGCCAGGGGCGATCATCCGGGCGATCCGGCGGACAGGGACGGCCCGGCTGGTGGTGGTGCTCGACGAGATAGACAAGGCCGGGTACGGCTGGCACGGCGGCTCGTCCACGGCGTGGCTGCTGGAGCTGCTCGGCTCGACCACCTGGACCGACCGGTACGTCGGGGTGCCGTTCCAGACGGCGGGGATGAGCTTCGTGGCGACGGCGAACGAGACCGACTCGATCCCCGTGCCCCTGCTGGACCGCTGCGAGGTGGTGGAGGTAGAGGGTCTGCCGGCGGCCGAGCGCTTGGAGGTGGCCCGAGGGTCTTGCGAATAAATCGCAAAACGCTTGCGACTTTCGCGAAGCAGACGCCCGGAGATTGCTCTCCGGGCGTTTTGCTGTCTTGGGTGGTAAACTCCGGCCCCGACCCGTCGAGTGTGCTATGCGCGATCCTCCGCCAGGAGGTTGACAATGAGG
Source organism: bacterium (assembly GCA_021801645.1). Classification (GTDB taxonomy): domain Bacteria; phylum Chloroflexota; class Dormibacteria; order Aeolococcales; family Bog-877; genus JAJYXT01. The sequence continues at coordinate 7,628 of JAJYXT010000086.1, forward strand.
CGGATGACAAGTTCTTTGTTTGAAGCCCTACTCTCGGCAACGAGGAGCGCGAGTGCGACCAGGGCTGTATCCGAGAACCGAGGCTGTCCATTCGAAGCCAGAAGCGCATCGTTCCGGCGTAGATAATCAAGGAACAACAAAGATCCTGAACGCTTATTGCCATCGGCGAGCGGATGATCCTTGATCACGAAGTAGAGCAGGTGCGCCGCCCGGGACTCGATCGTTGGGTAAAGCAGATGACCGCCCCATGTCTGCTCAATGTTGAGAAGGATTGATTCCAGAGCATCGCCGCGCTCACGCCCAAAGAGCCCGGGAATCTCACCCCTGGCGACCAGGTCATCCCGAAGGGATCGGATAATCGCTCGTGCTTCCACGATATCCAGCGATGCGACCGGAGCCGAGGTCTCGTCAGGGGCAGGTGAGAGCGTGTTCTCGTCGTAGCCCCGGAGGATTCGCCAGGACCGCGCGTAGCGTTGAACGACATCGAGGACGGCCTGACCCTGGTCGGTAATGAGGCGCTGGTTCCTTAGCGTGGACGAGAGCAGGGCGACGGCCTGCTCGACCTCAACGTCGCGATCCCGGAGACGCTTCTCGTTGAGCGTGTAGCCTCGGATCAGGTGATCCCGGAGAATGTTGGTCGCCCAGATGCGAAACTGGGTACCGCGCTGGGATTTGACCCGGTAGCCGACCGAGATGATCACATCCAGATTGTAGTGTTGAACGCGGCGCCGGACAGCTCGGGTGCCCTCAAATCGATCTACCGAGGATTCCTCGGTAGTTGCCCCTCTTGTCAACTCGCCCTCGCTGTACACGTTTCTAATGTGTAGGCCAACGTTGTCAGTCGACGTGTTGAACAAGTCCGCCATCTGTCTCTGGGTCAACCAGACCGTATCCTTCCCCACCAGAACCTCGACGCGCGGCCCGCCATCGGGGGCCACGTAGACGGCAACCTCGCCAGTCTGAGCCCGGTTCCCTTGCCCCCCGGCCCTTCCAGTGGCTTCGCCCATCAATTCGGCTCCGTCGTCGGGCCGCCATCCGCTAGCTCACCCCCTTCCCTACCTCGTGGACGCGGGTCATCACCCAGGTCGCACATACTGAGTGCCCCATGCAGCCCGAGAGCCGAGGCGAGGCGACTGTAGGTATCGAGCGTGGGGCTCTTCCTGCGCCGCTCGATGCGGCTAATCTCAGTCTGGGCGACTCCGCACTTGGCGGAAAGCGCAGCCTGAGTAAGCCGAAGCTCCCGTCGGCGATTCAGCAAGGAGCTGATAAGGGCGTCTTTCAGCTCCTTTGCCTGACAATCGCCGATTGCGAACGGACTTTCCCGGTGGGTATCCGGCAGGGACTCTCTGCAACCCCTAACGAAGCTCGTCTCCATTTAGTATATGATATGAGTCATTCCTAATAATGTCAAGTTTGCCCTGGCTGCTAGCTCGGGCGTCAGGGGCAATATGGGTGGGTGCTTGGGTGATTCTGATGCCGGTGCCGGCGGTCACGTAAAGGGCTCGCCTAGAGTCAAGGGACTGCCGGCACCCCACGCTTCACGGCGCAGCGGGTACCGTGGTCAACATCGCACCCATCTAGCTGGGGCCCTGGCGTCTACTTCGGAGCCAGCGAGGACCGCTGAGATCACCGTCTTGGCCGCCTGAGATCAGAAAATGTAAAAATCAAGAAAGTGACGTGTAAAGATGCCCTGGAACCTCGCAGGAATCCCCAACTTCAAGCGGCCCCCAGAAAGTCGCTAGACCCTCGATCGGCGGGTCCTGCGGATAGGTCGCAGAACGCTTGCGACTTTCACAAAGCGGACGCCCGGAGAGCAATCTCCGGGCGTTTTGCTGCCCAGAGACCGGATCCTGGCTCCGGATCTCATTCGAACTCCGGTCTACGGCCCGCGCAGAGGCGCGTATTTGGGCTACTCCGCCGCTCCGGGCCGCCCACACGCTGAGTCGGGGACCCAGCGCTCCGGAGGTGCCGCCCACGGCCGGGCGCCAAGCTCGACCCACACCCTCTCGGGCGGCTCCACAGGCCTGGGCCGTTTCAGTCATCCAAGGGGACGCGTTTCGGCGATTGGCAGCCCTTGTACCGTTGGGGGCCAAAACTGTTTCGCGCTCACGATTTCTCCAGGCACCGCCATACACCGCGACCCGATTGCCGTCTACCCCCGGCCACTACAGGCACGGCACTCGCTCGTCCGTGCAGCACATGGCTTGGCCGCCAAGGGAGCCGCAACCACACGGTCCCCGCGGACGAGGCTCACGAGGCGCCGACGGTTCTTCGGCGACGATCGGGGAGAAGAGCGTTGCCGGTCAGCTCGCCACGAATACCGCCAACTCCCGCGCAAAGCGGCGGCGCTCCCGGGTGAGGAGGGAGATATGCCCGCCCGGGACCTCCACCAAGGCTGATCCCGTGATCGCCTCGTGCATCGCACGCGCCAGCAGGAGAGGAGCCATGTGGTCGCGCCGACCATGAAGGATGAGGGTCGGAATCGCGATCTCGCCCAAGCGAGTGGTGGCGTCGTAGGTCCTGGATGCCCGGCGCTGGCATTCCCAAGCCCAGCGCGGTTGCCGCTCGCGCCTGGGGGCTGGGAGCCGGCTTAAAACCTCCAGTGCCAGCCACCGGCGGCTGACGATGCGGCTTGGCGGCGTCCTAGCACTGGTGGCGGCGAGGACCAGCCGCCGCACGCGCGTTGAATGGTCGAGGGCGAGGCTCAGAGCGACTCGCCCGCCCATGGAGTACCCCAGGACGACGGCTCGCTCTATCCTCAGTACGTCTAGAAGCCCTTCGGCATCGTCGGCCATCTGCTCTATGGTGTAAGGGCCAGGCGGCTTGTCGCTCCGCCCTCCGCCGCGGAGGTCGAACACGATCACGTGACTCGAGGCGGCGAGCGTTCCGGTGACCCCGCCGAAGATCCGGGAGTCGCCCCCAAGCCCGGGGATCAGCAGCAGCGCCGGGCCACTCCCGTGCTCCTCGTAGTACACCTCGATGCCGTTTACCCGCACCAGGGCCATGCGGGCAAGTCTGCTCCACGCGGCACCGCAGTGGCGCCGACCATCGCGGTAGTCCGATCCAGCTCGTTTCCGAAGAGTCGCTCAGGCACTGGCTCGGGCGACGCTTGCGAGAGCGCCCGGCCCGTCGGCCGCGCCCTGGCCTCGGCGGTGGCCGAGACCGAGCGCCGCGTGGGGGCCCTCCGCGAGGAGCTCGATGGGCTCCGGCGCAGCCGCGACGCCGTCTTCCGGGCATCACCTATTGACTGGATCGAGGAACGGCTCACCAAGCTGCGCCCGCTGCTGGAGCAGGCGACCGAGCGGTCCGCCCAGCCGCTGCGCCAGATCCTCGGGACGATCCGGCTCGAGCCAACCAGGGAGGACATCGGATGTCCGTACTACCTGGCCCGGACCTCGATCGACACCCTGGCCCAGCTGGACCCGGCACCGGGGTCCGGGGGCTCGGAGCCGGGTTCGAATTCTTTGCGTTGGTGGACCCGAACGCAAAGAATTCGAACCGTCTCGACAATGGCGCTGGAGGCTGAGGTGCGGCAGGGTGAATTGCCACCTGCCTACCAGCGTATCGCGGCGAGAGCCATTGTCCTCCACCAGCTTGGGCTTGGCGACTCCGCAATCGGGCGGCACCTGGGGGTGAGCGACAAGACCATCAGGAAGGCGCTTATGTGGGGCCCCGGTCCCGCCGGGCCCGTTCGGACTCAACCAGCCCCAGGAGGATCCCATCAGCACAGCGATTTGACACCAACCTGTCTCACCGGGGTTGACACGCACCGCTCGCGTCCAGGACAAGACCGTCGGGGGCCCGGGAACCGCACCGAGGGCAGCTGAGTCCGGGTGAGTGAGCCATCCGCCTGAACGGGGTCCCCTCGCTCCTACTGCTGACCGAGTGCCTCGCCGCCACTATCAGTCCTCCCTCAGGGCACCGCTTCACCCGCCAGGCCCCTCTGTTGGGCGAGGCCCAGCGGTCATGCCTGGTCCGGCCTGACGCAGCGACTACCCGCCCGGATGCGGGCCGCTGTCCGGCGGGCGCCCACCGCATGGCTCTGTGTCCTGGTCCCTTCGCACGGATAGGTCCACCTTCGCCTGGCGGTTGCACCACCGAACCCACACCGCTCTCGGTGGTCTCCCTCCTGTCTCCCGCGCCAACAGCTTACCTGGGAAGTACATCATGCGCACGCGGGGCCCCGTCCGGCCCGTGCGTCTGAACTCGGCTGATCTCGACACCACGCGCCGTCCAAACGGGTCGTTGTCGACCTCGGATACGGCGGTGTCCCGCAGACGAGTGCCGGATATCTTCGGCCGGCGTGGCGGCGCCCCCCGGAGGTAGTCAACGCACCCTGTCGTGGCCACGCATCGAAACAAGCACCAGGTCACGAGACAACCGGTTCCTGCACCCACTTGCCAGAAATCCATGAGAGCACCAGTGGGCTCGGACCGATTGGCGAAGCTCCCGACTTCACGTAGGAACCAACGACCTCCCCCCCGCAGCTGAGGTTACTCACGACGGCGTTCAACGTCAGGGCGCCCCCCGACACACGGGGGGTTGCCACCGGCGTCCAGCCGGGGCCGGCGAGCTTCAGAATTGCGGCTTTACGGCTGCCGACCCCTCCAACCGCCCAGCCTTGCAGACCGGTGGCCAACGAGGATGGACACACTGATACCGACCTGATGGCCCCGGAGGCACCCACCGCTGCAGCGCTGTCCGAACTCCATGCCTTGCCGTTCCAGTAGTCGAGAACGCCAGTAGTTGACCCGACGACCCCGCTGGCCCACCCTAGACCTGACGGACCGATGGTCACCGACGTGAGCGAGCCCCCCACCCCTGGCGCCCCACTTCTAGGCACCGCCACCGACTCCCAAGCGACACCGTTGAAGTGCAACGCAAGCGGCAGTCCCCCTCCAGACGAGCCCACCATCCATACATTGGCTGAACCGAGCGCCTGTACGGCGGTAATGCTCGCACCATACAAGCCGCCCGCCCCCAAGGCACCCTCCAGCGACACCGACTGCCAAGTGGCGCCATTCCAGTGAAATACCCGCGGGTATGCTCCGCGGTAGGCTCCTACTACCCACACGTTGTTGGCGGCGTCGGCACTAACCGCATCCAGGGTCACCCAGCCAGCATCGAACACGTTTGCTCTCACTCGCGTCCACAGAGAGCCGTTCCAGTGCAAGATCAGTGGCCAGCTCTCTCCCTCAGAACTCGCTGCCCGCCTGCCGTAGGGCGTGTAATACCCGACCGCCCACGCATCCCCCGCCGACACCGCGCTGACCGCGGTGAGTTCGTTGTCGGCTCCGGCGCTGTTGTGCTGCACGCCCATCACACTTGGACTCGTCACTTGCACCCACACGCGAGCAGTCCCCTTCACGATCAGAGTCCTAGGCAGGGCATGGGCGGTGAGAGCCGTTGCGCCCACCGCCCACTCGGTCTTCCCACTCCGGCTGATGCTCACAGAGGCCAAGTGTCCGGTTACTAGTGCCTTGGCTGGCGCGCGTGGTACACGACCACCCGCGCAGCCCGCGAGAGCCACGGACGCCGCCATGACGCACGGAACCAACGCAGGGGTCCGCCGCCACGCTACTGCCAAGCCGCTCCGCGAAGTCCGCCCCCAGCGGATCAATACTCCGACCGCCACTCGCGCCCCGTTCCGTGCCACTCCTGCCTCAGCCCAAAGCCCGACCGCGTCCCCTCAATTGCCCACCGACGATACCGGGGGCTGCTCATTGGTGAATATGATGCCCGGGAACACCGGAGAAACTGGCGGCACCAGATCACCACAAAAGGTGCCGGCGCCAGGCATCGTCAGGGCTGCTCCAGAACCGGGCGGCGCGACTTGGAGAACGTCACTCGGGGTGCCCCCTTTCGGCCCCCAACACCCGCCGTTCATAATGGCTGGCTGCATGTCCATGAAGAAGGACGCCGTTCCGCCAGCTGGAAGTGTCACGATCGACGCTGGATCGACCTGACCATTTCTCGCGTAGTGTGGCGCAGTCGCGGCTCCCATCGCCGAAGAAGCACCAGGCGCAAGCGATGAGTGACTATCAGCGGCGGGACCGGACTCGGTCACCGTCGGGTATCCCGCCAAGGTGCAAGACGATGGACCGCCGTTGGTGAAGACAAACACCTCGTAGGCGAACCCCATGGCCGTAGGACCAGGTTCCTGGCGAATGGACAACTGACTAGTCGAGCACGGCCCTATAGAACTGGTTCCAGGGGCCGAGGCTGCCGACTGCTGGGGAGACGCCGATGGACTACTTGTCGCGGCGACTTGCATGGCGCCACCGGTCTGCCCGCCAATATTGTGGGCATGCACCGACAGGAAGACGGCGCCCCCCCCGGCAATAGACAAACCCATAGCAGCTAACAGCCAAGCAGCAGGTCGCAGGAGCTTGCCCTTCATCACAGTACTCTCCTCACCAGCCAGATGCCATATTGCCCTGGTCGAGTTGATCGTAGTCGTCGCTCCCACCACACGCCGACGGGATACACCACTGCCAGCCCAGATTGTAGGGTCCGCCTCGGCTCTGACCTCCGAAGAAGGAGGCACTCACCTGCGCGCCCGTGGCTTGCACGGTCTGCGTCCAGCCCTGTGGGCCATTGAGGACCGACCCGCTATCGTTCTCATAGGTCCACTCCCAAGTATTGAGGATCTCGCACTCTGTCGGGTAGTCATTGCAGGGAGAGTTGTTCGGAGTGAACGTGTAGTTCCAGAAACTGCCGGATGAGTATGCCCCGGGCTTCAGATGAGCGGTGTTATTCACAATGTAGTTCCAGAAGCCGTTGAAGGTATCGCGATCGAGCACATAGCTCATGCCGGTCTCGCTATCGGTGGCTCCACAGTTCGTGAGGCGACCATCCCATCCATTCGAGGCGGAGGCACTCCCCTCAATATCCATCCACACCACCTCATAGGGCAGGTAGCCGTTTGACGTGCCCGTGTAGCCCGATCTGGCGTCCCAGTTGCTGACGGCGGTCTTCGCCTGCGCTGCGCCCCATGCCGTGGCCTCGCTAGCGGTCCCGTTGTAGTTCGGATCGGCCCCGGGTCCCCCCATGAAGAAGTACCCACCAACACCGACCCCAATCCCCGAATTATAGTTGCTATTGGCCGCCGAGGCGTCGGTGGTATTGAAGTAATTCGTATAGTTCGTGCACCCCGCCGTCTGTTGCCACGTGCCAATCTCGCCGACGTACCCCCCGTAGTTCCCGCCAACGTTGCCTGGTTCCTGGTAGGGCGAACCGGAAGGATAGGTAGTGCTGTTGCTGTCGGTGCCATAGTAGTAGCCACTACTATCGGCCGCTCGGACGACACTCACCCCATAGGCTAGGGGTATGACGAAACCTGTAACAACCGCAGCCAGTAAGCGCAACTGGTGCGCGCGTCCACTTTGCCAATGTCCGAATCGCCTGCCCAGCCTCGTCTTGGACCCGAATTCGATTGCATGCGAGAATCGGCGCCAGTTCTTGTGAGGCATACCAAATCACCCTGCTTTGCACAGGCATTGCCTGCATGGTCCGACACTGACCCGAGGGCGACTCTGTCTCGGGTCAGCGCGGCACGCTACCACGGTGGGGAGGCGCGGTCAATTCTGAACTCATCGTCGGAGTGATGCAGTAGGCGGAGAGTTCGTCAGCGCGCTGCGTGTGTACTGTACCCGTCACGGCATGTTGGCGGCGTGGCGATCGGGGCCCGGTCTCGTTGATCCGGAGAGAACTATTCGGCAGAGATTGAGCTAGGTCGAATGCAGGGGTCCGCCCGTGTGAGCCCCGTCTCGAAGCCTGTGTGCGATCTCGTTCGAGTAACGCAGGGTCAGGGGGAGTCGGAAGTTGCCAGAGGAACATCGGTTCCCGAAGGTAGCGCTCCTGATCGTAGCCATGTGGCTCCAAGGCCAGCCACGATCGTCAAGAGGACCACGTTCCGCGCCTCCAATGCGATCAGGCCATGTGGGGACAGACTGAGCACAGAAGTCCAGAGGAACGGGAACTCGAGCTGTGTCAATAGTGCCAAACTCAGGGTTCCCCAGAGGACATAGGCACGGATGCAGCGTGGGCCCTCGAGGGCGGCTAGGCACAGGCACGGGGTAAGTGCGTCAAAGTACTGAGGAGATAGCACGGGTGTTACAAGAAGCGCCGCCCCCAGCGCGAGAGAAAAGGCGGTTCCTGGAAGCACGGGATGCCTGGCGCAGCGAATGGCGAGGAGCCCGAGAAGCCCAACTCCGGCCGCTGCGAAGACTGCTGATATCAGCCGAAGGTGCAGGTGCGGCCCTGCGATCTGCATGGACCCGAGGGCCCCTCGAACCACGGTCACCCCTCTCAACCCAGCCAGCATCATAGCTACAGCTGCCGGCAAACTCTCGATCTCGACTCCGCGGTCGAAGTTATGAAGCTGTGACGCCAGGAGTCCGCCCCGAGACCAGACCTCGACCGCCGCCAGCAGCAGCAAGATTGGCGCGCTAGCCAGAACCGTCGGCCGCAAAGCCTTGCCGATAAGGCTGTAACCCCGAGGATTACTGCGAAGCGCGGTTCCCACCTGCCATGCCAGCAGTGGCACCAGCTCGACCCAGGCATACTCCTTGATCAATCCGGCTCCAAGAACGAGTAGGAAGCTCGTAGTCATGCTCTTTCGGCGCCAGGCTATGGCCGCGGCCAGCAGGAGGAGCCCAATGACCGGATCGGCGCGATACAGGGTGAGCGGTCCGGCGGCGGCAAGAACTGCCAACAGAGACCATCCCAGCGGATCGGCGGCTGGGTATGACCTAGTGTAGTATGCGCGAACCGCGGCGACTCCGACCACCAAGAGTATGAGCATCTCTACGGCGAAGGCAAGTACGTATCGGCTGGAACCGGCGAGCAACGGCCCGGGTATGAATATGAGCATCCCTGGCGGATATATGAAAGGAACAGAGCCGTGAAAGCCTGGCGTGTAGGGTGGCTGACCGGATAGGAGCTTGGCAGCCACCGTAGCCAGACTAGACAAGCCCCCGGCGGCTAGCCCGACGCGACCGGTGTGGGGAACGCCTCCCACTCCGAACGCGATAGCTGGCGCGGCGGCGGCGACAAGTAGCGATATCGCGAGCCAGCCTGGGACACTGGGCGGCGGCTTCAGCCAGGGCGACAGGAGCTTTCGGACCCTCCACACTCGGAAGAGTCTATCGACCCGTGACGGCATGGGCGATGGCGGCGTCTGTCCTAGTGTCCTGTCTCTCAAGTTAGCTGGATAATGGTGAGGTATCATCCGGCCAAGGAGGTACCTGGTTGTGGCGGTTGGGAGACCGAAGGCGGAATTGGAGCTGGCCGGCGAGGACCGGCAGACTTTGCAACAGTACGCGGCGCGTCGTCGCACGAGTCAGGGGCCGGCACTACGGGCCAAGATCGTGTTGCTCTCGGCAACTGGGATGACCAACCAAGCGGTGGCTTCGGAGTTGCGAGTGACGGGCGCTACGGTCGGGAAGTGGCGGCAACGGTTTATTCGCAACGGTGCGGCGGGGCTGCTCGACGAACCCCGCTGTGGAGCGCCGCGGAAGATCACCGACGCGCAGGTTGAAGAGTTGCTGACAAGGACACTGGAGACCCTCCCCGCTAATGCCACCCACTGGAGCACGCGCTCGATGGCTCAAGCCAGTGGGCTCAGCCGGCCCACGGTGCACCGAATCTGGAGAGCTTTTGGGCTCCAGCCGCACCGGACGGAGAGCTTCAAACTCTCCACCGATCCGCAATTCATCGAGAAGGTGCGCGACATAGTGGGCCTGTACCTGGCCCCTCCACAATGTGCCGTGGTGCTCTGCGTGGACGAAAAGACCCAGATCCAGGCACTCGACCGCACCCAACCCATTCTGCCGATGGGACCGGGTATACCGGAACGGCAGACCCACGACTACCGACGCTACGGGACCACCTCCTTGTTTGCGGCTCTCGATGTGGCCACCGGCAAAGTGATCGGTGATCTACACCGCCGGCACCGGAGTGTGGAGTTCCTGCAGTTCCTGCAGCATGTGGACTCCGAGGTGCCCACCCAGTTCGATGTCCATGTGGTGCTGGACAACTATGCGACTCACAAGACCCCCACGGTGCAACGGTGGTTGGTGCAACACCCACGCTTCCACCAGCACTTCACCCCGACCTATTCTTCCTGGATCAATCAGGTAGAGCGCTGGTTCGGACTCCTTACCGAGCGGCAGATCCGCCGAGGCACGCACCGCAGCGTGCGAGCCTTGGAGACCGCCATCAGGCTCTACCTCAAAGCCAACAACGACAACCCCACACCCTTCACCTGGGTCAAGACTGCGGACGAGATCCTCGCCAGTCTTCAGCGCTTTTGTTTACGGATCTCCGAGACGGGACACTAGCTGGGTGTTGGACTGGGCGAACAAGGTGCGGGGCGCCCCTGGAAAGCGGGATTTCGCGAGATTTTCGGGCTTTGCTCGGTCCCCGGCCCCGCCTCGGAGGGCCCCTCATGCCCTCTGGGGAGGGCAGGATGGGGGGCTTCCCGGCGCCTCATGCGGCGGCTCCCACTAGCTTGCCCATTCGGACCAGGTTGTAGGCGGCCAGGGTCATCTCCGCCCACAGCTGGTTGCGTGCCACCCCTTTGTAGCGGAGCTTCCTTCCCGCACCCACCGTCTTGGTCCAGCCGAAGATCTCCTCCACCCGCTTGCGCTTCCGCTGGCTCACTTGGTACGCCGGGGTGGTTGCCAGCCTGGCCAGTAGCGCACTGCCCCAGCAGCTCTCCCGCCGGGCCACTTGGGGCGTTACTCGCAGCTCCTGACACCCCTCAAGGAAGTCGTGCGTGTCATACCCTTTGTCGGCGCCCAAGGTGAAACGCAGGCGTGGCGTTCGCAGGCGCATCCGCTTGAGCATCAGCGTCACCGCCTCCCGCTCGCTGGTCCCGCTCGCCCGGGTCAGCTCCAGGTCCACCACCAGCCCGTGGCGATTCTCCATCAGGACGTGCCCCGAGAAGCACATCTTGGTCTCCTTGCCCATCCCCTTGCGGGCCATCAGGGCCTCCGGGTCAGTCGGCGAGTAGTGGGTCTGGTTGCTCCGGCGCTGGCCCTTGAAGTCGACATCCGGATTGCTGGGGGTGTAGCCGTTGCCGTCCCCAGGGTCGTCCTCCTCGTCCCGCCGCCGCAGGCTCTTCATGGACGCCCATGCCTCCAGCAGCGTCCCGTCCACGGTGAAGTGACTTGAGGAGAGCAGGTGCCGCCGCCGAGCCTGCCGCACCACCGCCTCGAAGAACCGCCGGCTCACCCGGTGCTCCAACAGCCGCGCGCGGTTCTTGGCGAAGCTGGAGTGGTCGAAGGGTTCGTCCTCCACGTTCAGCCCCAGGAACCACTTGAAGAGCAGGTCGTACCGCAGCCGCTCGCAGAACTGCCGCTCGCTGCGGATCGAGTAAAGCGCCATCAAGAGACAGCTCTTGAGCAGGTGTTCGGGCGGGATCGAGGGACGTCCAATCTGGGCGTACATCCTCTCGAAGGTCGGCTCCAGATCTCGCAGCGCCGCCTCCGCCAGCGGCCTGATCCTGCGGCTCGGGTGGCTCTCGGGAATCAACTCGCCAGGGTCGATCCACCCCAGCATCGTCACCTGGCGGGAGGTACTGCCGCGCATATGACTCTCCAGCCCCTCGCCGAACCGACCCCGCCCCGGCCTACCAGTACCTCACCCCGAGGTGGGACCCCTTTTCAACACCCTGCTACGGTCGCAATGAGGGATGCTTCGAGGACCGTCCTAATACCGTCGCCGTTGAGCGTCAGCAAACGGAGCGCCTGATCCCCGTGCCGAGCCGCAATAGGCCACTGGATCCGATTTGTCGAAGTGCTCAATATGGCAATCACCCCTGCCGCCTACTGACCGGTTCGTGAGTTCCGCCGGGACTCCGACGTGGCCGCAACCGACCGAAGGTGGCGGGCGCGACGGGAGCGGAGGGGAGTGGCGGCGTTGACATTCATGGGCAGAGGATAGACCCTGCCGATCAGCGATGAGCCCTCTGCGCAAAGAATGGACCATGACCGGGGCCGCCCGGCTGCTGGGCCAGCCTCAGCATCGGTTGATCTATCTCTGTGAGAAGGGAGTCGTCCAGCCCGATCTCCGGCGCGCCGACGGCCGAGGGAGTAGCAGGGGATTTTCCCGCCGCAACCTTCTCGAGTTCTCGGTGGCCCTCGATCTCCGGCGGCTGCAGATCCCAGCCCAACTCATCGGAGCCCTTCTCGGGGCGCTACGCGAGCTAGAGGCTCACCTTGAGGCGGAGTTCCCCAGCTTCTCGATACCCGATAGTCTCCGCTCGTCGACCGCTCCGGATCTGCGCCTGGTGATCGGCGACGGCAGGCTCTACTTCACTCTAGTCACCGGTGAAGGTGAACCCAGGCTGTTCCGCGGGAGCACCCTGTCGGAAATCGGAGCCAGGCCCGAAGCTCGCCGGCAGGAGTTGGCTGGGGACGTGTGGAGTGCAGAGCCAATCGGCCCTCACGAACCGAGCTCTCACGCCGGCATGGGTCGGAGTTACACCACGCTGGAGGTTCGCATCACCCACCTCGCACGGGACTTGCCGATCGGCACCTGACCCCAAGGGAGGCGGGCGGGCGGACATAATAGACAGTGACTATCATCCTCCCTCCACCCCCGGGGCCAAGCCGATGAGAGCTTGCGCGCAGACGCTCGCCCTGCCCATCGAGGATGGCGCACCAGATCTGCGGGACGTCGAATGGACCTCCCTGCTGGACCATCTCGCAACGGAGCTTGCCCGCGAGTACGTGCGGCTCATGGAGGGTGCCTCAGCAGCGGAAGTCGGGCGAGACATCTCGCTCGCCGACCACTGACTGCGATCAGCGATGCGCGCCGCCATCTACGCCCGCTACAGCTCCGAGAACCAGCGCCCCGAGAGCATCGAGGACCAGGTGTCCGCCTGTCGGCGGCTGGCCAGGGAGCGCGGCTTCGAGATCTCTGACGAGGATGTATTCGCGGACCAGGCTCAGTCGGGAGCCCGGCGCGACCGTCAGGCTCTTGCCGACCTGCTATCCGCCGCGAAGTCTGCGAGGTTCGAGGTGATCCTGGTCGATGACCTCTCCCGGCTGGCCCGCGACAACTACCTCATGCTCTCGGTGCTGGCCGAGCTCCACTTCGAGGGCGTCCACGTGGTCTCCGTGGCGGACGGTCTCGATAGCAAAGATGAGGAGGCCGCCCTGGGCATCCAGATCCGCGGCATCTTCAACGAGCTCCAGCTCCGCGACCTCCGCAAGAAGACCCTTCGCGGCCAGATCGGGCAGAAGCAGCGCGGCTTCTCCGTGGGTGAACGGACCTACGGGTACCGCTCCGTCCCGGTGGGCGATATCCGCATCGACAAGCGCGGTCAGCCCCGACCAGACGGCTTTCGGATGGAGGTCAACCCGGCCGAGGCCGCGGTGGTGCTGCGGATCTTTCAGCAGTATGCGGAGGGGGCATCCCTTCCCGGGATCGTGCGCTCCCTCAACGACGACCGGGTGCCGGGGCGGGTGCGGGCTACCCTGGGGTGGTCGCCGGCCACGGTGAGTCGGATCCTGGACAACCAGAAGTACGTCGGCCGGTGGGTGTGGAACAGGACCGAGAACCGACGGGACCCCCGCACCGGCCGGAAGCGCCAGTTTGACAAGCCGGAATCCGAGTGGATCGTCCAGGAGAACGACCAGCTCCGCATCGTCCCCGACGCGCTCTGGCAGAAGGTCAGGGAGCACCGTGAACAGGCACGCCGAGCCTGGCCGGGGGCGCCCGCTCGCCGGGGGTTCAGCACCGAGCAGGGTAGCCGCCAAAAGACCTACCCCACCCACCTGCTCTCGGGCACCATGGTGTGCGGCAGCTGTGGGGCGGCGATGGCCCAGGTCAGCGGCAAGAGCGGCGGCTACTACGGCTGCCTCGCCGCCACCAAGGGCGCTTGCGAGAACCACCTGCTGGTCCGGCGCACCCTGGCCGAGAACGTGATCATTGATGCGGTGCGCGGTCGCCTCACCGATGCCGGCTCCGTCCGCTACGTCTTGGAGAGGGTCGAGGCCGACGTGAAGAGGATGTACTCGGATGTCCCCGAGACGATCCGGCTGAAGGAGGCGGAGCTCCGGGCCGACGAGCGCCGGCTGGCCAACTTCGTCGACTTCATCGGCGAGGGCCGGGGCAGCCGGGCCCTGGCCTCCGCCCTGACCGAGACAGAGCGCCGGGTGGAGACCCTACGCGAGGAGGTCGACGGTCTCCGGCGCAGCCGGGACGCCATCTTCCAGGCGCCACCCATAGAGTGGATCGAGGAGCGGCTCGCCAAGCTGCGACCCGTGCTGGAGCAGGCGACCGAGAGGTCCGCCCAGCTGCTGCGCCAGATCCTCGGGACGATCCGGCTGGAGCCCACCAGGGGCGACATCGGCCGTCCCTACTACCTGGCCCGGACCTCGATCGACACCCTGGCCCTGCTCGATCCAGTGCCTGGAGCCGAGGGCTCGGAATCCGGTTCGAATTCTTTGCGTTGGTGGGGTTGTTGCAACGTTCTTGTCCGGGCCTAGCTGACTTCGAGAAGAACGCCACGCGAGGCCATTCCGGGGAGGCTTGTACACGCTGCTACCGGTATTCTGTAAATAGCCCGACACCATCCCAACTGAGATCGCGCTGCCCCCCGGGTCGTAGCCGTACGAAGTGGCGACGCTGCCTGCTTCGACCGTCTCCATCAGCTCCAAGTCGGCATTGTACGAGTAAGTGGTCGTCTGGCTGCTCCCATTGGTGGTTGAGATGAGATTCGCGTCGGCGTCGTAAGACTAGCCGGTGCTGAGGCCGAGGGGATTGATCACCCCCGTAGTCTCGGCCAGGGCGTTGTACCTGCCCCAGTCTACTTCGCCAAAACGCCACCAGCGACTGCGACTAGTAAACCAAAGCCGCAAAACATCCCACCGAGCAGTTTGTTCCACCACGACGGATATTGAAAATGGCCTGGCATATGCTCATACAACCTATTGAGTCGGCCCATGACGTGCCCCCCGAACCGTACGATGCCCAGACCGAGAACGAAGATTGCGAGCCCCAAAACGACCGCCCCGAGCTTCGCTGCCACAATCACCATCACTGCCACACACCGGTCCGCTTTGCCCCCACGTATCCCTGAGGCGTCCCAGCACAGACCCCTGCCCCTACCCGGTCAGTGGATCCAGGCTTGGCCAGCATGATCAGGTGTGGTCCACCCCATTGGGTCGCGGCAGAGCCTCAGGGTGTTCCTGCCAGTACCGCTGCTTGGCACGGTCTATCTCTAGCTTCCACTCTTCGACATTAAGCAATGCGCCGCGGGTCCTAACCGGGAACCCGCATTGTGCACTAATGTAGTCGCTCGCCAGCCGTCTGGTCTTTAACATCCAGTGGAATAAGAGAACGGCACCTGCAACGATAACGCCCCCGATACCCCAGTCGACCGCACCCAGGACCACGGACAGCGTGCCGTGAGTAAGGCCAACGCAGATTGCCAGCGCGATCCCCAGCGAGAACGGAATCACCGAGAACTTGAGCACCCATTGCGGCCGTTGTGTGTACTTAAACGCCTCCTCGCCAATGAGGGGAACGAGTTCAGCTCTGGCCAGTCGCACCTTTTCTCGATTGATGGCGTTCCATGCACTGGTCTTGTAGGCACTAGCGGGCATGGTCAACCACCCTGCTCCGGGTCTTGGGAGTGCTGTTGCCGATACTCATTCCACGCATCTTCCTTTCGGGTGATCCACTCCTGATTGTGGAGGGCACTGGCCGTCTGCGTGTGGCGCTGGCGCTCTTCAGCCTCGATGCGCGCTGGTGAGCTCGCTCGATTTCCTTCTGCCACGCCCAGGGACGTATGCCCCCTGACTTGACCGTGATGGCGAGGCCATCCCGCCGGGAGAGATATGCACTGGCCGCTCGGGTTGCTCGCCTATTCAGCTTGGCACCATATGCGAGACAAACAGAGCACACAACAAAGGCTGCGGCCACGGCCACGAATATCACGGGCAAGTGCAATTCGAAGGCAATCACCGCCAGAGCGGGCACCGTCGGAAAGACTGCAAGCGCGCCGCGCAGCAGCCAAGTGTTCGCTCGATATGCCAAGTCTGTGGCCTCTTCGCCAACCAAGGCGGCGATCTGATCGCGTTTGGTCATGCCTGCTTGCCCTCACTGCCACCCTGCGCACATTCACAGCGACACCTGGCCGACGTGCTGCGTTCCCGAACTGGCAACTCTTGATCTCCGCTGACAGAATGAGGTTCCATGACTACCATCAGTCGCGATCTTGGGCCATCAGCGGCGTCTCGTCAAGTGGATGGGATGCGATGAGGGAGAGCCAGGACGGAATCGCAAACACCGCCAGTGCTCGTCATGACTCGCGAAGGTGCCTCAGCGGAGTTGCCAGTACCCACGCCGCCCTGGCACCTTTTCAAAGCGCTGGTCACGAGCCAATGTCTTGAACAGAGTCGAGTAGGCCGATTCCGTCCGCAACAGCTTGCCGGCGTCCTGGAGCGCTTGGACAAGTTCGCTGGCGCGCATCTGCCTGTTGCGACGGAGGAGTGACTCGATGGCGTCGGCGATGGTGCCCGAGTGCATCTCGGCTTCCAATGGCTCGCCACCCGACCGGGCCAGTCTGAGGCTGGACTCAAGGGCACGGATCCTGCTGGCCAGCTTCCGCCTAGCCTCCTTGGCATCCTCGAGGCTCTTGGCCAGACGCTGATCGTCCAGTCGCAACGCTGCCAGTTTTCCTTCAAGTGCACCCAAGGGATCAGGCGGCTGGTGGGCTCGAGTCATTGCACGGGAGTGTAGACCATTCAGTCCCGCGCTCAAGGGCGACACGTCCGATAGCGACATAGTATAATAGGCGTGTATCGCGGTGGCGCTCAGGAGTTGGCTTGATCACGCCCCGGTCCGGAATTCAGACTCGCGAGATGCCGATGGGAGCACCTGGAAGGTCGGCTCTGCGGCATTTGCATCTGGCCGATCTTTGTGAGATCCTGGAGCTAGATGAAGGACCAGCAGCTCCGGCCGAGGCCGATCACAGGGGTGACTGGGCTGACGAGCTGATTCCGGATGTTGGGCTCGCCCCCACCCGGCGGCGGGGGCGCTTCAACGCTACTATCGGCCCTGGCTCCCTCTTGGAGAGCGTCGCCGAAGTCGCCTTGGCGGCAGGCTGCGGTGACCCAGGTGTCGCGGTGGCGATCTCGAAGTCAGCCTGGGACCGAGCCCGCAACGATCAGAGCCGGACCAACCTGCCCTCGGCCGAGGCGGTCCGCCAGCGCTTCGGACTAGCGTGGCGGGGGATCCTGGAGCTCGCCCTGACCGACCGCTCGCAGCGGACCAAGCTGCTCGGTCAATGGGATGGATCTCACTTCGCGGGATGGGGGCCGACAGGTCCCGAAGAGGCGCTCCGCGCAGTGAGAGCAGTCGCGATCCGCATTGGCCATGCGCCCGCCCCTTTCGAGTACGACGAGGTGGCCAGGGCGATGGAGGCCGAGTCTGGGCGGCGCCGCACCGGCAGACCCTTGCTCCTGCCGCGCAGCGTGTACGTCGTCAACGAGTTCAAGTCCTGGAGCGCGGCCCTGCAAGAGGCCGGATTGGAGCCGAGGCCAGGCCACCCAAGGTCGGCGCGCGTCGCTCCCCTAGTGGAGACCCTGGACCAATTCATTGAGGAGGTCGGGTTTCTCCCCAACAGTGCGTACTTCCTGGAGTGGTGCCGCCGCAGGGACATCCCCACCGCCAGGCTCGTCGGCGGGTGGGGAGGCGTGGTTGCTGGCGTCCGCCGGCTGCGCGCCGCGCGCGGTGCGGCCACGCCCGAACACGCCACCCGCCCCAAGGACCTTCCCCCACTGCCAAACCCAGTGCCCCGAGTTCGCCGGATGGCGTTCCGGCACTCCCGAGAGGCGATCATAGCTTCGCTGCGCCGGTACGGAGAGTTGCACCTGCCACCTGGGGCCATGCCCCGACAGAAGCATTACCTGGCCGCCTGCCAGGAGGACCCCAAGCTGATCTGGCCGAGTGCGATGACTGGCCATGGAAGATTCCACGACCTGTGCCTGGAGGCGGGCATCGAATGAGGGCGCTCACCCGGCGGACGGTCCCCGAGCACCTGGCCGAGATCACGCGGTATTCCGACGACCCCGCCCTCGCCTCTCCTCACACCCTGATCGCCATGGTCAAGGGCATGCCGCAGATCCGGGCCGAGCTCAAGATCGCGTACCACAGGGCCTATGAGTGGGGACCAGACCGGATGCCGGGCGATTGGGCCCTCGCCTACCTGGCCTTCGTGATCTCCCGGATTCCCGACATCGAGCCCTGGTACCAGAGGGTCCGGGCCGATCACTCGCTCTGGGCAGCCTGCGACTTCGCGCAGGTCCCGTCGTACCGGCTGGTGCACCTGCGCTTCACGGAGATGGAGGGGATGGCGGATTCCTTCGAGGAGGCTGCGGCCATCCTGATCCAGAAAGCCAGGGCCAAGGACCAGCGAGTAGGCGCCTGGTGGCACCTGGACGCCAGCGAGGCCGAGACCCACGCCGCGCCCCAGCACGACTGCACCGCGTACGACGATTGCCCGACGGCCAAGACCGGCCGGCGCAATCCCCGGATGCAGCGGGTCGGCACCGCGACCGCCAAGACGACCCGGCAACTCCTGGCGGCGATGCCAGTCGAGGACGTGGCCGCCGCAGTCTCCGTGGAAGGCCTGCGCGTGATCCCGGTCGGGGCCAGCGTCGTTGACCACGAGCGCAAGGGGCGCCGCTTCACCTCGGGTGGCCACTGGTGGTTCACCAGGGACATGGATGCCGGGGTGAGGGCGTACTCCCGCGGAAGCAGGGTGGTCAAGGCGTGGCACGGCTTTCTCCACATGGAGGTCATCGACCACTTCACCCACGCGCCGTTGACCAGCCGCCTGATCCCCGCCGATCAACAGGAGCACGCCGCCTACGAGTCAGTCTTCCGGCGCGCCCAGACCAATCTCGACTCCATCCCGTACCTGGTTGCCGGTGATGCCGGGTACTCGGTGGAGCACGTGTTCAGGTTCAACAGCAATCTTGGCGTGGGCTCGGTGTTCCCCTACCGCCGACACAGCGGCAGCGATTCAGAACGTCGCCAGCCCACCGCCAAGTACGACGAGCACGGCCTTCCGAAGTGCCGCCATTGCGGAGGGGAGTCGGAGTTCGTCCGTTTCGCGGTGACCAACGAAAAGGGGCGGACCTGGTTCCGCTGCCGGCTGCCCCAGTCACCGAAGTGCCAAGGCGAGCAGACCATCCTCTGTGACGAGGCTCCTCGCCACATCATCCCGGTGTGGCGCATCGAGGAGGCGTACGCCGCCATGCGGGTCTCCCACCAGTCCTACGAGCACAAGCACCGCGACCTGCGCATCCAGTACCTGGTCGCGCCTGACTGCCTGGCGCTCAGACCAAAGCGCCCAGGGATGGGCTGGCAGCAGCTGCGGGCGTCGGCGGCCATGCTCATCGAGTGGCTCCGAGTGCTCCAGCGGGCCGGCTGGGGCACGGCCAAGGCGACGGTCGACACCGCCCGCGTATCCAGCGGGGGCACCATGGTGAAGCGCCTGCTCGAGCAGCGAGCGGACCGCCGGGCCGCAGCCCGAGCACCCACCGGGTCCGACCCACCGGTGACGCTGGTACCCCCAGCCGCCTGATCTACCCTCCCAGCCGAACGGGAGCAGTTCGGCACAGCTTCAGATAGGCGGACCGCACAACCCAGCCCGCAAAGACGGGTTCCGGCCCCACCACTGGCCTCGGTTCGCCCACCCCGGCACGCTCAAACCGACTTCAGTCGCCCTCAATTGCCCAAAAAACGCCCATTCGGGCCAACCTTGCAACTCTCTTTGCAACAACCCTGGTGGAGGCGCCGGGAATCGAACCCGGGTCCGAAGACGCGTCCCACAAGACCTCTACGTGTGTAGCCCAGATTTTGATCTCGCCGCGACGGCGCCTCCGGACGAGCTCCGCCGAAACCAGCTGCAGTGTGTGTCCCCGGTGGCGCTGCCGCTCCACCGCCGGGCTAGCCCGCTGTATTAACGTCGGATCCGGGCGTCGCAGGCGCCCGCCCGGTCGACGTCAGGCCTAGGCCTGAGCTTTTGGCACTACCTCCTGATCAGATCAGGCGGCGTAGGCCAGAGCCGGTTGGCTCGAGTGGTTGGCAGTTAATGCCTTTCCCGGTTTTACGAGCCCGGGGCTCGACACGCCATCTCGCAATCCACGTCCCCGTCGAAGCCACACGCCCCCAAGGGAACCAGGAAGCCACTATACCCGCTGCCCGGGGGCTGTCAACCGGCCGCCTTCCAGTTGCGGGAGAGGGCTCGTTGCATCTCGCGCTTGGCGTCCCTCTCGGCCAGCGCAGCTCGCTTGTCATGCTCCTGCTTGCCCCGGCATACCCCGAGCTCCACCTTGACCCGGTTGCGGCGCAGGTGCAGGTCCAGCGGCACCAGGGTTATCCCGGGCTGCTTGGCCAGTCCCAGGAGGTGGTCGATCTCCCGGCGGTGGAGGAGGAGGCGCCGAGCCCTCAGCGGCTCATGGTTCTGCCGGTTCCCGTAGAGGTGGGGCCGGATGTGGGCGCCCAGCAGGAAGGCCTCGCCCCGCTCGATCCGGACATACGCCTCGGTGATCTGGGCCCCTCCGGCCCGGAGCGAACGAACCTCCGTGCCCTGGAGCTCGAGCCCCGCCTCCAGCTGCTCCAGCACCCGGTACTCGTGCCAGGCTCGCTTGTTCCGGGCGAGGATCGGCGAGCTGGTGGTCTCGGTCAAGAGCGCTGCCCGGCAGGCGCCCGCCGGCCCCGCATGAAGGCGGCGGCGGTCATCGGGCGGCCGCCCGGGGGCTGGACCAGGTCGATCTGGAACATCCCAGAGCCGGTGGCCACGACCACGGACTCCGAAGGGCCGGCGGCCGCCTGGTCGGAGCTAGCGCTGCCAGCCAGCAGCTTCACCTCCGCCCCGCCCAGCTCCGCCGTCACCCCCGGCCACGGCTGGAGCGCTCTGAGCCGCCGCTCGATCTCCTCGGCCGGCTGGTCCCAGGTCACGCGCCCGTCCGCCCGGGAGAGGCGCGGCGCGTACGTCGCCTGGCCCTCTGACTGAGGCTGGGGAGTGATTCTCCCCTGTTCCAGGCGATCCAGCGTCGCCGGCAGAAGGCGGGCAGCCACCACTTCGAGGGACGCCTGCAGCGTGGGGGTCGTCGCCTCCCGGGAGATTGGCAGCGACTCAGCGGCCAGGATGGGACCTGAGTCAAGCCGCTCATCCATCTGGTAGATGGTGACGCCCGTCACCTGGTCCCCGGCGAGGATGGCTGCCGCCACCGGCGAGGCCCCCCGATGCCTGGGAAGCAGAGAGGGGTGGACACCCACAGCGCCCCGGGGAAACGCCGCAAGGACCGGGCGGCGCACCAGCTGCCCGTAGGCGCAGACGACCAGCAGCTCGGCCCCCGCGCGAAGCGCCCCGGACAGGTCGTCGGTTGTGAGCCGCGTCGGCTGAAGCACGGGCAGGCCCAGCTCTCCGGCCAGGTCGCGGACCGGCCGGGGCGCGGGCCGGCCCCGGTCCCCAACGCTTTCCGGGGCCGTGAGCACGGCGAGCACGCGGTGGCGAGAATCGGCCAGAGCCCTCAGGGGACCCAGGGCGAACTCCCCCGACCCGGCGTAGACGACCAGCAAAGACCGACCTCCCTTGATTGACCAGCCTCGCCATTATCGGCAGCAGGCCGTGCGCGCTAGGCCGGGTCGACGTCCAGCGCCCACCCCTTGCCCGCGGGCAGAAGCTCGGCCACATCCTCCATTCGAGTGCCCTTCAGGGTCAGCTGCCAGCGGTGCAGGGAGCGCAGCCGGGGGATGAACGCGGGGCTCGGTCCCAGGACCTCGACGCCCTTACCCCGCAGTGCCTCCCGGAGGCGTGCCCCCTCGCGCTCGCAGTCCTGGCGGGCCACCTCCTCGCGGGGATCGCTGCGGGTGACCACCAGCAGCCGGGTGAACGGAGGGTACCCCAGCCGCCTCCTCACCTCGACCTCTTCGCGGGCGAACCCCTCGTAGTCATGTTCCACTGCCCGCAGCACCGCCGGGTGCTCGGGACTGTAGGTCTGGAGGATCACCTCCGCAGGCTCGTCACCCCGGCCGGCCCGGCCGGCCACCTGGGTGAGGAGGGAGAAGGTGCGCTCGGAGGCGCGGAAATCCGGGAAGTGGAGGGCGATGTCGGCGTTGACGATCCCCACCAGCCGGACCCCGGGCAGGTCCCACCCCTTGGCCACCATCTGGGTGCCGATCAGGATGTCCGCGCGCCTCTCGGCGAAGGCCTCGTAGATCTCCCGGTGGGCGTCCCGGTGCCCCACGGTGTCCCGATCCATGCGCAGGATCCTGGCCCCCGGCCAGCGCTGAGCGGCCTCCGCCTCCACCCGCTCGGTGCCGGCTCCCAGGGCGCGGAGGAGCGGGCTTCCGCAGCTGGGGCAGGTCTCGGGAAGCTCCTCCACGTGGCCGCAGTAGTGGCAGCGGCAGAGCCGGCCCGGGAGGTGCAGCGTGAGGGAGACCGAGCACTCCGGACACCCCAGGGCCTCCCCGCAGCTGCGGCACAGGACCACGCTGGAGGTGCCCCGGCGGTTGAGGAAGAGGATCACCTGCCCCCCCTCGGAGAGGGCCCCGTCCACCGCGGTGACCAGGTCACGGGAGAGCGGCGAGCGGTTGCCCCGGGCCAGCTCCTCCCGCAGATCGACCACCCTAACTGGGGGGAGCGGACGCCGGTTGTAGCGCTGGGAGAGGCGGAGCAGCCGGGGGCTGTCCCGGGTCTGGGCCAGGTGGTACGTCTCCAGCCGAGGGGTCGCGCTCCCCATGACCACCGGAACCGAGAGGATCCGCCCCAGCCGGCGCGCGACCTCGACCGCGTGGTAGCGGGGTACCCGGTCGTACTGCTTGTAGGAGGTGGAGTCCTCCTCGTCCACGATGATCACCCCACAGTTGGGCATGGGGGCGAAGACGGCGCTGCGCGACCCCACCACCACCTGGACCTGTCCCGAGCGTACCCGGCGCCACTCCGATCCCCTCTGGCCCGGGGTCAACCCCGAGTGCAGCACTGCGACCCGGCTTCCGTGGTGACGCGCGAACCGGGCCACGGTCTGCGGGGTGAGGGATATCTCGGGGATGAGGACGATCGCTCCCCGCCCCCGCTCCTGGGCGGCGCGGATGGCGGCCAGGTAGAGCTCGGTCTTGCCGGAGCCGGTGACCCCGAAGATGAGGAACTCCTGGAAGCGGGACCAGCGCACCGCCTCCTCGATCGGTACGAAGGCCGCCAGCTGTTCCTGGCTGAGGTTGAGCTCGGGCGCCCCCTGTGCCATCTCGGCCTTTTGGGACTCGGGTCGGCTCCGGCGGCGGACCGGCCGGGCATCCGCCCTGCCTCCGCGCATGGCCGGGGGCACCATGGCCCTGATCACCTCGGGGAGTGGGGTGAGGTAATGGTCGCTGATCC
The DNA here is from genome assembly GCA_021801645.1 of bacterium. Classification (GTDB taxonomy): domain Bacteria; phylum Chloroflexota; class Dormibacteria; order Aeolococcales; family Bog-877; genus JAJYXT01. Next base: position 31,035 of record JAJYXT010000086.1, read on the forward strand.
AGTGGGCCAGGCTGATCTGGGCCGGCAGGAGCAGCGGCTCGGGATCCCGGATCCGCTCCACCGCGCGGAGCTGCTCCAGCCGGGACTCCTGGACCAGCGCCACCACCATGCCAAACACCCGCCGCCGCCCGAAGGGAACCACCACCCGCTGCCCCAGGACCAGCTCGTCCTGGAGCTCTGGGGGCACCAGGTAGTCGTAGACACCTGCGGGCGCCGCCGGTCCCAGGTCGGGCACCACCTTGGCGATGGGCCCGCCCCCGCTCAACTCGCCTCCGAGCCGTCCCCGGGGGAACTCAGCAGCTCCGCCGCCAGGTCGAGGATCCGCCCCGCGACCAGGGACTTGGGAGACCAGGGCAGGTCGACCTCGCGGCCGTCCGGGTAGAGAACCACCGCCTCGGCCCACTCCCCCCCCATCGCGGAGCGTGGTCCCGCAACCGGGTTGGCGACCAGCAGGTCACACCCTTTCCGGTGCAGCTTGTCCCGCCCCCGGCCGCGCACGTCGTCGGTCTCGGCGGCGAAGCCGACCACGCGCAGCCCCTCCGGCCGCCGGGCCACCAGCTCCTGAAGGAGGTCGGGGTTGGGCACCAGGTGGAGGTCCAGTGCCTCGTGCTCAGCGCGATGGAGCTTCTGCCCGAAGGGCTGCGCCAGGTGGTAGTCCGCGACCGCGGCGGCCATCACCAGGAGCCGGGTGCGCGGGAGCCGCTCCAGGCAGGCCTCAAGCATCTGCTCCGCCGTCTCCACCTGCACCAGCTCACCTCCTGGAAGTGGCTCAGGGGATTCCGCGGCCGTCACCAGGTGCACCTCGGCGCCGCGCCGGAGCGCCGCCCGGGCCAGCTCGGTGCCCATCCGGCCGCTGCTCCGGTTGCCCAGGTAGCGCACCGGGTCGATTGGCTCCCGGGTTCCTCCGGCGGTGACCAGCACCACCACCCCCTGGAGCTCCCTGGCTGGTTCGAGCAGAAGGCGGGCGGCCTCGAGGATCTCAGCCGGCTCGGCCATCCTCCCCATCCCCACATGGCCCGAGGCCAGCCTGCCCGAGGCCGGCCCCACCAGATGGGCGCCACGAGCCCTCAGGGTCTGCAGGTTGGCCTGGGTGGCCGGGCTCTCCCACATCCCGCTCTCCATGGCGGGGGCCAGCAGGCGGGGGGCCTGGCTGGCCAGCAGGGTGGCGCTGACGATGTCGTCGGCCAGCCCGGCGGCCAGCCGGGCGATGGTCGAGGCGGTGGCCGGGACCACCAGGTGGGCCTCGGCCCACTGGGCAAGGTCGATGTGGGGCATGCCGGACTCACCCCCGGCGCCCCCCCGACCGGGGTGGGCAACCGGATGTCCGGATAGGGCCTGGAGAGCCAGCGGCGAGATGAAGCTGGTAGCCGCCGCGGTCATCGCCACCCGCACCTCCGCCCCCTCCTGGCGCAGGGCGGTGACCAAAGAGGGGGCCTTCACGGCGGCGATGCCTCCGCACACGTGGAGGAGGACCCTCCTCCCGGCCAGCCCGCTCCCCTCCATCACCCCGTCATTGTGGCAGCCGGGGGCTTCGTGCCCGATCCCCAGTCAGGATGCGGACCACCTCATCGGCAGCCCTCTCCACCTCGTCGTTGACGACCAGATGGTGATACCAGCCAGACTGGGCCAGCTCCCGGTCGGCGTCCTCGGTCCGACGCGCCAGCTCGGCAGGGCTCTCGGTCGCCCGCTCGCGCAGCCGCGCCAGCAGCACCTCGCGACTGGGGGGGGCCAGGAAGATGAAGGTGGCATCGGGTTGATCCGCCTGCAGCTGCGAGGCTCCCTGAACGTCGATCTTGAGGAGGACGTCGCGACCTCTCTGGAGCAGCTCCTCCACCCTCCGCTTGGAGGTCCCGTAGAGGTTGCCATGCACGGTGGCGGTCTCCAGGAACTCCCCGCCCTCCCGAAGGCGCAGGAACTCATCCGGGCTCACGAACGAGTACTCCCGGCCATCCTCCTCCCCGGGGCGGGGCGCCCTCGTCGTGTACGCAACCGGGCGCTGGAGTTCCGGCAGCCGGCGGCGCACCGCCTGGATGACCGTGTCCTTGCCCACCCCGCTTGGTCCCGACAGGACCACGAGCCTGCCCCTGGCCACGTCTCAGACTCCGCCCGGAGGCGGCCATGGCCAGACCAGGTCCCCCGAGCCCCCGAGCCTTACCCGCAGCGAGCGCAGGTCCTCAGGAAGCGGGCTCACGAAGGTCATCTCCCGACCGGTCCCGGGATGGCGCAGGTGGAGCATGGCGGCGTGGAGGGCAGGACGGGGCGCCGCCTGCGCGTGGCCCCCATAAAGGGGATCGCCCACCACCGGGTGGTGGATGTAGGCAAGATGGACCCGGATCTGGTGGGTGCGTCCGGAGAGCAGGCGGAGGCGGAGGGCGACGTGGGCGGGTAGGCGCTCCAGTACCCAGAACTCGGTCGCCGCGTCCCGTCCACTCGTGGTCACGCTCATCCTTCCCGGGCGCGCCCGCTGCCGCCCCACCGGAGCCTCGATCCGGCCCCGTCCCTCCGTCAGGGCCCCCTCGGCCAGCGCCCAGTACTCCCGCCCCATGGTGCGCAGCCGCAGCTGCTGAGCGAGGTCGAGATGGGCGGAGTCGGTTCGCGCCAGGCAGAGGAGGCCGCTGGTCCCCCGGTCCAGGCGGTGGACGACTCCCGGGCGCTCCGGCCCACCGGCCAGGGACCAGGGGCCCGGCTGGGTCTGCAACCAGTCGGTGAGGGTGCCGGCGGATAGCCCAGGCGCCGGGTGGACCGCCAGCCCCGGCGGCTTGTCCACCACCATCAGCTCTCCGTCGTCGTAGACCACCCTCGGCTCCGGCCCCGCCTCAGCCGGGGTTGGTGCCGACTCTTCCTCCACCTCGACGGTCTCACCCTCGTGAAGCAGCAGGGAGGCGCGCAGCGCCTTGCCCGCCTCCAGCCGCACCAGCCCCAGCCGCAGCCGCCTCTGGGCCACCTGGCGCGAGACGCCCAGGCTGGAGGCCAGGAAGGCGTCCAGCCTGCTCCCTCCGTCCGTGGGCCCCACCTGAAGCCGGCGGACGGGGCGATCAGGCGTCGGCACGGGCCTGCATCAGGAGCCGCACCACCAGCAGGACCATGCCCACGGTGATGCCGCTGTCGGCGACGTTGAACACCGGCCAGTGGGGCAGCTGGATGAAGTCCACCACGTACCCCTGGGTGAGCCGGTCGATGGCATTGGCCAGCGCCCCTCCCACCACCATCCCCACCGCCGCCTGGACCCACCAGCCCTCGGCGGCCAGCCGGTGGCGGTACCAGATGGCCGCCCCGATCACGGCCGCCGCAACCAGGAGGAACAGCCAGTCATAGTTGGGCAGGATGCTGAACGCCGCTCCGGAGTTCTCCACGTACTGTATGTGCACCGGCCAGCTGGGGAAGAGCTCCTGCCCGGGGACCAGGGAGCGGGTCACCCAGAACTTGGTGAGCCGGTCCAAGCCGAAGGTGATGGCCGCCGCGGCCAGGGCTGTTACCGGCCAGCTGCCGAGCCCGGTCCTGGCCCGGGACGCCTCAGTCGCGCCGGGCCTCCTTGCAGGGAATGCAGCGGGTCGCATAGGGAAGCGCCTTCAGGCGCTCGATGTCGATCTCCTTGCCGCAGCTTCGGCAGATGCCATACTCGCCCCGGTCGAGCCGCCCCAGCGCCTCCTCGCATTGAGCGAACATCTGCTCAAGGTTCTCCCGGATGGCCAGGAGCCGCTCGTGCTCCTCCATCTCCCCGGCGTGCTCGGTGGGGTGCTCGTGGAAGGGGGCCTGCTTGCCGATCCCGCCCGGGTTCTCCCCGCGCAGCCGCGAGAGCTCCTGGGCCAGCCGGTCGCGCTCGCTCTCCACCTGGGTCCGGATCTCAGCAAGATCACGCTCGCGGGTGGCGCTGGTCATTTCAGCCATGCTTGCTAACCTCGAATTTGGTCGCTGGTCCCCGCGCCGCCACTGCCGAGCAGGGACGGCCCGCGGGGGGCGGGGGAATTATCGACCGTCAGGGCTCGCCCTGCATAGGGGGATGGCCATCGGATAGCTCCAGACCGATCCCCACCACCTCCCCCTCCAGCCGCGCCTCGGAGCGGTGTCGGTAGCCGGAGGGCACCGCGGCCCCGGCGGTCCCGAGCTCGATGTGAGTCAGGAAGCACTGGCGTCGGAGCTGCTCCTGGCCGTCGCGGGCCGCGGCCAGCAGCGGCTCGGAGGCGGCCAGGAAGAGGCGGGCAGGCTGGCCCGCGCTGAGCCCCGCCACCTTCCTCTGGTTCTGCACCTGCCTGATCAGCCCGCGGAGGATGCCCTCCTGCCGCAGCTCCTGGGTGAGCTCGAAGTCGAGCTCGATCGAGGCCTGCCCCTCCGCGGCAACGCAGCGTACGTCCCGCACATTGATCTCCTCAGCCAGCACCGCCGCCAGCTCCGACGAGAGCTCGGCGCCCAGCACGATGGCTTGGGGCAGCGGCTGGCGGATCGGGACACCGGCCGCCTCCCGTCTGGCCCGCGCCTCCTCGGTGAGGCGGCGCACCAGCTCCATCTCACGAAGCAGCTGGTCGTCCGCCGGACCAGCATCCGGGTACCCCTCGAGGTGGACGGAGACCCCGTCGCCCCCGGGGGACAGCTCACGGTAGATGGCGTCGGCCGTAAAGGGGGTGAAGGGAGCCAGCAGCCGGCAGGTGTCCAGCAGCACCCGGTGGAGGGTGGCGAAGGCGGCCTCCGGGTGCTGGGCCTCGGGGCGCAGCCGCACTCGGGAGCCCCGGAGGTACCAGGTGCTGGTGTCCTCGACCAATCTCTGGATCGCCCGGCAGGCGCTGTGGGCGTCGTAGCGATCCATCGCCTCCCGGGCCTCCGCCACGGTTTGGGCCAGGCGGGCCAGGATCCAGCGGTCCAGGGGGTGGTCCGGGGCCGGAGATGCATCCCCCGCTTCCCATCCCCGAAGGTTGGCGTAGGTCACGAGGAAGCTCTGCGCGTTCCACAGGAGGTTGAGGAAGCGGGCGCCCCCGTCCACCACCCGGCGCGCGGAGATGCGGTATTCCTGGCCCACCTTCACGGTGGTGTAGAACCACCACCGAAGGGCGTCCGAGCCGGTCTCCGAGAGCAGCTTCCAGGGGTCGATGACGTTCCCCCGGGACTTGGACATCTTCCGCCCCCGCTCGTCCACCACCAGGCTGGGCACCACCACATTGCGGTAGGCGGGCTCATCGAAGAGCATGGTGGACTCGGCGAGGAGGGTGTAGAACCAGCCCCGTGTCTGGTCCAGCGCCTCGCAGATGTAGTCGGCCGGGTGCTCGTTCTCGAACCGCTCCCGGTTCTCGAAGGGGTAATGCCACTGGGCGAAGGGCATGGCCCCCGAGTCGTACCAGCAGTCGATGACCTCCGGGACCCGGCGCATCAGCCCGCCGCAGTCACAGGCGAGGGTGACCTCGTCGATGTAGGGCTTGTGGGGGTCGAAATCCTCCGGCAGGGACAGCTCGACGAAGCTGCCGATGCAGCGCTCGGCCTGGCAGTCCGGGCAGACCCAGATCGGCAGCGGGGTGCCCCAGTACCTGGCCCTGGAGAGGTTCCAGTCCTGGAGCGTCTCCAGCCAGTTGCCCATCCTCCCGTCACGAAGGTGGGAGGGCACCCAATGGATGGCCCGGTTGTTGGCCAGGAGCCGCTCCTTGACCGCCGTGGTGCGGATGAACCAGGAGTCCAGCGCGTAGTACAGGAGGGGCGTCTCGCAGCGCCAGCAGAAGGGATAGGTGTGATGGATGGTCTCGGAGCGGTAGAGCAGGCCACGGGACCTGAGGTTCTCCTCGATGGCCGGGTCGGCTTCCTTCACGAACTGCCCGGCGAAGTCGGAAACAAATGGCAGGAACCGGCCGTCGGGACCTACGGTGTGGCGGATCTCCAACCCCTCCTCCTGGCAGAGCCGGAGGTCGTCCTCACCGTAGGCACCGGCGGTGTGCACCACCCCGGTCCCCTCCTCGGTGGAGACGAAGTCGGCGGACACCACCCGCCAGGCGGCCTCCTGCTCTGGGAGATAGGGGAAGAGCCGCTGGTACCGAAGGCCCAGAAGCCGGGTCCCCGGGAACTCCTCCTCCACCAGGTAGTCCCCCTCCAGCATGGAGAGGCGGTCCCGGGCCAGGATGAGTCGCTCCTCCCCCTGGCGCACCCGGACATAGGCGATCTGCTCACCCACCGCCAGGGCGAGGTTCCCCGGAAGGGTCCAGGGGGTGGTGGTCCAGGCCAGGATGCTGGTCAGAGGATCGTCCACCAGCCGGAAGCGCACCGTCACCCCGGGATCGGGAACGTCGTCCCGGTAGGCGCCGGGCTGGCCGAGCTCATGGCTGGAGAGTGAGGTCTGGCAGCGTGGGCAGTAGGGGGCCACGCGGAAGCCGCGGTAGAGCCAGCCGTGGTCGTATAGCTGGCGCAGGCTCCACCAAACCGACTCGATGTACGAGGGGTCGTAGGTGCGGTAGGCGTGGTCCAGGTCCAGCCAGAACCCGATCCGCGCGGTGAGCCGCTCCCACTCGTCGATGTACTCCATGACGCTGTTACGGCAGAGACGGTTGAACTCCTCGACCCCGAACTCCTCGATCTCCGGCTTGGCCCGGATCTTGAGGCTGCGCTCCACCTCCAACTCCACCGGCAGCCCGTGGGTGTCCCACCCTCCCCGGCGCTCCACCCGGCGGCCGAGCATCTCCTGGTAGCGCAGGAAGCAGTCCTTGAAGGAGCGGGCGAGTATGTGGTGGACCCCGGGTAGCCCGTTGGCCGTGGGCGGACCCTCGTAGAAGACAAACGGCTTCCCCTCACGACGCCGCTCCAGACTCCGCTGGAAGAGCTTCTCCCCCTCCCAGTGCGAGAGCATCTGCTCCTCGAGTTCGGGGAGGTTCAGCCGGGCGGGGAGCGGTTGGAACGGGGGCATGCGCGCCTATGTCTCCTGATGAGTTCCGCGGCCCCAGCGTAGGTGCCCGGCGATGGCAGGTTAGCATGGCAGGTGATCTGCGCCGGGGCTCCCGGCCCCTTCAAGAGAGGAGACCGCCGTGCCGCTGGAAGCCGCCCCCGGACCCGTGGAGCGCCCCATCGACCTCTACTTCGACGATTTCCGGCCCGGGCAGCGATTCCAACTGGGCGGCTGGCTGGTCACCCAGGAAGAGATCCTGGAATTCGCGCTGAAGTACGACCCCCAGCCCTTCCATCGGGACCCCGAACTGGCGCGCACCACCGCGTTCCAGGGGCTGATCGCCTCGGGCTGGCAGACCGCCGGCTTCTGGATGCGCCTCTACTGCGAGGAGGTGCTGCTGCGGTCCTCCAGCCTGGGATCGCCGGGAATCGAGGAGGTGCGCTGGCTGGCGCCGGTTCGCCCCGGAGACCGGCTCACGGGCGAGGTCGAGGTGGTGGAGGTGCGTCCGTCCACGCGCCACCCGGAGCGGGGCACGGTGGTGATGCGGGGTCGGCTCTGGGATCAGCGCGAGGAGGCGAAGATGCGGATGACCGCCTTTGGCCTCTTCGGACGACGACCGGGGTCGGCCAAGCCCGGGGCCGCTGAGGGCTCCTAGGGCCGGCTCTCCCGGAGGACGGGGAGGCGCTGGGAGGGGTCAGTCCTCTGGGCGCGTCGTCCAGGTGCACGGTGCCGCACATGGCCGGGGGCCGCCGACCAAGGGGCATCAACCGTTCATCCTCCGGGGACCGGCCTGCGGCTGCGGGAACAGGATGGCCGTCCGCGAGTGGGGCCCCCGGAAGACTCTGGCTGTGCTATGGTTCAACCATGATTGATTCAATGGTCACTGAATCGTCGCTCACCCGGGCTGGGCTGCTGGCCCTGGCCGCCGACCCCGTTCGCTATCAGCTGCTCACCACCCTGTCCCAGGGCGAGGAGTGCGTCTGCGACCTCCAGAAGGAGGTGCCGGTGCCGATGAACCTTCTCTCGTACCACCTGCGAGTGCTGCGTGAGGCCGGGCTCGTGACCTGCACCCCGAGGGGGAGGCGGCGCGACTACCGCCTGGCTGAGGGGGCGATGGAGCGGCTTGTGGCGGCCCTGCCCGGCGCGGGCCTGTCGGCGGGCGTGAGTGAAACCCGGGGCCCGGGAGAGGAGGAGTGAGATGCAGAGCCGAGCTGGTGGGGCGGACAGCCCCCTGATCGGGCAGGACCGCATCGACCCGGTCGCCGACCCTACGGACGGCGTCCGGGCCCTGGGCGCCACTGGTGAGGTGGAGGTGCTGCGGGGTGAGAACGCCGCCCTGCGAGCGGAGATGCGTCACCTGGCCCATGAGCTGGAGCGGGAGGAGCGCCGGCACCGATTCTGCCTCCGTTGCTTCCACCCCGGCTGGTACGCGGTGGTGATGGGCACCGGGATAGTGGCGATCGCCCTGGCGGCCAACCCCGGCACCTGGTCGGGGCTTCGCGGGCCGGCCCTGGACGGCGCCCGGGCGGTGGCGGTCCTGGTGGCGCTCCTCATGGTGGGGCTGGCGGTCCCGTATGCGGCCCGGTTGGTCCGCTACCCGAGGGAAGCGCTGGCCGACCTCCGCAGCCCGGTTCTCGGCCCCATGTACGCGACGGTTCCAGCCGGGCTGCTCGTGGGTGCGGTGATGGCGGGCGCCGTGGGGCCGCTGATCCTCTCCCGCGTCGTGGTCTATGACCTGGTCTTCTGGCTGGCGTGGGTCGGGGTGCCGCTGACCTTCGCGGTGAGCGTGGCCTTCGTGTACGCCATGCTCTCCCAGCGCGACAACTCCATGGCTCAGGTGAGCGGCTCCTGGTTCATCCCCCCGGTGGCCAACATCGTGGTCCCTCTGGTGCTGGTCGAACTGGCCGCCCATGCCGACCCCGCCACCCTGCGGCTCCTCACCTTTGCCGGCTACGCCTTCTGGGGGATGGGCTTCGTCCTCTTCCTCCTGGTGCTCTCGCTGCTCCACGACCGGCTGGTCCTCCACCCCATGCCCCCGGCGGGGATGGCGCCCTCCTTGGTGATCGGGCTCGGGCCGGTGGGGGTGGGGGCCCTGGCGCTGCTCCGGCTCTCCGCCACCTCGGCGCCCCTTTTCGGCCACTTCGCCGGATCGGTCTCGGCACTCTCCCTGATCGCCGCCTCGGTGCTCTGGGGCTTCGGCCTCTGGTGGTTCTTCACCACGCTGGTGGTCATGGTCCGGTACCTCGTGGAGGGGCCTTTGCCCTATGGGATGGGCTGGTGGGCGTTCACCTTCCCGCTGGGCGCCTTCACCATGGCCACCCTGGCCCTGGCTCGGGCCTGGCGGCTCACTGATGTCGAGTACATGGGGGTGGGGCTGGTGGCCCTGCTCCTGGTCCTCTGGCTGGTGGTGACCCTGCGCACGCTCTGGGCCTCGATCAGCGGTGAGGCCTGGGCGCCGGGGCGGGGTGGGGCCTCCCCGGGGATCGGCGCCCCCACATCGGTATTGCCCTGAACTGCTGCCCACGAGCAGCGCCATCTGCGAAAGGAGACGGAGATGAATGACCAACCAGACGTCCAGAGCGTGCTCGGCAACATGAAGGCCGGGCTCGGCACCCTGCCGGCCGCGATCCAGCTGGCCGCCACCGCGGACCCGGCCATGGTGCTGGAGCAGGCCAGGAGCAGCGCGTTCGCCATGCCGGCGGACGGGGCACTCGACCCGGAGACCCGGACCATCGTCTACCTGGCCGCCGCGCTGGCGGCCTCCAACCACGCCTGCGTCACCGCCATGACCGGCAAGGCCAAGCTGCAGGGGATCGCTCCCGCGAAGCTGCTGGAGGCCTTCCACATCGCTCGCTACGCGCTCGCCACCCGGGTCGTCGGGGACGCCGAGCCGCTGCTATCGGAGCTGGCGGCCCGGGCCAGCTCGCAGGCCGCTTGAGGACCATAGCCCAGCCCGCACCCGGGGCCCTGAGCGGCCCCGGGTGCTACGGTTTACTCCTGATGCGCACCATGCCCCGGATGGTCGAGCAGCCCTGCTGCGACCCGGTCCCCGGGCCAGACACCGTGGCCCCCCCGGACGATGTCCGACTGGCCCTGCTGGCCAAGGCGCTGGGACACCCCGTCCGGGTGCGGATCCTGCGACTGCTGGCCAGCCGCCGCTCCTGCATGACCGGGGAGATGGTGACCCACTTCGACCTGGCCCAGTCCACCGTCTCCGAGCACCTGCGGATCCTCAAGACGGCCGGCCTGATCCAGGGGGAGATCGAGGGTCCGCGCACCTCCTATTGCCTCTCCGGGAGTGGGTTGGCGGCGCTGGAGGCCGGGGTGGCCTCGCTGGCGGCCGGGGCAGAGTGCGCTCCCTCCGCCCCGGCAATGGAGGCCGGCCCCGCCGGACAGCCGGCCTGGGCAGGGGGGCACTAGCCCGGCCCCTCCGCGTTCCGGCCCAGCGCTGGCCAGAATCAACGCCTGAGCGGGGCGGGGCGGGCGCTCACCGCTTGGACCGCCAGGACCCGCTCCCCCGAAACCCGGCACCCCGACCCGACCGAGGGAAAACCCGCGGTTGCACCATCGTCCATCGACGATGTACGATTGCTTCGAGCCGGGCGGTGCCCCGGCCAGATCGGAGACCAAGGAGATCGAGAATGAGAGTGGAAGTCTACGACCCGGCGATGTGCTGCTCCACCGGCGTCTGCGGCCCCAAGGTGGATCCCGCCCTCGCCCAGTTCGCCAGCGACCTTGACTGGCTGGCCGGACAGGGGGTGGAGGTCACCCGTTTCAACCTGAGCCAGGAGCCGGGCGCCTTCGTCGCCAACCCCGCGGTCAGCCAGCTGCTCCAGCAGGCCGGGGACTCGGCCCTTCCCGCGGTCCTGGTCGACGACGCGGTCCGCTCCTCAGGCCGATTCCCGAAGCGGCACGAGCTGGCCGAATGGACGGGGGTCGAGGCGCCCGCCGAGGCGGCCACCAGGATCCCCGTGCCGGTGGCGGCCGGGGACTGCTGCGGTGGGTCCGGCTCGCAGGCCGGGTGCTGCTGAGGAGCTGACATGCTGAACCTGGTCCTGGATGCCGCCCCCCGTTTTCTCTTCTTCACCGGCAAGGGTGGGGTGGGCAAGACCTCCCTCTCCTGCGCCACCGCCCTGACCCTGGCCGAGCGGGGCGCCCGGGTGCTGCTGGTCAGCACCGACCCAGCCTCGAACCTGAGCGAGGTGCTCGGTACCCGCCTGGGCAACGAGCCCGGGCCGGTCCCCGGGGCCCCTGGGCTCATGGCCCTGGACATCGATCCCATGGCGGCGGCGTCCGCCTATCGCGACCGGGTGGTCGGTCCCTACCGGGGAGTGCTACCGGACCAGGTGGTGGAGGGGATCGAAGAGCAGCTCTCCGGCTCGTGCACCGTGGAGATCGCCGCCTTCGACCAGTTCACCGCCCTGCTGTCGGCGCCCGGGGACTTCGACCACGTGGTCTTCGACACCGCCCCCACCGGGCACACCCTTAGGATGCTGGCCCTGCCCGGCGCCTGGACCAGCTACCTCGACACCAATGAGGTCGGGGTCACCTGCGTGGGGCCGCTCTCGGGCCTCACCCAGCAGCGCGCCCGCTACCGCGAGGCGCTCCAGGTCCTGGCCGATCCCGGGAAGACGACCCTGGTGCTGGTCACCAGGCCGGACGCCGGCGCGTTGCAGGAGGCCGGACGCGCCAGCTCGGAGCTGGCCGCCATCGGGCTCCGCAATCAGCTGCTTCTGGTCAACGGGGTCCATCCTGGCCTGGAGGACGCGGGCGACCGGGTGGGCCAGGCCTTCGTGGCCCGGCAACGCGGGGCGCTGGAGCTGATGGCCCCGGACCTGGCGCAGCTGCCGCGGGAGTCCATCCCGCTCATGGGCCGTCCACCCGTGGGGCTGGACGGCCTCCGCTCGCTGCTGCAATCCGAGGGGCCGGATCCGCTTCGCCCACCGAGCCTCGGCGAGGGCCTGCCCGACGAGTACGAGCTCGGACTGGCCCGGCTGGTCGAGGAGGTCGCGCACCGTGGTCGCGGGCTGGTCATGACCATGGGCAAGGGCGGAGTTGGCAAGACGACGGTGGCTGCCTCCATCGCCGTGGCGATCGCCCAGCAGGGGGTCCCGGTGGTGCTCTCGACCACCGACCCGGCCGCCCACCTGATCTCGGTCCTGGGGAGCGGATCAGACCTGCCAGCGCGCCTCAGCGTGGAGCGGATCGACCCGGCCGCGGCCACCGCCGCGTACACCGCTGAGGTTCTCGAGGGTGCCGGGGCGGGCCTGGAGCAGGCGGCCCGGGACGTCCTGGTGGAGGACCTGCGCTCTCCCTGCACCGAGGAGATCGCCGTCTTCCGGGAGTTCGCCGCCACGGTGGCACGGGCGCAGGACCAGGTGGTGGTGTTGGACACCGCCCCCAGCGGGCACACCCTCCTGCTCCTGGATGCCGCGCGCAGCTTCCAGCGCGAGGTCAGCCGGCAGTCCGCCGAGGTGCCGCCGGAGGTCGAGGCCCTGCTCGACCGGCTCTCCGACCCGGAGTTCACCAGGATCGTGGTCGTCACCCTGGCGGAACCGACCCCGGTGCATGAGGCCCAGTCGCTGCAGGAGGACCTGCTGCGAGCGGGGATCCGGCCGCTGGCCTGGGTGGTGAACCAGAGCCTGCTGGCGACCGGCACCGAAGACACCCTGCTCGCGGCTCTTGCCGGGCACGAGCGGCGCTGGATAGACGAGGCGGCCCGGATCGGCGGACGGGTGATGGTGGTGGGGTGGCAGCCGGCCCCACCCCTCGGAGCGGACGGCCTGCTGGCCCTGGTGGGAGCCGCCCCGGCGGCGGCGCTCGCGGGGTAGGGCGGCGGAGACGGTGCGCCCGGCGGGGTCACTGATGGATTAGAGGGCCGGCGGGTCCTTGGAGGGGTGGAGGATGGCCGACAACAAGCTGACGCGACCGTGGCACGGGGTGCCACGTGAAGAGATCCCCTGGTACCCGGTGATCGACGTGGATGCCTGCATCGGTTGCGGCACCTGCGTCACCAGCTGCGGGCGGGACGTGTACCGGTTTGACTTCGAGGCCAAGAAGGCCGTGGTCGCCAACCCGATGAACTGCATGGTGGCCTGCCAGACCTGCGCCAACACCTGCCCCTCTCGGGCCATCTCCTTCCCCGCCGAGGACGAGATCCTCCGGATGGAGGACCTGGTCTTGGTGCACCACTCGGTGGAGGACGAGCTCCTCTCCCGCCGAGACCAACTCGAGGTTGACTCAGGGCTGCCCAGGGGCGACCTGGTCCACCTCAAGGTGACCAGGATCCAGGAGGTGGGAGGGGGCACCCGGATCTTCACTCTGAGCCCGGTCGGCGAGGCGGATCGGCTTTGCCAGTTCGTCCCCGGGCAGTACCTGGAGATCGCCGTGCCGGACTCCCACTTCATGGCCCGCGCCTACTCCATCGCCAACGCCCCAAGGTCGGATGACACCGTGGAGCTGCAGATCCGCCGGGTGAAGGGCGGGCGGCTCTCAGCCTGGGCCTTTGACTCAGCCCATGAGGGGGAGGTCATCCAGGCGCGGGGGCCTCTCGGGGCGTTCACCATGCGCTCGCCGGTGGACCGCCCGCTGGTCTTCGTGGCCCGAGGGACCGGCTTCGCTCCCATCAAGTCGCTGCTGGAGCAGCAGGTGAACATGCTCCCCCAGCGGCCGATGCTCCTCTTCTGGGGTGCCACCAGCTCCGATGACTTCTACGAGCTGGAACAGATGGCCACCCTGATGCGCCGTGCCCCCAATCTCCGAGTGACGCTGGTGGCCCGCCGATTTGACCCCGACTTCATCCCGCCGGAGCGGGCCGGGGTGGCGACGGGGAGACTCTCGGACGCTCTGGCCGCCAGCGGGCTGGACCTCTCCGGCTTCGACGCCTACCTGGCCGGTCCCCGACTCACGGTCACCGACTGCCTCCTGGCGCTGCGCGGCCTGGGGGTGGAGGAGGATCGCCTCTTCGCCGATTCGATGTCGACCTGAGCTCCGGGGCGCCGCTCCTGCATGATCTCCGGATGAGCGAGTACCGGGGCGTCGGTGCCGGGCGTCGGCGCCGTGGCTATCTGCTGGTCCTGGTGGCGCTGCTGGGGGCGGCCGACGTCGCTGAGCTCATGGTCACTGACCCCTCCCTGATGGCCGGCTCCCCCACCCGGGCCATGGGCTCAGCCGTCGGGCTGGCGCTCTTCCTGGCGCTGGCGGCGCTCGGAGCACGGTCGGTGCGGCACCCTGGCGCGGAGCTCGTCAGGCGCTGGCTGGCCGCGGTGCTGGCGGCCGGCAGCCTGGTGCTGGTGGTCATCCACCTGGCCGCCCACGTGGGGGGCCTTCGCCCCGCCTCGGTCGCCGTGCTGGCGCTTGTTGCCCTGGCGCTCGCCTGAGCCCCGCCCCCCTCAGCGCTGCTCGCGCAGGAACGCGGGGATGTCCAGGTCGTCGAAGGCGTCCTCGGCGACCTTGGGTCGGCGCAGCGTGTCGGCGATCGGCTCCTGCAGCTCCTGGGGACGGGTGGTCCGGTAGCGCTCGGCCAACTCCTGATTGACCTGGGGGCCGGAGCTGAAGCCGGTGGCGATGACCGTGATCTTCACGTCCCCGCCCATGCGATCGTCCAGCACCGCCCCGAAGATGATGTTGGCGGTGGGGTCCGCGGTCTGCCGGATCATGTCGCAGGCCTCGGTCACCTCATGCAGGGTCAGGTCGGGACTGGCCGTGATGTTGAGCAGGATCCCCTTGGCTCCGGCGATCGAGGTCTCCAGCAGCTGGCTGGCCACCGCGTCCCGGGCGGCGTCCTGTGCCCGGTTGTCCCCACTCCCGTAGCCGATGCCCATGAGGGCCGCGCCCTGCCCGGACATGATCGCCTTGACGTCGGCGAAGTCCAGGTTGATCAGCCCGGGGTAGACGATCAGGTCAGAGATCCCCTGCACCCCCTGGCGGAGCACGTCGTCGGCCTTGCGGAAGGCGTCCACCATGGTGGTGCGGCGGTCGGTCACCGCCAGCAGACGGTCGTTGGGGATGGTGATGAGGGTGTCGACCCGTCCGGAGAGCCCCTGGATCCCCCTCTCCGCTGAGTCCATCCGCCGCTTGCCCTCGAAGTTGAAGGGCTTGGTTACCACCCCGATGGTGAGCGCCCCGCTGGAGCGGGCGATCTCGGCGATGATGGGCGCCGCCCCGGTTCCCGTGCCCCCGCCCATACCGGCGGTGACGAAGACCATGTCCGAGTCGTGGAGCACCGCCGCCAGGTCATCACGGGACTCCTCGGCGGCGCTCTCCCCCACCTCGGGATCGCCTCCCGCCCCCAGCCCCCTGGTCACCTTGCGCCCGATGTGGATCTTGGTGGGGGCCTCGGAGGCGTCCAGAGCCTGGCGGTCGGTGTTGACGGCGATGAAGTCGACCCCGCGGAGCTTGGCCCGGATCATCCGGTTGACGGCGTTGCTGCCCCCGCCGCCCACTCCGATCACCTTGATCCTGGCGTTCCCCTGGGTGGTCCGGTCGAGGTCGTCCTGGGGCATGTTCAACTCCTTAAGCCTAGAAGAGCTCGTGCAGCCAGCGGTTCAACCGGCCGGAGCTACGCTCCGCCCGCGGGCTGCTGTGGTCGCGCCGGGTCCCGGAGCGCTGTCCCCAGCGCAGGAGTCCGGCGATGGTGGCGTGCTCGGGCATCCCCAGCTGGTCTGTGAGGCCGGTGAGGCCCTCGGGGAGGGCCACCCGGACCGGGAGCTCGAGGAGCTGGTGCACCGCCTCGGGGAATCCGCGCAGGCAGGAGCCCCCGCCGGTGAGCACCACCTTGGCGGGAGCATGCGGGCCCTCCAGCGCCTGGCCGATGAGGCGGACGATCTCACGGGCCCGGGGCTCGATGATCTCCGCCAGCATCCGGCGGGACACCTCGTCGGCACCCACGCCCGAGGGGCCCACCACCCGCACCAGCTCCTCAGGGAGGACCCGGGCCGGGTCGCAGTGGCCGTGGCGCCGCTTCAGGGACTCCGCCTCCGCCTCGCCGCACCGCAGCCCGACCGCCAGGTCCGCGGTGACGTGCTGGCCCCCGACGGGGAGGACCCGGATCCCCTCCAGGGTGCCGTGCCAGAAGGTGGCGATGTCGGTGGTGCCGGCGCCAACGTCCACCACCGCCACCGACTCCTCCAGTTCCGCGTCCCGCACCACCCCCTCGGCCGCGGCCAGTGGCTGGACCACGAGGTCATCGACCCGAAGACCGGCCGAGTGGGCGCACTCCACCAGGGCCTCCAGATGGGCCACCGAGGCCAGGACCAGCTCGCAGTCGACCGAGAGCCGGCTTCCCGCCACCCCTCTGGGGTCCCGCAGGCGCTGGTTCTCGTCCACCGCGTACCAGCGGGGGATCAGATGAACCACCTCGGTGCCCTCCTCGCCGGGAAGGTCCCGAGCCGCCTCCAGCACCCGGTTGAGGTCCGAGCCGGACACGGCGCCGCTCCGCGATGCCACGGTGACCGCGGCCCGGCTCGGCTGGCTGCGGACGTGGCGGCCGCCCAGGCTGAGCAGCGCGGCCTCCACCTCCATCCCGGCGGCACGCTCGGCCGCGTCCAGAGCCTTGGAGAGAGCGGCCACGGCCTGATCCGGGTCGGCGACCACCCCCCGGCTCACCCCCTTGGAGTCCACCTCCCCCACTCCCAGCACCTTGAGGCGGGCTCCGTCGTCCTCGGCTATGGCGCAGCGAACCCGGTGGGTGCCCAGATCGACCGCGACCAGGCGGCGTCCGCTCATGGCGCCGTGGTCCAAGCCCCGTGGCGGCTCACGGGATCCCAGCCGGACTGCATCGGAGAAGCCCCCAGGTGTTGTTCGATCTCATGGAACGCTTGCTTGGTGAAGAACTCGCGAGACGGGACTCCGGGCCTCCGCAGAGGTCCTACGAAGTGTAGCCGCCCCACGGTGGGAATACAAGCCCGAAACCACATCATCTTGTGGTCTCGCCGCCTCTGACCCACCGCAGTTTGGGTCGCACCTAGGGGTTGACCACCACCTGGGAGGGGTCCTCGAGGTAGATGGTGTGGATACCGGGTCCCTTCAAGTTGATCTTGGCGGCGAGCGCCCGCAGCGCCTCCAGCTTGGGCCCCAGGTTCGCCACCTGGGAGGCGGTGAGGATGGGGCCAAGATCAGCTGTCCACCCCGCCGAGCTCTGGATCTCCAGCGCCCCCACCGCGCTGATCAGGTACCGGCTCACCGAGACCCCGTAGGCGGCGGGGAAGGCGGAGCTGAGCTGGGCCAGGGCGCTCGTGAGCCGGGAGGGCAGGACGACCTGCCCGGCCCGGAGCCGGCTCCCCCTCTGGAGATCCTGGAGGAGGGGGAGAGGAGCGGATGCCGGTCCCGAGGGCACCGGGCCGAGTACCGCTCCGGACGCCGCCAGCAGGTACTCCCTCTTTCCCTGCTGGTAGATCAACACCGGGGGCAGCGGGGTCACCGTGAGGACCAAGGTCCCGGGCCAGCGGACCGCGGCGCTGGCGCTCTGCACCCAGGGCTGGCTGAGCAGGCTCTCGGTGAGCCTCTCGGTGTTGACCTGGAGCGTGCTCTGGCCCATCACAACCCCCGCCTCCGCCAGCAGCTGGGCGCGGCCGACCACCGGGCTCCCCTCCACCTCCACCCTCTGCACCTTGAGGAAGGGAAGGTTGAGCGCCAGCAGTCCCGCCACCGCCAGGGAGGGAATCAGGACCGACACCACCCGGGCCGGCCGGCGGAGCTCCTTCCAGGCCAGATACCAGGAGGGCGGCTTGGGCCGTGAGATCCGCATCCTCCCCGCCAAGTGACGCCGGGCCTCGTCCCGTGCCTGCCGGCGGGAGGCCGCCTGGCGCGCCACCTCGGCCAGCACCTCGTCGGCGACCTCGTTCTGGCGCCATCCACCGGTCCGGGTGCGGGGCCGCCGCCGCTGCCCCCCGCCCGCCAAGGGCCTCCGCCCCCCCACCCTGCGCTCGGGCACGGCGGCACCGAAGCGGGTGGGCGCCGGTGGGCGCTCCTTGCGCGTCAACGGTTCGATGTCTGCCCCTTGTGCTGTGACGTGGATCTGGGACGGTAGGGCCTCCCGGGGCCGCCCGGGAGCATCGCCCCAACCATGACGCATTTGCGCCGCTAGCGCAAGCCCTTCTCCCCCTCGCCGGCGGCTAGAGCCGCCAGCAGGCGCTCCGCCACCTGGTCGAAGCCCCGGACCGAGCAGCAGACCACCAGCGCCGGCGGCCGGACTCTCTCGAGCACCGCGGACACCGCCTCCCCGGCTGACCGGACCAGGACCACCTCCGGCCCCTCCACCAGCCTCGCCACGTCCTCGGAGCTGACCGACCCCTCAAGGTGACGCTCCCGGGCCGGCTCGATGGGGCCGAGGATCAGGACGTCCGCCCCCCGGAAGGCCTCCCGGTACTCCGGCAGCAGGGCCCGGGTGCGCGAGTAGGTGTGGGGGACGTCAACCAGGATCAGCTGGCGCCCGGGGGCCATCTGGCGGGCCGCGGCCACGGTCGCCCGCAGCTTGGTGGGGTGGTGGGCATAGTCATCCACCACGGTGGCCCCACCAGCCTCCCCCACGATTTCGAAGCGCCGGCCGGGGCCCCTGAAGCTCGCGGCGGCGCCGGCCGCGGCCGACGGGTCGGCCCCCAGGGCCACCGCCAGTGCCAGTGCCATGAGGGCGTTCTCGGCGTTGTGCAGGCCGAAGAGGGGAAGGCGCATGGAGACGCGCAGCCCCAAGGGGCCGCTCACTTGCAGCAGCTGGCCGTCGGGGAGAGCGCGAGGAGGGGGCTGGAGCCGCCACTCCCCCTCCTCCCCACCGACCAGGGTCACCGGGCAAGTGGCTGCCTCCGCCAGGTCCCGGACCGCCTGATCGCCGGCCCGGAGGAGGAGACGCCCCGAGGGCGGCATCCCGGCCACCAGCTCAAGGTACGGAGCCCGGTAGGCCTCCAGGTCCGGGTAGAGGTCGGGATGGTCCAGCTCCAGGTTGAGTACCCCGACGTAGTCCGGGCTCCAGTGCAGGAACTTGGCCCTCCGGTCCAGGGCTGAGGTGGTGTATTCGTCCCCCTCGAACACGAAGGGGGAGCGGTGCTCCAGCCCCCCCAGGCGCACCGAGACCCCGAAGTTGCGCGAGGTGGCCCCGAGGCGGAAGCCAGGCCCCATCCCCGCCACCTCCAGCATGTGGGCGAGCAGGGTGGACGTGGTGGTCTTGCCGTGGGTTCCGCAGACCACCGCCCGGGGCCGGGACGCCGCCAGCCGGCCCTCGGCCTCGGCCTCCGACACCACCTCGAGGCCGGCGGCGAGCGCCGCCGCCAGCTCGGGGTTGCCGGGCTGGACCTGGTTGCCCAGGATCACCAGGTCCGGGCGCCCGAAGGTGGTGAGGGCGCCCTCGCTGTGCCGGCTGGCGTAGGGGATGCCGGCCGCCCGGAGGAGGTCGGTGGTCGGGGGATAGGGATCCTCGTCCGAGCCGCTGACCCGGTACCCCAGCTCGGCCAGGGCCAGGGCCAGCCCGGAGACGGCGTAGCCGCATATGCCGAGGAAGTGGAGACGGGCGGGAGGCTCCGGCCACCCTGGGATCTCGAGGCGGGTCACGCGCCGGCGGCCGTGGAGAGGAGGAGTCTCGCCACGTCCTGGGCGGCCCCGGGGCGGGCCAGGGTGAGGCTGGCCCGGGCCATCTGCTCGGCTCGCCCCTCCTCGGTGAGGACGGCGAGGATCAGCTGCGACAGCCGCTCCAGGCTCAGCTCGGAGTCCTCTAGGAGCAGTGCGGCTCCCGCCTGGGCGAAGGCCTCGGCGTTGGCCAGCTGGTGGTTGCCCGCGTGAGGGTAGGGCACCAGCACGAGCGGGCGGCCCATGCAGGCCATCTCGGCAAGAGAGCTCCCCCCCGCGCGCATCACCACCAGCCGGGAGGAGGCCGCCAGCTCGGCCACATGGTCCGAGAACGGCAGTGGCCGGTAGCGCGGGTCCCGGTCCAGCCCGAGGGCACGAGCCTCGGCAGCCACTCGCAGCTCCTCCCGCTGGCCGGTCAGGTGGGTGACCTCCATCTCCGGCAGCCGGCGCAGGAGGCCGGGGAGGGCTGCCAGCAGCGCCTGGTTCAGGTGCCGGGCACCCTGGGAGCCGCCCATCACCAGCACCGAGGGGCGAGTGGGGAGCTCCGGGCTCACTCCCTGAAAGGCGGCGCGGACCGGGTTGCCGGTGAACACCGCCCGCCCGGGCGGCAGGTGGTCCGCCGTGTCGGCGAAGGACACCGCGATCTTGCTGGCCAGGGGTGCCAGGCGGTTGATCGCCCGCCCGGGCAACCGGTTCTGCTCCAGCAGGACCACGGGAAGCCGGTGCCGGCGGGCGGCCAGCACCACCGGTACACAGACGTACCCCCCGGTCCCCAGCACCACCTGCGGGCGGAAGCTGCTGACCTCACGCCCCGCCTGCCGGTAGGCCAGCGGCAGGCGGGTCAGGAGACGGGGGGTGGCGGTGAGGGGGGAGGAGCCCATGCTCCCCAGCGAGAGCCCCCGGAACTCCAGCCCCGCCCTGGGGACCAGGACCGATTCGGGGCCGCCGCTGCGTCCCACGTAGCGGAGCTCCAGGGTGGGGTCAATCGACCGCAGCGCCTCGGCCACCGCCATCGCCGGAGTGCAGTGGCCACCGGTCCCGCCGCCGGTGATCAGAACGCGCATTGGCCTCCCCCGCTCGGCGGCGCCGGGCCGAAATGTTCAGCAGTATCCCGGTGGCCGCCAGCGAGAGCGCCAGCGACGACCCGCCGTAGCTTATGAAGGTGAGGGGGACCCCGGTCGAGGGGATCGTGTCGGTCACCCCACCGACGTTGATCAGCGCCTGCCCCACGATCCAGATGGTGACCCCGCCGGCCAGCAGCATCCCCAGGCGGTCGGGGGCACTCCGGGCGATCTTCAGCCCTCGCCAGCAGAACAGCCCGAAGAGGAGCAGGACCAGCAGCGTCCCGATCAGCCCGAGATCCTGACCGATGACCGCGAAGATGAAGTCGTTCTGGGACTCGGGCAGCCACTGGGCCGGCGGCACCGGGCTGGAGAAGCCAGTCCCGAAGACCCCGCCGGCGCCCAGCGCGTAGAGCGCCTGGACCGCCTGGTAGCCGGAGGTTTCGGCGTGGGCGAAGGGGTGCAGGTAGGCGAGCATCCGGGCCACCCGGTAGGGCTCGGCGAGGATCAGCAGCCCCCCCAGCCCGAGCCCCGCCACGCCGGCCACCAGCAGGTGGCGGAGGCGGGCGCCGGCCAGCACCAGGAGGCCGAGGGCGAGTACCCCCACCACCAGGGTGGAGCCCAGGTCCTTCTCCAGGATGATCAGCGCCCCGACCGCCCCCACCTGGAGGGCGTAGGGCCGGATGCCCTGGCTCAGGCTTCCGATCTGGCGGCGCCGGCGGTCCAGCCAGACCGCCCCACTCACCAGCACCATGAACTGGGCGATCACGCTGGGCTGGATCTGGATCGGCCCAGCGCCGATCCACCGCCTGGCGCCCTGGACCTCTTTCCCGATGTGGGGGACCAGGACCGCCACCAGGAGCAGCATGGACACCGCTGTGAGGTAGGGGGCAAGCCGGCGCCACTCGTGGTAGTCCAGCCTGTAGCAGAAGACCAGGCCGCCCACCCCGAGGGCCAGCCAGAGGGCCTGCCGCTCAAAGAAGAAGGCCGGGTTGCCGTAGTCCGCATACGCCGACGGGGCGCTGGCTACGAAGACCATGATCAGCCCCAGAGCGCAGAGCGCCGCCGTCACCAGGGTGAGGCCGAGGTCCAGGTTGGGCATCCGGCCCAGCCACCCCCGTCTCCGGCCGGCGGCACGGGCGTGGGCGACAGGGATCCACCGCTCGACCCTGGCGCTCACCCGGGACGCCCCCCTAGCCCGGTGGCGATGGCCCAGAGGAGGGCCAGAGCCCCGGCCACCCAGGACGCCGCCCAGAGTCGGAGGTCCACCGCCCACTCCCCCAGACCGCCAATCTCGAGGTGGTGGTGCAGGGGGCTCATCCGGAAGAGGCGGCGGCCCCCGGTGAGCCGGAAGTAGCCAACCTGCAGGATCACCGAGCCGGTCTCGACCAGGAAGACGGCCGCCAGCAGGGGCAGGAGGATCAGCAGCCCGACCTCGGCGGCGGCCACCGCCAGCATCAGGCCCAGCGCCAGTGACCCGGCGTCGCCCATGAAGATCTTGGCCCGCGGCCGGTTGAACACCAGGAAGGCCAGCAGCACCGCCCCCACGGACCAGCAGGTGCCCGCCAGCTCCGGCCTGCCCTGGAGCTGAGCGGCCAGCCCGAGGGCGAGGAAACCGGGCACCGCGGTCCCCGCGGCCAGCCCATCCACGCCGTCGGTCAGGTTGACGGCATTGGAGGTGGCCAGCACCGCCAGGGCGGCCAGGGCGATTCCGAAGAGCCCCAGGTCGCGCCAGCCGACCACCGGGATCAGCTGGGACCAGGCCCCCGTCAGCGCCAGCCCGACCCCCAGGACGGCCGCGCAGATGGCCAGGAGGAGGAACTTGGGCACCACTCGGATCCCCTCACCGCTGCGCACCTTGGTGAGGTCGTCGAAGAGGCCCACGGCCATGCCCAGCACCCCGGCGCCAACCACCACCCCCCCGGCCGCGCCGCGCAGCCCGACGAGCCAGGCGACCACCAGCACGGCGCAGAAGACCACCCCGCCCGCGGTGGGCGTGCCCGCCTTGCGCAGGTGGGAGCTGGGGCCATCCTGGCGTTCGCGCTGGAGCACCCCAAGGCGCCTCAGACCGACGATCGCGGGTGGGTAGAGCACCAGTCCCCCCACCAGGGCGCCCGCCGCCGCCAGCTGTGTCACCCTGGCCATCTTATGGTTGGAGGTGGAAGCGGGAGATGAGCGCCTCGGTGATCAGCTTGGAGGTGGGCGCAGCGTCGTAGGCGCCCTCGCGCAGGGCAGCCGGCACCTGGGGGTAGCGGATGATGCAGATCATCGAGTACTGAGGGTCGCTGGCGGGGAAGAACTCCACGAAGGAGTCGATGGTGTTGGGCCCGTAGCTGCCATGGCCGTCGGAGACCGAGGCGGTGCCGGTCTTGCCGGCGATCTGCCCCTTCCAGGCTGGCCAGATGCGAGCCTCGAAGCCGGACGCCCCGGGGGCGTCGACGACACCCACCATCATCTGGGTCAGGGTCTGGGCGGTGGTGTCGCTGATCACCCGTCGGGTCTTGGGCTTGATCACGGTGGGGGGCTGGTTCCCGCCGACGATCTCGCTCACCACGTGGGGCTGGACCCAAACCCCGCCGTTGGCGATGGTGTTCACCGCCGCCAGCATCTGGATCGGGGTGGTGACGTACCCCTGGCCGAAGCTGTAGGTGGCGAACTGCAACGGCTGGGTCTGGGAGTAGGGCGGCAGAGGCTGGTTGGACTCGCCGGCCAGGTCGATGCCGGTGGGATGGCCGATCCCAAACGCCTGCATGTTCTGGTAGAACGGCTGCGAGCCCTCGATCTGCTCGATGTGGACCGCGCCCACGTTCAGCGAGTCCTCCAGCACCCAGGTCATGGTGATCACCCCATGGGCCCTCAGGTCCCAGTCACGGATGGTCTGGCCCTGGACGGTGACCTGACCAGTCTCGTCGAAGGTCTCGTTGGGGGTGATGGCGTGGCGCTGGAGGGCCCCGGCGAAGGTGATGAGCTTGCCCACCGACCCCGGCTCGTAGAGGTCGGCGACACCGGCGTCCTTGAAGAGCTTCTCCGGCTGCTGGCTGTAGTTGTTGGCGTTGTAGGAGGGGTAGTCGGCCCAGGCCACGATCCCCCCGGTGTGGACGTTCATCACGATCATCGTCCCCGAGCTGGCGTTCACCTTCTGGACCTCGGCGGCCAGGTCCTTCTCAACCGCGGCTTGGATGGGGGCGTCAATGCTGGTCACGAGGCTGCGCCCCGGAACGGCCGCCGTCTTGGGGCTGGAGCCCAGGACCACGGGGTTGCCCTGAAGATCGGTGACCGCGGACTCCGAGCCCGACTTGCCGGCCAGCACCGAGTTGTAGTAGCCCTCCAGCCCGTACTGCCCCACACCGTTGGCATTGACGAAGCCCACCACGTTGGCGGCCAGGCTGGTGTTGGGCAGCGCCCCCGGACCGTAGGTGGCCTGCTCCCCCTGGATCGCCCCCACCCCGGTCAGGTTCAGCGCCTGCAGCCGCTGCTCCACGGAGAGCGGCTCTCCCTTGGCCAGGTACACGAAGTCCAGGGGGCGCTCGAGCTGGGTGAGGATCTGGGAGACCGGCAGCCCGAGAACCGCGGCGAGCCGCGCCGCCTCGGCATTGCGCTGCCCGGCGAGGATCTGGTTGGGGGCGGCGTAGATGTCGTAGACGGCCACGTTGCCGGCCAGGACCTGGCCCTGGTCGTCCAGGATCTGGCCGCGCACCGCGGGGATCGTGACCTGGGAGACCTGCTGGGCCACGGCGGCGGCCGCCAGCTGGGAGCCCTGGCTAATCTGCAGCAGGACCAGCCGTCCACCCAGCCCCATCACCGCCACCACCATGATGACCAAGAGCCAGCCCAGCCGCCGTCCGGGGTCCGGAGTGGCCCCCGGGTGACGGTCGAGGTCGGCGGGGCGCCGGCGCCTCGGAGCCGCCGGCCGGCGCGGGCTGGCAGTCCTGCCCGCCACCTCCTCAGGCGCCCTTCAGAGCGAGCAGCACGGGGAGCAGGGGGTCGGAGCCCGTCGGTGGGGTGAGCACCTGCCAGCCCCCGGCCGACTGGTAGCCGAGATGGTCAGCCGCCTGGTTGAGTGCGCCGGCGCTCTCGAGCTGCCCGATCTGCTGGGAGAGGATGCTGCTGGTGTTCGCCAGCTGGGCCTTCTCGGCCTGCAGGGAGGCGACCTGGTAGGTGAGAGCCGTTCCCCGGGCTGTCTGCGAGATGTAGGCGGTGGCGGAGACGGCCACCATGCCCAGCGCCACCAGAAGGGCCCACCCGGTCCCGGCCCGCGCCTTGAGGCGGGTGCGGCGGGACGGGGCGGCGGCCTCCTCCTCGTCGTCGAAGGGAAGGAAGCGAAAACCTGGTGTGGCGATGCTGGTCATGGCTGCTGCGACTGCCTCTTGAGGTGGGACGGAGAACTGGGACGGGGGCGGCGCAGGCCGCCGTCAGGGGCTGGGATCAGGAAGGCGCAACGCCGCCCGCAATCGGGCCGAGCGGGCCCGGGGATTGCGCAGGATCTCGGCCGCAGAGGGCTTTATGACCCGGCGGCTGAGGAGGGAGAGGGTGGCCCGGTGGGCGCAGGTGCAGACGGGCCTTTGGGGAGGACATACACAGTTCTGAGCAAGGACGTGGAGAGAACGCTTGGCAAGGTAGTCCTCACTGGAGTGGAAGGAGATGACCCCAATACGCCCACCGGGCCGAAGTAGTTGAACTAAGGAATTTATGCCCTCCTCGATCTCCGCCAGCTCGTCGTTGACGGCGATCCTGAGGGCTAGGAAGGTCTTGGTCGCGGGGTGGATGCGGAGGTGCCGTCCCCGCCTGGGGTATGCCGCCCGGCAGATCTCCGCGAGCTCAGTGGTGGTGGTGATCCGTCCCTGCTGGCGGTGGTGGACGATGGCCCGAGCGATCCGCCGGGAGTGGACCTCGCCCGCCAGCTGGAAGAGTGCGTCCGCCAGCTCGGTCTCGGACATGGTGGCCAGCAGTTCCGCCGCTGTCGGGATGTTGGCGGTCGGGTCCATGCGCATGTCCAGCGGCCCCTCCTGCTGGAAGGAGAAGCCTCGGCCAGGGTCGTCCAGCTGCAGCGAGGAGATCCCCAGATCCATCACCACCAGGTCCGGGCGCAGACCCCTCCCCTCCAGCACCGCGGCGGCCTCGGAGAAGCGGCCCACGATGGCCTCGAAGGCCCCCTGGTGGGCGGCGAACCGCTCCCGGGCCCGCCCTACAGCGGCCGGATCCCGATCAAAAGCCAGGACCCGGCCGCCTGGGAGGACGCGTTGGAGAAAGGCCTCGGCGGTGCCCCCGGCACCCAGGGTGGCGTCCAGCACCACCTCACCGGGTCGTGGGTCGAGGACCGCCAGGAGCTCGGGGACCATCACCGGCAGGTGGCCGGCGGCAGCAGGAGTCGCCCGCACTTTGGCGGGAGCTACGCGGCGCCTGTTGGTCATCGTGGCCAGCATGACGCTCACGCGTCCGGCTCCGATCCGAAGGAGCTCACCGCCCCCGTCCCGACCACCTCGGCCGCCCGGGCCCGCACCCGCTCCCAGACCGCCGGGTCGAGCCGCTGGGCGCGCTGGTCGAAGTGCTCCTGGCTGAACACCTCGACCACCTCGTTCATGCCCACGAACACCACGTCCCGGCGCAGCTCAGCGTGCTCCCGCAACTGGGGGCTGAGCAGGATCCGCCCCTGGGCGTCCCAGTTGATCTGCTGGCTCTGGCCGAAGAGATGGAAGAGGTACTGCCGGTAGTCGGGGTCGGCGAGGTCGCTGTAGGCGCGCTGCTCGGTGAGCCGCTGCCAGTAGGTGGGCGGGTACATCACCAGGGCGAAGTCCGGGCCGCGGGTGACGACCCCGCCCAGGAGGCTGTCCCGGAAGCGTGCCGGGACCGCCACCCTTCCCTTCTCGTCGAGCGAGTGCTGGTAGGAGCCATAGAAGGGCATCCCCACACCTCAGCGGGGGTTCCGCTGGTCGGACTGCCCATGAGCACGATTCACCACTTCTCCCCACCAACTTCCGCGTTGGTCGGAACTGTATCAGCTCAACTTGGGCCGGTCAAGCGAACTTTAGTACGGTTTGCAATTCGCTCGGTGAATTCGAGAGCGGTGGTGATTCACACCCACATCCACCCTGCCTTTGGTGGGGGCCGGTGGCGCAGGGGGGCCGGGCCCCCCTGCGGGGAGCGGGTTGGGCGGGCGATAAGCCGAGTTCTGTGCCCCCTCGGGCCTCCCGCACGGCGGGGCTCCCCCCGAGGGGCGATGGCCATCCATCTAGGGCGGCGGTCTCCCGCCACCTCCAGCGACCCACCCGAGCCTGTCCGGACGAGCAGCCCGGCGGTGCGTGCACCGAGGCTCTGCTGGGTCTTGCTCCGGGCGGGGTTTACCTGGCCGACCGGTCACCCGGCCGCCGGTGGGCTCTTACCCCACCATTTCACCTTTGCCGGCGGGAGCCCCGCCGGCCGTGTATTTCTGTGGCACTCTCCCTGAGGTTTCCCTCGCCGGGTGTTACCCGGCGCCCTGCTCTTCGGAGCTCGGACTTTCCTCGACCGGACGCTCCGGCCGCGGCCACCTGCCCGCCACCCGGCTCAATGGTAGCCCCAGGCGCGGGCGGTGGTGAGCCGTCCCTGGCGAGGCGACCTCCGGGCGATCGGGAACTGGGGCACGGCCCGCCTCGGGGCCGACCACCCCTCCTCGGCCGGGGACGGGACCAAGCAGACAACACTCGTCGCCGCGACACGGCCACGACCGGGTGCGCCCGCGGAATGACCAAAGAGTTTCGGGCCCAACCTGTTGGAGCTGCACCGGCGTGACTTTCAACCGGATGCCCCCGCGCGAAGGCAGGCATCGGCTCCTGGACCCGGCAGACCCGCGGCGTCTACAGGTCCATGCGCTCGGTCATCCTCTTCGACCGGGCGGTGGCCGCCCGACCAAGGAGCAGGAGCACGAGGATGATCCCCACGGTCACCAAGGCGGCGGCGGCGGCCAGCTCGTGGGCCTGGGCGTAGGGGAGGATCAGGGTGTTGTAGGTGACCCCGGTGAGGTACGGCTCGGGGTTGTTGGTCAGCTTCAGCACCGGGTTGGCGTCGGTCCAGTTGGCGGTGAAGAGCAGGGGCGCGGTCTCGCCCATGGCGATGGCCTGGGCCAGGATGAGTCCGCCGACTATCCCCGGAAGTGCGGTCGGGAGCAGCACTTTGCGAATGGTGGTGAACCGGGAGATGCCCAGGGCCAGCGCTCCCTCGCGCAGGCTGCGCGGAGCCTGATCAAAGGCCACCTCGGTGTTTTTGATGATGTAGGGAATGGTTATCACCGAGAGAGAGATAACCGCTGCCAACAGCGAGTAGTGCCACTGGAGGGGACCATTCACCAGCACCGTGTAACCGACCAGACCGATGACGATTGAGGGGACACCGGAGAGGACCTCGGAGCAGAAGCGCATCACCGCCCGAGGACGGGGAGGGGCGAACTCCACGATGTAGAGGCCGGCGAGCACCCCGATGATCCCGGCGACGATCAGCACGCCCAGGCCGAGAAGCAGTGAGCCCAGGATGCCATCCTCCACGCCGATGGGGGCGCTCAGGTGGGCCGGGTCGATGGCGCTGCCGTGGGTGAAGAGGTTGAGGTTGAGCAGCGGCGCCGCCTGCGAGATGAGGGTCCAGACCATGTCCAGCAGCGGCACGATGATCGCCAGCAGGGCCAGGCCGCACAGCCCCCAGAAGATGCCGCTACGCATTCGACGGATCAGCGGCGATCTCTGGGCCCGGTCCAACCCGTCGTCGAAGCGCGACAGGCCGCTGTGCGGCGCGGGGAATCTGAGGCTAGACACCGCGGCCAACCGGGAGAGCCTGGTCGCCAGCGACCCGGCGGATGATCAGGCGGCCTCCGAAGTTGCTGAGCAGGCTGATCACGAGCAGGAAGAGGCCGGCAGCGAACAGGGCGCTGACGTCGGTCTTCGCCTGGAGGACGGCGTCGAGGGTGCCCGCGATCAGCGAGGAGAGCGTCGCCCCGCTGTGGTAGATGTTCACCGGGATCCCGGTGAAGATGTTGCCGATGATGAAGAACATGGCGATGGTCTCGCCGATGGCCCGGCCCCACCCCAGAAGCGAGGTGGCCAGCACTCCGGTCGAGATGTAGGGGAGGGTCACCACCCTGGCGGTCTCGTGCTTGGTCATGCCCAGGGCGAGGGAGCCCTCCTTGGCTAGCACCGGGACATGGCGCACCAGCTCCCGGGTGGTGGCGGCGATGATCGGGACGACCATCAGGGCGAGGACCAGCGACGCGGTGAGCACACCACCCGCGGTGTTGACCTCCCCGGTGAACCATGGCGCCACTGCTCCCCACAGGGAGATGAACAGAAAGACGAGGGCCAGCCGGCGAAACCGCCGCCGCCGCTGGCCGTGCACCGAGGCGCGGATGATGATGAAGGCCGCGATGGCCACCCCCAGCAGAGCCCATGCCATTCCCTGCGGCAGCCAGGGGAACACCCAGGGAAACCCGCCGATGATTCCGGTGAGGGCAGGGGAGACGGTGCTCAGCATGAAGGGCCCGAAGGTGAGCACCCCCCAAAGGCCGAAGACCACGCTGGGCACGCCGGCGAGGAGCTCGAGGAGGAGGCCGACGCCACCCTGCGCCCACCTGGGCACCCACTCGGTGAGCATCAGCACACCCCCCACCGAGATCGGCACCGCCAGGGCGAGGGCGATGGCCGAGGTGACCAGGGTGCCCAGCATCTCCGGGAGGAAGCCGAAGGCGGCGGTGTGGGGGGCGGCGATCCCGTTGTGAACTGTCGGCGCCAGGTAGTAGTTGCCCGGGCTGAAGTAGGTGCCGAAGAAGCCGGTCCCGCTGAAGAGAATGGCCGGCACCGCGGTCACCGCCATGATGACCAGGATGAAGACCAGGAGCGCAGTGGGAACGCTTCCGAAAACGCCGGTCAGCGCCTGCGTTACCGCGTCGCCAATGGGGGTGTCGCGCTCGCGTCGTGCCGCCGTGGGGGCCGGCGCCGGGCCGGGGGGCGTCCCCACGGCCCGGCGCCTCAACAGGATCATGACTTGGGTTCCAGGGACTCGCTGGATAAGCTCTGTTCAGCTAGCCGGTGATGCTGTCCACCTCGGCCTCTACGCCGGGGAGTGCGTTGCTGGGCAGAGCGATGAAGCCGACGGTACCCAGATTGGCGGGGGTCGCGCCCCCGGTCGGCGAGAGCGCCCAGGAGAAGAAGTCCTTGATCGCGGTGGCGATGTCCGCCGACGGCTGGGTCTTCTTCACCACCAGGTACTCGAAGTTGACGATCGGGTACGAGTCAGCGCCCTTCTGATAGATGAGCGACACAGCCAGATCGGCGGGGATCTTGCTCGCGCCGGCGCTCACCGCCGCAGCCATGTTCGTGCCCGTGGGGAGAACGAAGTTGCCGGACTGGTTCTGCAGAAGCGCCTCACCAAGGCCGGCGCTCGATGCCTGCGACTCCACGCTCACCCCGATGTAGGCGACGCACCCGGGGTTGGCTGAGCAGGCCTGGACCATGGCGGGGTTGCCGTTGGCGCTTACCTGGCTGGCCGTGGGCCAGCTCACCAGGGTGCCGAAGCTTGGCCCGCTGGCCCAGGCGCTGCTGGTGTCGCTGAGGAAAGAGGTGAAGATGAAGGTGTCGCCCGAGCCGTCGACGCGGTGGATGGGCACGATCGGCAGACTGGGCAGCTTGGCGCCGGGGTTGAGAGCGGCGATGCTGGGGTCGTCCCAGTTGGTGATGTTGCCCATGTACATGTTGGCGAGAATGCATCCGCTGAGGTGCAGCCCGCTCTGGCCGGTGGGCAGCACCAGCCCCGGGATGTTGTAGTTGACGGCCTGAGCGGAGACCGAGATGGGGATGTTCATCAGGCCGGGGTTGGACGAGAACTGCGAGGAGCTGAGGAAGGCGTCCGACCCCCCAAGCTGCACGTTGCCGGCGATGGCGTCCGTCTGCCCCTTGCCGGAGCCACCTGAGGCGGGGCTGAGGGTGATGTTCGAGTACGCCGACGGGAACTCAGGCGCAAGCGCCAGCAGGTAGGGGTAGATCAGCGAGGACCCGTCCTCGTGGAGGGTGACCGCCGAGGTGGGGTTGGCCGTCGGAATCGGCGAGGCGGAGGTGGGGGCGGCGCTCCCACTGGGGGCGTTGGCGGCCCCGCTGTTGGCGACCGCCGAGGTCTTGCAGGTGAGGCTCGTCGTCTTGGCCTGGCCCTTGGTGGTCGAGGCGGGCGTGGAGCCGCAGGCTGCCAGGGCGACCCCTCCGGCAAGGAGCGCCGCGGCGAAGATCGAGGGTCGTCGAATGGTCATGGGACCTCCCCTTGGTTGGATGAACTCTGCACGTGGGTGAGGGCAAATTGGCCGGACTCACCCGATACGACCGGTGATGTAGGCCCGGCTCCGCTCGTCGGCCGGGTTCTGGAAGAAGGTTTGCGCCGGGGCGAACTCGACGACCGAGCCCGCCATCAGGAACAGAACGTCGTCGGCTATCCGGTTGGCCTGGGCGAGGTTGTGGGTGACGATGAGGACGGTGACGCGCTCGGAGAGCTGCTTGACCAGGCCCTCGATGTGCTCGGTGGTGTCAGGGTCGAGCGCGGAGGTGGGCTCGTCGAGAAGAAGCACCTCCGGTGACAGCGCCAGGGTGCGAGCCAGGCAGAGCAGCTGCTGCTGGCCGCCCGAGAGATGGAACGGTGAGCGATCCAGGCGGTCCTTGACCGCATCCCAGAGCCCGACCAAGGTGAGGTGTTGCTCCACCAGTGCCGCCACCTGGTGCCGGCTCACCATCCCGTGAGCCCGGGGAGCCAGCGACACGTTGTCGGCGATGCTCTGGGGGAAGGGGTTGGCCCGCTGGAAGAGCATGCCCACCTTGCGCCGCAGACCGCGCACCCCCACCCCGCGCCCATAGACCTCCTCTCCCCCGATAGTCACGGAGCCGGTGACCCTCATCCCAGGAGTGCTGTCATGCAGCCGATTGATGGAGCGCAGCAGGGTGGTCTTGCCGCAGCCGGTGGGCCCCACAATGGCGGAAACCGCGTTGGGGCGAAAGGAGTAGCTCACTCCGTGGAGGAGCTCGCTTTCCCTGTACAGAACGCGCAGATCTCGCACGTCCACGCCGCTTTCAGCGCTTGCCGCCCCCCGGTGGGAGCCCGCGCTAGCCAAACCGGAAGCTTTCGTCACCACGGCTCGATGCTAGGAGGGCCGCGATTATGGCCGAGTTAGCAAGCGGTTAAGCGGGGGTTATGGACCGAGCGGAGATGGTCACTCTGGGCAGGGCCCATGTGAGAACGAGATGTTGGTGGGGCTCAGCCGTCGCGGAGACAAGGCGCCAGCGGCCGTCACCACCCCACACTGGTCGTGCTCCAGGGAGTACCTGACTGGGCGAGCGGGCTCAGCGAACGTCCCCCGCTCCGCCGATCTGCGGGACAGCGCCTTGGATCTGGGTGGGGGCCGGGGACCCAGCCACGTCGACGGAACCGCCCCAACCTCGGAACGCGCCCTACCTCGCCCATCCGCTCTGACTTCACTCGATCGGCCCACTAAGGGAGGCAAGTCCGGGGCGCCGGGGAAGCCCCAGACCTACCGGTCGGCCGCCGCGCCGTGCCGACGACGCGACGCCCGGGCATGTCGGGGAAGGTCAGACGGCCACGCCCCCGGGACCCTGGGGGCCGGGCCCGCCTCCCCAGCGCGACCCGTACCGGCGATGGCCGTGCCGCCCCCTCATGAAGATGAAGCCGACCCAGAGGATGGGCAGGGGAAAGGCGAACTCATGTCCAGACACCCCTCCCCAGACGGCACCCGCGGCCAGGCCACCGAGGACGACCGCGCCCGCGCCGTACCCCACATAGGGCCGCAGCCGCTGGAGCCCCTTGGGAGGGGGTGGGGGAGGCGCCGGAAGGTCGTGGACCACCTGGGAGAGCTCCCCCATGGTCTTCGCCTGATAGGCCTTCCCTACCCGCTCCTCCAGCTCATCCGTCGCCAGGCGTCCGTCCGAGTGATGGCGGCGAAGCTCCTCGACCACCGCCTCGCGGTCCTGGTCCGACGCGCGGACCTCGGGCGGCCCCACCGGCCGGATCAAGGCGTCCACGGGTGAATTGTAAGCCGGGTTCGAAGAGTTCACTCCTGGGCCGCCTGCCGTGGAGCCTCGAGCACCCCGCTCGTCTCCAAGCGGGAGCGCGCACAAGGCCTCCGGCTCCGCCGTTGCGCAGGGGCCGGGCAAGTGCGGGATCCCCCTAGGGTTGGATCCTTCGGCTCGCCTCCACTGCCAGCCGGTCAACCCGGTTGTTGCCCTCGCTGTCGGCATGGCCGCGCACGTGCACCAGCCGGAGCGCCCCGTCCAGCTCCGCCAGCAGTCGGTCGATCGCCGGGTAGAGGTCGCGGTTGGCGTTGCGCTTCCAGCCGCCCACCAGCCATCCGATCACGTTCTGGGAGTCCACGTGGAGCCGCAGCCCCTGGTCCTCGGCCCGCCGGGCCAGGAAGGCTGCCATGGCCTCCCTCGCCGCCACCAGCTCCATGCGGTTGTTGGTGGTGTCCCGTTCACCGCCGGAGCCCTCCTCCGGGCCGTCATCCCACCGCAGTAGGAAGGCCCAGCCTCCGGGGCCGGGGTTGCCGCTGCAGGCGCCGTCGCTGTAGGCGTCCACCCACCGCCGGACCGTCCCGGTCACGGGATCAGGATCCTCTCGCAGTTCTCGCAGGTCACCAGGCGGCCGGCGCGCGCCTCCTCCACGACCCGGTGGGCCACGGGCAGGCGACAGCCGGAGCACACCCCGCCGTCGATGCGGACCACCGCCGGTCTGCGCCGAGGTGCCGTGGCGGCGTAGAGGCGGAGGGGGGCGGGACCGAGCTGGGCTGCCAGCTCCGCCCGTTCGGCCTCGGCGGCATCCAACTCCTGCTCCAGCCCGGGGCGCCGCCGAGCGTCCTCCGACCGGAGGCGCTCGAGCTCCGCGGCGCGGACCCCTGCCGCCGCCTCCGCGGCCCGGAGGTCGGCCTCCATCTGCTCCTGCTCCTCCATCGCCGCCAGCTCCCGCTCCTCGGCGGCGGAGATCCGCTCCTTCAGCATGCGGATCTCGTGCTGGTAGCGTTCCAACTCCGCCGGATGGCGCACGCTTCCACCGTAGATGGCGCGCTCGTGACTGGCCGCCCGCTCCCGTAGCTCCTCCACCTCCAGCTCCTCCTGCCTGAGCCTGGAGGCGAGCTGGCTGAGGGACGCCCTGAGCTCCTGCACCCGGCGGCCCAGGGCTCTCTGCTCGGGGTCCACTGCTGCGCGCCTGTCCGCGGCGTCCCGCTCGGTGCGCAGCAGCTCCAGCCGGTGGTCCAGCTCCTGCAGGTCGAAGAGTCGCTGGGAGTCGCTCACCTTGGGCGCAGCAGCATGGATCGGTACACCCGGGAACGCTCCCAGCAGCTGGTGCCCTGGAGCTCCCACCACCCGCTCCCCGACACCCAGGACCAGAGCGGCTCCCAGTCCTGCATCGGCTGCAGGCAGAGCCAGTCCAGCCCCAGGGCCACGGATGGACTCAGCTCCAGGATCTCTCGGATTGTGTGGCCCCCCATGCCCGCGATCACGGCTCCCCGGCACCCAAGGCCCTGGAGGGGCTCCAACCCCTGTCCCTCCAGGACCCGGACCGGTGAACCGGACCCGAGCAGCCGCCGGAGCTCCCGGGCGGGGCCCGGCCTGGCCTCGGTCGCATACACCGTGGCGCCGGGCCGGCGAAGCGCCAGCTCCAGCGCCAGCCGGCCGTGCCCGCTTCCCACGTCCGCCACCGGATATTCCTCTGGGCACAGCTCCAGGAGATGACGCAGACGGGGGCCGAGGCGGGCCGGAGCACTCCTGGTCGCGATCACCCGCTCCACTCCTGGGAGACGCGGCGCAGGCGCTCCAGCGCTTCGTGCGCCGCGCCTGAGGAGAGGCTCTCCCGGGCCGTGGCGAGCCCGTCGGCAAGGTCCGCAGCCCTGCCGGCCGCGACCAGCCCAGCGGCGGCGTTGAGAGCCACAACGTCCGACCTCGGGCCGGGCTCCCCCTCGAGTACCGAGACCGCCAAAGCGGCGTTGGCGTCCGGGCCGCCTCCCGCCAGCTGCGCCGGGGCAGCCGGGGCCAGGCCCAGCTCCCTGGGGTCCACGCTCTCCCGGACCGCACGGCCTCCCTCCACCCTCCAGCAGAGGGAGGGACCGTCCAGGCCCAGCTCGTCCATCCCCGAGGGTCCGGCGAAGACCAGGGCTCGCTCGCCGCCCAGGTGGGCGAGCACCCCGGCCATCCGCTCTGCCAGGGCGGGGTCGGCGACCCCCAGGGACTGAAAGGGCACCTGGGCAGGATTGGAGAGCGGCCCCAGGATGTTGAACACCGTGCGGATCCCCAGCTCGGCGCGCGGCGCCGCCACGTGGCGCATCGCCGGGTGATACCGGAGGGCGAACATGAAGCCCACGCCCGCCTCCCGGACGCAGGCGGCCACACCCTCAGGTGGCAGGTCGATCCTCACCCCCAAAGCCTCCAGGACGTCCGCGCTGCCGCAGCGTCCGCTGGCCGCCCGGTTGCCGTGCTTGGCCACCGCCACCCCGGCTCCGGCCACCACCAGCGCCGCCACCGTGGAGATGTTGAAGGTGCCCAGCCCGTCCCCGCCGGTCCCGCAGGTGTCCAGCGCCGGACGGTCCAACTCCACCTTGAGGCTGTGGTCCCGCATCGAGGTCACCAGCCCGGCCAGCTCGGCCACCGTCTCCCCCTTGGAGCGCAGCAGCGCCAGCACCGCCCCCATCTGGGCGCCGGAGAGAGCGCCCTCCATCATCCGGTCGCCGAGCCAGCGCGCCCTCTCCTCCCCCACCTCCTCCCGCCGAACCAGCCGCTCCAGCAGCGGGGGCAGCTCTCGGGCGATCTCCTCGGTGGCAGCCATGGGAGGGAGTGTACGGTCGACCTGGCGGAGCCGGCCCAGCGGCTAACCTGAGCTGGTGGCGGGGTGGAAAGACAGCACCGGGATCCCGGAGTGGGCCAGCCGCCCGTTCTGGCTGGGAGATGGGCCCCGAGGGGTGCTCCTGCTCCACGGGTTCGCCGGCACCCCACCCGAGCTGATCCGGCTCGGCGAGTGGCTGGCGGGGCACGGCATCCTGGCCCACGCTCCCCTGCTGGCAGGCCACGGGACCACTCCGGAGGAGATGGCCAGAACCGGGGCCGGCGACTGGATCCGGTCGGCCAACCGAGGGCTGGACGAGCTCTTGGCCCGCTGCCGCACGGTCGGCGTCGCCGGGCAGTCCATGGGGGGCACCCTCGCCCTGCACCTGGCGGCGACCCGGCCGGAGGTGAGGGCGGTCGTGACCCAGGCAGCGTTGCTGAGGCTCTCGGACTGGCGGCTGCGCGTGCTCCCCGCCCTCCATCCCCTGGTCCGCTGGGACACGCCTTCCGGCAAGGTCGACCTATACCTGCCCGAGCGGGTCGGCATGCTCCACAGTTACCGGCGCCGCCCCACCCGAGCCATCCTGCAGCTGGTCCGGCTGGGACGGCTGGTGGAGAGGGAGCTCCGGGCCGTCTGGCAGCCAATTTTGGTGCTGCACGGAGGCCGGGACGGGGTGGTCAGCCCGGCCAATGCTGACCAGATCGTGGGTGGAGTGGGCAGCTCGGTCCGAGAACTGCGTCTCTTCCCGCGCAGCGGTCATGGCATGAGCGTTGACGTGGACAGCGCCGAGGTGGCCGAGCTGGCGGGACGCTGGTTCGCCCGGCACCTGCCGGGGGGTTCTGCCTAGCCACCCCCCTGCGAGCCCAGGATGCGCCTGGCGATCTCCGGATCCAGCACCGGGTTGTCGGGGGAGCCGCCCTCGGGAAGGGGCTTGCGGCTGCGACGTGGGGACGGGGACGGCGCCGCCGCACCGTCCCCACGGTATCCCAGGCCACAGCCGGAACAGACGTAGACCGGCAGCGAGCGTCCCGCCCCGAGGTATTCCAGATGGCTCCACCCCACCCGGCCGCCGCAGCCGCACACCCTCGCTCTCGGCACCGGCGGCAGCTGGAGGAGCTGCTCGCGATTCATCTACGACCCTGGGGGCGGTGGAGGCGTGCAGGCATCGGCTGGGCCAGAGCATAGCCGGATGCGCCCCGCGCCGGCCGCCATAAGATGGGGGCGAATTGCAGGTGGATCAGCTCACCGGGACCACCGTCGGACGGTACCGACTCAGGGGCCGTCTTCAGCTGCTCCCGTACGCCTCGGTTCATCAGGGGGAGTCTCTGGATGGCGCGGGGCCGAACCTGTTGTGGATCTTCGGCGAACCCTACAGCGGGGCCCTCGGGTTTCAGGAGGCGCTGCAGAGACTGGCCGGGGACCCGCGGGCCCGAGGGCTCTCCGGGGTTGCCCAGACGCTGGAGATCGGGGGGCGGGAGCTCCCCTCCCCGCTCACCTTCCTCGTCAACGAGGACGTCCCCGGAGGCTTTCTGGTGAGCCTCCTGCAGCAGGGCCGGGCGCCCGGTGTCCTGGCCACGGTCGGAACCCTGGCGCAGACGCTGGACGAGGTGCATCGCCGGGGACTGGTCCACGGCGATGTCCAGCCGGCCACGGTGGCGGTCGGCCGCGCGGGAACGGCCGTGCTGGTGGGCATGGGGATACGCACCGTCGTGACCCGGGTCAACCCCCACGCCGCCTGGCTGGACGCGACCCGTGGGTTCCGCCCCCCCGAGGGCCGCACGGATCCCAGCCCGGCCGCCGACCGGTACGGACTCGCAGCCCTGACCTACTACCTGCTGGTGGGCCGGCCGCCGGCCCCGGACGGTGTGATCGAGCCGCCCAGCCGGATCCGCAGCCAGCTCCCCACGGCGGTGGATGACGTGCTCCTCCGGGCGCTGGCACCTAACCCGGCGGCCCGCCACTCTTCCGCGGTGGAGATGGCGGAGGAGCTGCGCCTCGCCGTATCCGGCCAGAGGCAGGCCCCGGCCGCACCCCGCCCGGTGGTCGCCCCGCCGCCTGTGGCCCAGGGATCGGCCAACCACCCCTGGCAGCCGGCGCACGGAGGCGAGCCGGCTGCATCTCGCACCGTGGCCCTGGTCCCCATGGAGCAGCTGGAGATTCACCCCCACGTCAGGCGGACCGGGGGGATCGTGCTTCTCGGCCTCCTCGTGGTCGTCGCCGCGGCCCTCCTGGTGCTGTTCGCGACCGGTCGGCTCTACCTCTGATTGGCTGAGGACGGGGCTGGCACCGCCGCCGCCTCCAGGGCGCTGGAGCGGCTCATGGGGACCCTCCGGCCGCTGGCGGAGGAGCCCGACCGGCCGGTGAACCTGAAGGCCGCGGGGGTGCTGGCCCTCATCGACGGAGGTCGGGCCGAGCTACCCATTCTCCTGGAGCGGCGCAGCCACCGGCTGCGCTCCCACCCCGGTCAGGTGGGGCTGCCGGGCGGCAGCCTGACCGACTCCGACGGAACCCTCTGGAGAGCTGCCCTCCGGGAGGCGGAGGAGGAGCTCGCGGTGCCGTCCGATGCCGTGCGCCTCCTGGGATACCTGGACCCGGTGGTGATAGCCCACTCGGGATTCCTCATGGTCCCGGCGGTGGCGCTGCTGACCCGCGACTTCACCCCCCGTCCCAATCCCTCCGAGGTGTCCGGCTGGTTCTGGCTGCCGCTGCTGCAGGCCCACACCGGGGTGACGGACGTGGTGCGCCGGCGACGCACCAGCCGCGGCTCCCTCTTGGTGCCCGGCTACCTCCAGGGAGGAGACTTCGTCTGGGGGGCGGCGCGGATGGTGGTCGACCGGCTGCGGCGGGGGCTGGGAGAGCAGTTCCCGGGGCCGACCCCGATCCGGGAGAGCTGACCACAGCCGAGGCGGCCGCGGATGGACGGCCCCCGTGGCCGGCCTGGGTCCTGAGTCGAGGCCATTCGCGCGAGGGGCCGTTGGGGAAGAGCGGTGCCGCTCGTCACGGACACCCTGCATCAGCTCGGAGCTCGTTTCTCGAGTCGCGCCCCGGGGGATGCCTTACCACCTGGGCGGCGCTGCGGGCGCGGGGCCGGCCGACGGCTCCATCGGGGGTGGGTTGGGCCCGACCGAGGCTCGACGATCGCAACAGGCGATGTGCCGGCGTTGCCTGCCGGAGACTCTGGCCGGCGCGCGGAGCTCCCCCCTCGAGGAGCTGGTGCAGCCCCTCTCCCCCTCGTGGCGCCGTGGTCGCCTATCGGCTCGATGCTCGAGAGGTGGAAAAACCCTGGCCCCCGGCATCGACGGCCCACCGGCCGTAGCGTCGAGCTCTTTCGACCTCGGCCAGCCCGTGAGGATGCATTCGTCCCTCCCCCATGAGGCGCTCAGCCAGGCGGATGTTGGACTCAGACCACCTGGTTCGGGAACGTCGCGGGGTGAAGCGCAACAGGTAGGTGGCGGAGTCGCGCCGTGCCGTCTGGCTATCCACCCATCCGAAGCAGGCGGCCTCCTCCTGTGCTTCGCCCATCGACAGCGTCGTGGGTGCAGTCTTGCCTACCTTGGCGATCACCACCCAGACGCCTTCAGGCTGTAGGTGGTGTGCCTCCAGCCAGGCGCGCCACCCGGCGGCGTCAGGGACGGTCAATTCCGCAGGTTGGGTCATACCGAGGGCAGGGTACCTCTCCCCAAGTCCACGATCTCGGAGGACAACTGATTGGCATGAGGGGCGAGTCAGCCAGGAGGAAGGCGGACGCACGGGAGGCCGCAGCGGCTGAGCGGGGAGGTTGGGACGGCGTTCCCCGATCCGGGCGCAACCCGGTGGCGAAGGTCTCGGCGACACGGGGGGCGCTTGTTCCGCTGGGTAGCCGCCCCAGGTTGTCAGTCGAGGACGTTCTTGGGAGAATCCGGGTGCTGTGGGTCGCCCAATTCGGCGCCGGTGACCGATCACGACCCCGGGGCGGGTCTCGTCCCCCTGCGTCGCGACCACCCCATGCCGCTCTGGGCCCAGCTCTCGGAGGAGCTTCAACGGAGGATCGCCAGCGGCGAGTTGCAGGGGGCCTTTCCCACAGAGTTGGAGCTCTCCACCGCCTACCGGGTGAGCCGCCACACCGTCCGGGAGGCGCTGCGCTCGCTCCGGGCCAAGGGGCTGGTGGACTCTCGGCGGGGTCTGGGGTCCAGGGTGACCACTCCGGAGTTCCACCAGCCGCTCGGGGCCCTCTACAGCCTCTTCCGCTTCGTGGAGGCCCAGGGCGCAAGGCAGCACAGTGAGGTCCTGCGCCTCGAGCCCACCTCGGATCCAAAGGTCGCGAGCCGCCTCGGGCTTCCGGCCAGCTCCCGGCTGGTCTACCTGGAGCGGCTGCGTCTGGCGGACTCCGCTCCCCTGGCGCTGGACCGCGCCTGGGTGCCGGCGGCACTGGGCTGGCCGCTGCTGGAAGCCGACTTCACCCACTCCGCGCTCTACGACCAGATGGCGGAGCTCTGCGGCGTCCGCCCGGACAGCGGGACCGAGGAGATCCGCGCCGTGGTGCCCGCCAACGAGGAGCGCGCCCGCCTGCGACTTCGAGTTGGGACGCCCGCCTTCCGCATCGAGCGACTCGGCCGCTCGGGCCTGGAGCCCGTGGAGTGGCGGAGCACACTTATCCGCGCCGACCGCTACAGCTTCCGGGTGGACTGGGTCGGACCCAGGGAGGTGAGCGTGGATGCCCTTGGCCGGCCCTCTCCCCAGGAGGAGCCGACCGGGTCCGGGTAGCTCGGAACCCGAGCGGAGGCCGGTGCTCCCCTGTAAACTCCGGACAACCGGTCAAACGCGAAGGGAACCGCTTGAGATACGGGTTTGCCATCGACCAGGGCACCTGCATCGGCTGCCACGCCTGCACGGTAGCCTGCAAGACCGAGCACCGGGTGCCGGTAGGTCAGTTTCGAACGTGGGTGAAGTACGTCGAGAAGGGCAGCTTCCCCAACACCAACCGGGAGTTCGCGGTCCTGCGCTGCAACCACTGCAGTGACGCCCCCTGTGTGCGCATCTGCCCGACCAAGGCCCTCTTCAAGCGCCCCGACGGGATCGTGGACTTCGACAGCGACCGCTGCATCGGCTGCAAGAGCTGCCTGCAGGCCTGCCCCTACGACGCCATCTACATCGATGCGGACACCCACACGGCGGCCAAGTGCAACTTCTGCGCCCACCGGGTGGACTCCGGCCTGGAGCCCGCCTGCGTCGTCGTCTGCCCGACCCACTCCATCTGGGTGGGGGACCTGGACGACCCGCGAAGCGGGATCAGCCGGCTGATATCCGAGCGTCCGACCGCGGTGCGCTCCCCGGAGCAGAACACCCACCCCAACGTCTTCTACCTGGGCGCGGACCGGGTCGCGCTGGACCCCCTGGAGGCGCCGGTGGACTCCAGCTACATCTACTCACGCCCCGACCGGCAGCGGCTCGAGTTCTCGCAGGGGGTGGGGGAGCGGCCACCCGAGGCGGCCCGCACCACCCTCAACACCGCCCACCCACGGCCGTGGGGCTGGCGGGTCTCCACCTATCTCTGGACCAAGTCGGTGGCCACAGGAGCGCTCCTGACCGCGGCTCTGGCCCTCCTCTTCGGCGCGCGGACGGGCCCGGAGACCGAGCTGCTGGCCCCGTCGGTGGCCCTCCTCTTCTCCGTCCTGACCGGGATCCTCCTGATCTGGGACCTGAAGCGCCCGGAGCGCTTCTATTTCCTCTTCCTCAAGTTCAACCCCACCTCCTGGCTGGTCTGGGGGACGTTCGCCTTCGGCCTCTACTCCCTGCTCAGCGCCACCTGGCTGGGGCTCGGCGCCCTGACCGCCTCGGGGGTGCTCCCGGCGGGGGCGGCTCGTCTGGCCTTCGGGGTCCTCCCCTGGGTGGCGTTGCCGGTCGGGGTGGTCACCGCCGGGTATTCGGCGATGCTCTTCAACCAGGCGGAGGGCCGGGATCTCTGGCAGTCGCCGATCTTCTTCTGGCACCTGCTGGTCCAGGCGATCATGGCGGGCTCAGGGGGGCTGGTGCTGCTGGGGCTCCTCACCACGACCACCTCCGCAGAGGTCCGCTTCCTGCTCACCTGCCTTGTGGTGGCGGCCGCGCTCCACCTGCTGCTGCTCGCCCTGGAGCACGTTGGCCAGCACCCCAGCCGCCAGGCGGCCACCGCGGCCCGGCTGATGATCCTGGGGCCGTACGCGAGGGAGTTCTGGCTCGGTGCCGTGGCCGCCCCGATCCTGGCGATCGGCCTGGCCAGCTTCGCCATCCCCGGCGCCATCGCCGCGGTCGGCGCCCTTGCCGGAGTCCTGGTCCAGCCCGGACTGCTGGCCTACGAGACCGCGTTCGTGAGGGCGGGTCAGGATGTCCCCCTCTCGTGAGAAGGAGATGACCATGCCGTCCCAGCCTCCTCTCCCCCAACCCGACCTCCCCGGGCAGCGCCGGCACGAGCTGCTGCGCAACTTCCCACCACCGGAGGCCTGGGACGACCACGTCGAGCTGGACGCCCAGGCTCATCCACGGCGGGTGGAGCACCACTACACCCTGGTCCCCACCACCTGCTTCAACTGCGAGTCGGGATGCGGCCTATTGGCCTACGTCGATCAGGAGGATCTCTCGATCCGCAAGCTGGAGGGCAACCCCGCCCACCCCGGCTCGCGGGGCCGCAACTGCGCCAAGGGGCCGGCCACGGTGAACCAGCTGGAGGACCCCGAGCGCATCCTCCACCCCCTGCGCCGCACCGGGCCGCGAGGGGGCGGACAGTGGGAGCAGGTGAGCTGGGACGAGGCGCTGGAGGACATCGGCGCCCGGGTCCGCCGGGCCATCACTGAGGGCCGCCGCCGGGAGGTGATGTACCACGTGGGCCGTCCCGGGGAGGATGGCTTCGCCGAGCGCTTCCTCATGGCCTGGGGGGTGGACGGCCACAACAGCCACACCAACATCTGCTCCGCCGGGGCCAGGCTGGGAATGACCCTGTGGGCGGGATATGACCGGCCCTCACCGGACTACGCCCACGCCAAGGTGATCCTGCTCCTCTCCAGCCACCTGGAGACCGGCCACTACTTCAACCCCCACGCCCAGCGGATCATGGAGGCCAGGCAGAGCGGGGCCCGGCTGGTGGTCATCGACCCCCGGCTCTCCAACACCGCCTCCAAGGCCGACCTCTGGCTCTCCCCCTGGCCCGGGAGCGAGGCGGCCATCCTCCTGGCGATCGCCTCCCACCTGCTCCGAACCGGGAGAATCGACCGCCCCTTCATGCGCCGCTGGCTCAACTGGCGCACCTACCTGCGCGAGCTCCACCCGGAGGCGGAGGAGACCTTCGACTCCTTCGTGGAACGGCTGGAAGGGGACTACTCCAAGTACACCTTCCAGTTCGCCGCCGAGGAGGCGCAGCTGCCGGTGGAGGAGATCGAGCGGCTCGCCGAGATGGTCGCCAACTGCGACCACCGGCTCGCCGCCCACGTGT
Organism: bacterium; assembly: GCA_021801645.1. Taxonomy (GTDB): domain Bacteria; phylum Chloroflexota; class Dormibacteria; order Aeolococcales; family Bog-877; genus JAJYXT01. Next base: position 73,771 of record JAJYXT010000086.1, read on the forward strand.
GGCGCTCGGCCTGCGCCGGCAATTACGGGGGCTGGCAGGTGGCCCGCTGCCTCTGGCTGGTCCTGGTCCTGACCGGTTCGGTCGGCACCAGGGGCGGCACCAGCCCCAACGGCTGGGACAAGTTCATCCCTCACGGCCCCAACATGCCCGGACCGGTGAACGAGTGGAACGAGCTCACCTGGCCGGAGGAGTACCCGGTGTGCACCAACGAGATGTCGTTCCTCCTCCCCCACCTGCTGAAGGATGGGCGGGGCCACCTGGAGGTGTACTTCAGCCGGGTGTACAACCCCATCTGGACCAACCCCGACGGCTTCTCCTGGATGGAGGCGCTCAGCGATGAGCAGCTGGTGGGCTGCCACGTGGCCCTCACCCCGACCTGGTCGGAGACCGCCCAGTTCGCCGACTACGTGCTGCCCATGGGCCATTCGGCGGAGCGGCACGATACCCAGTCGTATGAGACCCACGCGGGAAGATGGCTCTCCTTCCGTCAACCCGTCCGCCGGGTGGCGATGGAGCGTCGGGGGCAGCAGGTCCGCGACACCCGCGAGGCCAACCCCGGGGAGGTGTGGGAGGAGAACGAGTTCTGGTTCGAGCTCTCCTGGCGCATCGACCCGGACGGCGCCCTGGGCATCCGGCGCTACTTCGAGTCCCCGTACCGCCCAGGAGAGCGGATCACGGTGGACGACTACTACCGCTGGGTGTTCGAGAACGAGGTTCCCGGGCTTCCGGAGAAGGCCGCCCAGGCCGGGCTGACCCCCCTCGACTACATGCGCCGGTACGGGGCGGTGGAGCTGGCTCAGGAGCAGTACCGGCTGGATGAGCGCCAGCTCTCCCCGGAGGAGATGGAGGGCACCGCACCGGACGCCGAGGGGGTGCTGCGGCGCCCGGTTCGCGACGACGAGGCGGCACCGCTGGTCGGGGAGGCCGGCTCCGTGGGGGTCCTGCACGAGGACGGGTCGGCGACCCAGGGCTGGCTCACCCCGTCGAGGAGGCTGGAAGTCTACTCCACCAGCATGCGGGACTTCGGCTTCGCCGACCAGGCGGTTCCCGGATACATCGAGTCCCACGTCTCCCGGCGCCGGATAGACGAGGCCGCCGGCGAGCTGGTGCTGGTCCCCACCTTCCGCCTTCCCACCCTGATCCACACCCGCTCCGGCAACGCCAAGTACCTCAACGAGATCTCCAACACCCACCCCCTCTGGCTCAGCGCCCAGGACGCGGCCCGCCACCGCCTGGTCACGGGGGACCTGGCCCGGGTCTCCACCGCCATCGGGCATTTCGTCTGCCGGGTATGGGTCACCGAGGGAATCCGGCCGGGGGTCTGCGCCCTCTCCCATCACCTGGGGCGCTGGCACCTCCACGAGGGGGAGGGCAGCCGCTGGAGCTCAGCTTCGGCGGAGATCTCCCAGCCCAGGCCGGGGGCGTGGCTGCTCCGCTACCGCGGGGGCGTCGCCCCCTTCGCCTCCAGCGACCCAGACAGCGAGCGGATCTCCTGGGACGACCCCGGTGTGCACCAGAACCTGGCCTTCCCGGTGCAGCCCGATCCCTGGTCAGGGATGCACTGCTGGCTCCAGAAGGTGCGGCTGGAGCCGGCCCACGACGGCGACCGCTACGGCGACGTCTTCGTGGACACCGAGAGGAGCCGGCAGGTGTACCGAGAGTGGCTGCAGCTGGCCCGTCCCCACCGGGGACCGGGGGGCGAGCGGCGCCCGGAGTTCCTGATGCGGCCGGTCAAGCCCACCCGGGCCGCCTACCGCTCCCGGCCGGCGGGCTGACGGGCCTGCCGGCCGGGAGCTGAGTTCGCTCAGGCGGGCAGCGCCGGACCGATGACGGCATCGGCTCCGAAGCCCATCGGACGGCGGGCGGGGTGCCGCTCCACCCGGGGCATGAGGGCCCGGTCCAGGACCTCGCTCAGCGAGCGGACGTAGACCACCTCCATCCCCTCCAACGCCGAGGGGTCGATCTCATACAGGTCACGGCGGTTGCGCTCCGGGAGCAGAAAGATCTTGATCCCGGCCCGGTGGGCGGCCAGCAGCTTGTCCTTCACCCCCCCGATGGGCAGGATCCGGCCCCGCAGAGTCACCTCGCCAGTCATGGCCAGGTCGTGGCGCACCGGCCGGTCGCTGGCCACGGACACCAGGGTGGTGGCCAGGGTGACCCCGGCGGAGGGCCCGTCCTTGGGAATGGCCCCGGCCGGCACGTGGACGTGGACGCTGTGGTCGTCGAAGAAGCCCTGGGGCACCCCGTACTCGGACCCGTGGACCCGGACCCAGGAGAGCGCCGCCCGGGCCGACTCCTGCATCACGTCGCCGATCTGCCCGGTGAGCTGGAGCTCAGGACGGCCCTCGATGGCCAGCGCCTCCACGGTGACCAGGTCGCCACCCACCTCGGAGACCACCACCCCGGTGGCCAAGCCGACCTTGTCCTCGGGCTCCGCCTCCACCGAGTCGAAGCGGATGGGTCCGAGGTACTCCACCAGCTGCTCCTCCCCCACCGCCACCGAGGTGAGCTCGGGGTGCTCCACCAGCTGGCGAGGGATCTTGCGCATCACCTGGGCCACCTGTCGCTCCAGCCCCCGGACCCCGGCCTCGTGGGTGTAGTTGCGGATGATCACCCGCAGGGCCCCATCCGAGATCGAGACCTCCTCCGGTGCCAGGGCATGCTGCTGGAGCTGGCGCGGCACCAGGTGCTGCTTGGCGATTTCCAGCTTCTCCTCCTCGGTGTAGCCGTTGATGGCGATGATCTCCATCCGGTCGCGGAGGGGCGGGGAGATGGTGTCGATGACGTTGGCGGTGGTGATGAAGAGGACCTGGGAGAGGTCGTAGGGCACCTCCAGGTAGTGGTCGGAGAACTCCCGGTTCTGCTCCGGGTCGAGGACCTCGAGAAGGGCGGCCGCGGGGTCGCCGCGGAAGTCCAGCCCCACCTTGTCGATCTCGTCCAGCATCATCACGGCGTTCTTGGTGCCGGCCTGCTTCATGGCCTGGATGACCCGGCCGGGCAGGGCGCCGATGTAGGTGCGCCGGTGGCCACGGATCTCGGCCTCGTCGCGGATGCCTCCCAGAGAGATGCGTACCAGCTTGCGTCCCAGCGCCCGGGCGATGCTCCGACCCAAAGAGGTCTTGCCCACCCCGGGCGGCCCCACGAAGCAGAGGATCGGGGTCTGCAGCGGCGGGGGCGCCTCCCCCTCACCGAGGGCGCGACGGCGCTCCAGCACCCGCTGGCGGACCGCCATCCACTCCAGGATCCGCTCCTTCACCTTGGGCAGCCCGTAGTGGTCCTCGTCCAGGATCCGGGCGGCGCCCTCGATGTCCAGCCGCTCCTGGTCGGGGTCCTGCCAGGGCAGGTCCACCAGCCAATCGAGGTAGTTGCGCAGCATCCCCACCTCTGGAGAGGCGCTGGGGGTGGCCTCCATGCGGTCCAGCTCCTTCAGGGCACGCTTCTGGACCGACTCGGGCATCCCGGCAGCCAGGATCTTCTCGCGCAGGTCCTCCTCCTGGCCGGAGTCACCCCCGAGCTCGGCCAGCTCCTTGCGGATGGCCTTGAGCTGCTCGCGCAGGATGGCCTCCCGCTGCCCCTGGTTGATCGTCTGGGCCACGTCCTGTTGGATCTTGTTGCGCAGCTGGGCGACCTCCACCTGGCGGGCCAGGAGGGGCACCAGGCCCCGCAGCCTTCTCTCCACGTCCGGCTCCTGGAGAAGGGCGATCCGGTCCTTGGCCTCCAGGTCCGGGGCGGTCCCGGCCAGGTCGGCCACCTTGCCGGGCTCCTTGGCCCGGGCCACGGCCACCGCCAGCTCCGGAGGCACCTGGGCCCCGGCGGCGACGTAGTCCTGGAAAAGCTGCCGCACCGTTCCCGCAAGGGCCTCGATCTCTGTCCCGGTGGGGTCCACCTCGGGAATCGCTTCCACCGTGGCCAGCCACTGCTCCCCCACCTCCACAGCAAGCAGGCGCACCCGGCGCTGGCCCTCGACCAGCACCTGGGCCCCCGCCGCACCGCGGCGGAAGGCGCCGATCTGGGAGACGGTGGCTATCGGATAGAGGTCCTGAAGACCCACCTCGTCCTGCTCACTCTCCCGCTGGACCGCCAGGACCACCTTTCCCTCGGCGGCGACGGCCGCCTCCAAACTGGCCACCGACCGATCCCGTCCGGCCCCCAGCGGGGCCAGCTGGTGCGGCAGGACGACGTTGTCACGAAGGGGCACGAGGGGGAGGGTCTCGACCCCGGGCGCGCTGGGGAGGGGCTCCTGCCCCTCGACCGCGTTGGGCTCACTCAATTTGCAGATCTCCGTACAGTTGTGGGACCCGCCGGCCTGACCGGCGCCCGAGCCAGAGTTTGCCCGAGGCCCCTAACCCCGAAACCTAAGGGGCGGCGCGGGGGCCGGCCCCGCCGGCGACTGAGACCCGGGGTCGACTCGATGGCCGCCCCGGTCAGATGGGACGCTCGGCCGGTCGCTCCTGGGTGATCACCACCTTCACCGCGCCACTGCGGTCGGGCCGGGCCGCGGCCTGGAAGGCCGCCCGCCACCGCGGCAGCGGGAACCGGTGGGTGATCCATTCCGCGGCCAGCGCCTGGTCCGACTCCAGGAGGGCCAGCGCCAGGTCCAGCTGGTGCCCCTCCCGGGTCATCCCGTATCCGTTGGAGCCCACCTGGCGCACCTCTTTGAAATAGGCGAGAGTCGTCTCCGCCCGTCCCGGGCGGGCCACTCCTACGGTCACCAGCTGTCCCCGGGGACGGACCGCGCGGAGGGCCAGCTCCACCGTTCCCGGGGTTCCGATCGAATCCAGAACCAGCTCCGGGCCGGCGTCCAGGGCCCACCTTCCTCCTCTCCAGGGTCGAACCAGCCCCGCCCCGGTGAGCTCGGCGACCCGCTCCAGCACCGCGGCGGGTGCGGGGGCCACCGGCACCCCGGGTAGGCTCTCGACCAGCTTCCGCTGGTGCCCCCAGGCGCAGGTCACCAGCAGCTCCGCCCGGGGCCAGCGGCGGCGGGCTCCGAGAGCCAGACTCAGCCCGATGGTCCCCGCCCCCAGGACCAGGACCACCTCCGGCACGCCCTCGACCCGGTCCAGGGCATGCAGGGCCACGGCCAGCGGATCGGCCAGGACCGCCAGCTGCGCAGGCAGGGCCGGGGGCAAGGGGTGGAGCTGCGAGGTGTGCGCCGTGATTCTGGGGGCGAACCCGCCCGGGAGGCCCCGGACGTTGCCCAGATGCATCCCGTACCCCGAGCCCCAGGGGCCGCCGCTGCGCACCCAGCTGCAGTGGGGAGGGAAGCCCCGCTCGCAGGCGGGGCAGAGCCGGTCCAGACCTCGGGCGCAGCAGCCGAGCCAGGGGTCCACCGCGACCAGCTGACCGGCTGCGAAGTCGCCCTGCACGGGCGGCTCCACCACCCGGGCGAGGATCTCGTGGCCGGGAACGTGGGGGAAGGAGATCAGCCCGCTGAGCGGGTTGTCCGAGCTCGCCTGGAGCAGGGCCTCCTTGACATCCGAGCCGCAGACGCCGGTGGCGAGCGGCTCCAGGAGGGCCCACTCCGGGCGTGGTCGAACTGGTTCGCGCACGTCGCGCAGACCCAGAGGGCCCCCCGCCACCAGTGCCCACTCAGGGCGCAGCCTGGACGCTGCCCCTCCGAGCAGGAGGGTCCGCGGCCGGGGATCGAAGGTGAGCGCCAGCATCCATCCAGGGTACCTTTGACCGGTCCCTCGCGGCGGGTTCCATAACGGATAGGTGAGATCACTCTTGACTAGGATCACAACCAACGCGATCCTGGCGGGGTAACTTGGCCCTGGGGATCATTTAGGGCCTTTAAGCGATCGGGGAGAGGTATGGGCTTGTCGGTGGAGGTGGTCCGCCCTCGGCACACCGGGTTCTGCTTCGGAGTGCGGGATGCACTCGAGCTCACCCGCAGGACGGTGGAGGAGGGCGGTGAGGTGCTGGCCCTCGGTCAGGTGGTCCACAACGCCAGGGCGCTGGAGGAGCTGGAGGCGCGTGGGCTGCGCGAAGCCGATGCCCTGCCAGAGGCTGCCGGCCCGAGCGTGGTCGTCACCGCCCACGGGGCTCCTCCTGAACTCTTCGCCGAGGCCAGCCGCCGGGGTCTCAGGGTGGTGGACACCACCTGCCCCCTGGTGCGCCGGGTGCAGCGCCACGCTGAGGACCTGGGCCAGGTGGCGGGGACGGTGGTCGTGGTGGGACACTCGGAGCACAGCGAGGTGCGGGGGGTGGTGGGATGGGCCGCCTCCCAGGGGGCGGAGGTCGAGGTGGTGGCGAGTCTCGAGGAGGCGCAGCGGCTGCCCTGGAAGGCGCGCCGTGGCGTGGTCTCCCAGAGCACCTTCCCGCAGTCTCGGTTCCGGCAGATCGCGGAGGCGGTGGCCGGACGCAGCGGGGAGGTGGAGGTGCGCGACACCACCTGCCCGGTGGTGACCCAGCGGCAGCGCGAGGCGCTCCGCTCCCTGCTCGACCAGGTGGACGTGGTGGTGGTGGTCGGGGGGCGGGGGTCGGCCAACACCAGGGCGCTGGCCGAGACCTGCGCTGCGGTCCGGCCGACCCACCTCGTGGAGAGCGCCGCCGAGATTCGTGCGGAGTGGTTCAGCCGGGGGCAGCGCGTCGGGATCACATCCGGAACCTCCACCCCCTCGTGGGTGGTTGACGAGGTGGAGGCCGCCTGCCGTGCCCTCTGAGGAGCCAGCCACCCTGGAGGCGCGCCCGGAGGGGATGACCGAGGGGCTGGCCCGGGCGGCGCAGGAGCTCCTCGGGCGGTACCAGGAGCGGGTGACCTCCGGCCTGGAGCGGGCCTGCTCGCTCCTGCCCCCCGAGGTCGCCGGCCCCGGGCGCTACCACCTCGGCCTGGAGGAAGGCGCCCGGCCCGGCAAGGCTCTCCGACCCACCCTGACCATGCTGGTCGGCGAGGGGTTGGGGGCGGATCAGCGAGTGGCCGCCCACCTGGCCGCCGCCGTCCAGTTGGTCCACGACTTCTCCCTCGCCCACGACGACATCGTCGACGAGGACCGTGCGCGGCGGGGGCAGCCGGCGCTCTGGGTGCGATACGGGCTGCCCACCGCCCTCAACACCGGAGACGCCCTCCTCACCCTCGCCTTCCAGCTGCTGGCCGCCCGGGAGCTGGACCCGGTGGTGGCCCAGAGAGCGAGCGCCGAGCTGAGCCGCGCCACCATGGAGATGGTGGCCGGGCAGCAGGCCGACATCTCGGGCACCGGCGCCCCCTTCCAGGGTCTTCCTGCCTACATGAGGATGGTGGAGCTCAAGACCGGGGCGCTCATGGGGGCGGCCACCGCTCTCGGGGCGATCGCCGCCGGAGCCGGGCCGGACACGGTGTCGGCGTGCGAGGCATTCGGCCGCACGCTGGGCATCGCCTTCCAGCTCCGGGACGACGCCCTCGGCGTGTTCGGCGACGAGGTGGTGACCGGCAAGCCGGTGGGCAACGATCTGGTGCGCGGAAAGCAGGGACTCCCGCTGCTTCTGGCGCTGAGCGGCAACGGCCACCTGGGGAGCGCGGCCCGAAGCTGGCTGGAGCCCCCTGGGCTGGGTCCGGGCGAACTGCCGGCCGCGGTGGCTCTGCTGCGCGAGGGAGGGGTGGCGGACCGCTGCCAGGGCCTCACCACGACGTGGACCGAGAAGGCACTGAACGCCGCCGCCAGACTGCCCCTTCAGGAGGTGGTGGCGGGGGAGATCGAGGTGCTCTGCCGCTGGTTGGGGGAGAGAGCCTCTTGACCCTGGAGGTGGCCCTGCCACCGAGCCCGGACGCTGCCCGGGGGGAGGCGGGGGCCGTCCTGGAGCGGGCGGTGGAGAGCCTCCTGCGGCGCCAGCATCCGGACGGCCACTGGATGGGGGAGCTGGAGAGCAATGCCTCCATCACCGCCGAGTACGTCCTCCTGTGCCGGTTCCTGGAGATCGTCGACCCAGCGAGGGAGGCCGCGGCGGTCCGCCACCTCCTAGGGGAGCAGGGCGCGGATGGCGGCTATCCGATCGCTCCCGGGCTGGAGGGAGACGTGAGCGTCACCACCGAGGTGATGGTTGCGCTGAGGGCTGCCGGCCTGCCGCCGGGCCACCCTCAGGTGAGTGCGGCCCGGGACTTCGTGGCGGCACACGGCGGAGTGGAGGCCACCCGGATGTTCACTCGACTCTGGCTGGCGCTGGGGGGGCTCTGGCCCTGGCGGGAGTTGCCCGCGGTTCCTCCGGAATGGGTGCTGCTCCCCGGCCGCTTCCCCGGCAGCATCTATGACCTGGCCTCCTGGGCCCGGGCCACCACCGTTCCCCTGAGCATCCTCCGTACCCAGGAGACCGTCTTCCCCCTCTCCGAGCCCAAGCCCGATGAGCTGCCCCGAGGTGCCCGGGGCCCGGCGGCAGGGACCTGGGGATGGCGGGTGGCGGAGCGGCTGGCGCGCCACTACGAGCGGCTGCCATGGACACCCACCCGCAGGCTGGCCCTGGCCCGGGCGGAGAGGTGGGTCCTGGACCACCAGGAGGCGGACGGCTCCTGGGCGGGAATCCAGCCCCCCTGGGTGTACGGGCTCATGGCCCTCCGGGCCCGGGGGCTGGGGCTGGACCACCCCGCCATGCGCTCCGGGCTGGCGGCACTGGAGAGCTTCGGTATCGAGGATGAGAAGGGATTCAGGTTGCAGGCGTGCATCTCGCCCGTCTGGGACACCGCCCTGGCGGTCTGGGCGCTGGCCGATGCCGGCCTTCCCGCCGATCACCCGGCCATCCGCCGGGGGGTGGAGTGGCTCATGGGGCGGGAGGTGCGGCGCCCGGGCGACTGGGCGGTGAGGCGCCCCGGAGTCCCCCCGGGCGGGTGGCCGTTCGAGCTGTTCAACGACCAGTACCCGGACACCGACGACACCGCCGTGGTTCTCTGCGCCCTGACGGCGGCCGGCCACCGGCGGCACGAGCCCGGCGAGGTGGGCGCGGCCATGGAGCGGGCACTCCGCTGGCTCCTAGCCATGCAGGGCGAGGACGGCGGTTTCGGGGCCTTTGACGTGGACAACCGGCGCAGCTGGGTGGAGCACCTGCCCACCTCGGACTTCGGAGAGGTGCTGGACCCGCCCAGCCCCGACGTCACCGCCCACGTCGTCGAGGCCCTGGTGCGCTGCGGGGGTGATGATCTGGAGCCGGCGCGGCTTCGGGCGCTCGCGTGGCTTCGCCGCTCCGAGGAGGGCTCCGGCTCCTATTACGGCCGATGGGGGGTGAACTACGTGTACGGCGCGGCCGCCGTGGCGCCGGCGCTGGGGGTGAGCGGGGACCCGGTTGATAGCGAGCGCCTTGTGCGGCTGGGCCAGTGGGTGGTCGAGCATCAGCACGCCGACGGCTCCTTCGGGGAGTCGGTGCTCTCCTACCACGAGCCGGAGCACATCGGACGCGGAGAGGCCACCCCCTCGCAGACCGCCTGGGCACTCATGGCACTCCTGGCGGCGGCCCGGGTGTCCGGAGAGCTGGACAGAGAGGGCCGGCTCTGGGCTGCGGCCGCTGCCGCCGCTCGCAGCCTCGCTATGACGCAGCTCCCGGAGGGGGGATGGGAGGACCCCTTCTTCACTGGCACCGGATTCCCCCGCGCCTTCTACCTGCGCTACCGGCTGTACGCCACCGTGTTTCCGGTGATGGCTCTCGCCCGCTTCTCGACCCCGGGCAGGGAGCTGGGATCCAGCTGGTGAGCCAGGCCACGCTGCCGGAGTACTCCCGGACCCGGCTGGCGGAGGCCCGAGGGCGTGAGAACTTCCCCATCGCAGCCTGGCTGCTTCGCCCCTCGCGGCGGGAGGCCAGGGCCGCCATCTACGGCTTCTGCCGGCTGGTGGACGACATCGGGGACGAGCGGCTGGGGGACCCCGTGGGCCAGCTCGACCGCTGCCGGGAGGAGCTCGAGTCCTGCTACACCGGCGAGCCCAAGCACCCGGTCTTCGTGAGGCTGCGCCCGGTGATCAAGCGCTTCAACCTGCGCCGGGATCCGTTCGTCCGGCTGATCGCGGCCAACCAGCAGGACCAGGAGGTGCTCACCTACTCGACCTGGGAGGAGCTCGATCGATACTGCGACCTCTCCGCCAACCCTGTGGGCGAGCTGGTGCTGGCCCTGGAGGGAATCTCCGATCCCGAGCGGATCGCCCTCTCCGACTCCATCTGCACCGGGCTGCAGCTGGTCAACATGTGGCAGGACGTGGCCGCGGACCGGGAGCGGGGGCGGCGCTACCTGCCAGGGGAGGTGCTGGCCCAGCACGGGGTGGATGAGGCGGATTGGTGGCGGGGTTACCCAACGCCGGCCATGCGGGCGGCCATGGCCCACGCTGTGGGCCGGGCGAGGAGTCTTCTGCGCCAGGGGTGGCCGCTGGCGGGCAAGACGCCGGGGCTGATGCGCCTGGAGATGGCCACCTTCATCCTCAGCGGGCTGGAGGCCTCGGACGGGGTGCTGGCGGATGGGGACCTGGTGTTCCAACGTAAGGCCCGGTTGCCGCGGGGCTCGCGCCGCCGGGCCTTCCTCGGATCCCTCGCCGCGCTGCGGGCCGGACGACCCCGAACCGAGTGAGCGTCAGCTCGGGCGAGCTGGAGCTGGGGTACCGCCGCTGCGCCCGTGAGGTGAGGGCGGCAGCGGGCAACTTCTACTACGCCTTCCGGCTCCTGCCCGCCGAGAAGCGCCAGGGGCTCCATGCCCTCTATCGCTTCTGCCGGGGCGCGGACGACATCGCCGATGCCCCCGAGGACGCCGGAAGGCGGCTCCGGCGACTCGAGTCCTATCGCAGCATCCTGGACCGCAGCCTGGCAGGGGACCCGCCGGACGCGGGATGGCTCATCCTGATGGACACGGCCCAGCGGTTCTCGCTCTCGCCCCGACACCTCCATCAGGTGATCGACGGCTGCGCCGCTGACTGCCGGCCCATGAGGATCCGTTCCGAGCAGGAGCTGGCCGACTACTGCTATGGGGTCGCCGGGGTGGTCGGGTTGCTCAGCGCCCGTATCTTTCGCTACCAGGATCCCCAGGTGGAGGGGCTGGCCGTGGCGCTGGGAGAGGCGATGCAGCGCACCAACATCCTCCGCGACCTCGGTGAGGACCTGGCCGCCGGACGCCGCTACCTGCCCGACGAGGTGATGGACCGCTTTCAGCTCTCCGAGGAGGATCTCCTGGTGGGGGGAAGGGGGCCCAACGCCCACCGATACCACGAGCTCATGGCCCATGAGGTGGAACTGGCCCGAGATCGCTTCCGGACCGGCCTCCAGCTGGTGCCGCTGGTGGAGCGGGACGCCCGCGGCTGCCCGGCGGCGCTGGCCGCCCTGTACCAGGCTCTGCTGGACCGGATCGAGCGAGGTGGATACGACGTGCAGGGCCAGCGGGTCCGGCTCAGCTCCGGCCACAAGGTCGGGCTGGCGCTCCTCGCCTGGGCAACCGCCACCCTTAGGCCCTGAGTCACCGATGCGGGCGGTGGTGGTGGGAGGTGGCCTGGCCGGGATAACTGCGGCGCTGGATCTGGCGGCCGCCGGAGTCCAGGTGGCCCTCCTGGAACGCTCCGGCCAGCTCGGTGGGCTCTGCCGCTCGGTGGCGGACCCGGTGGCCGGCCGGGTGGACACCGGGCAGCACGTGTATCTCGGATGCTGCACCGAGCTGGAGGCGCTGCTGGGCCGCCTCGGAGTGGAGCCGGCGCTCCGCCAGGACCGCCTGGAACTCACGGTCGTGGACCCCGGGCACCCCCGCCCACGCCGGCTCTCCGCCGCGCCGCTGCCCGCCCCGTTCCACCTCCTGCCGGTGCTCGGAGCCTGGCCCAGGCTGCCCAGGGGCTCGCTGCTCCATGTCGCCCGGGTGGCCACCGCGCTGAGGCAGGGGTCAAGCGGCCTCGACGACCTGCCCGCGCTGGGCTGGCTGAGAGCCATGGGGCAGCCGGAACAGCTCATCTCCCAGCTCTGGGAGCCCTTCCTGGTGGCCGCCTGCAACGCCCCGCTGGACCGCTGCAGCGCCGAACTGGCCGCCTTCGTGGTCCGGGAGGGGCTTCTCAGCTCATCCGGCGCCGGGGCTCTTCGCGTCCCAGGGACCAACCTCACCCAGTGGCTGGACCCTCCGGCGCGCAGTGCCCTGCAGGCGGCCGGGGTGGAGCTCCGCCTCGACTCCCGCGTCCACTCGGTCAGCGGCGGACCGGACTCACAGCTCCGTGTGACCCACGGCTCCGGCGATGAGGAGGCCTTCGATGCGGTGGTCCTGGCGGTGCCCGCCAGGTCGGCCCACCGCCTGCTCCTGGCCGGGGGACGGTCCACCCCGGCGCTGGAGGCGGCCGCCGGCATCCCCGATTCCCCGATCGTGAACGTGCATCTCTTCACCGACCGCCCCTTCCTGCCCGGCGCCGTGACCCTCATCCCCACGAGCCAGCTCCAGTGGGCCTTCGACCGCTCCCGGCTGGACGACCGGCTGCTGGACGGGAGCTGGCACGCGGCCATATCGATCTCCGCGGCCGAAGCAGAGGTGGGGATTCCCGAGAGCCGCCTCTCCGCCGACATCTGGCAGCTGTGTCAGGCGACGTTCCCACCCGCGGCCCGGGCCCGGCTGGTGCACAGCCGCGTGACGCGGGAGGCCCACGCCACCTTCTGGCCCGAACCCGGCACGGCGGCCCGGCGGCCCGGCCCCGGAGATGCCATCCCCGGCGTGGCCCTGGCTGGGAGCTGGACCAGTACCGGGTGGCCGGCGACCATGGAGAGTGCGGTGCGCAGTGGGAGTGCCGCGGCCCGGCATCTTCTCGCCTGACCGCCTACCCGGCTCACCGGTAGTGGACTTGGCCACCCGTGGTACAGGTTCCGCCAGGGCCGGAACTCGGTGGCGCGGTGTCGCCCAGGCGCCGGGCGGTCAGCGGCGCGGACCGGCCACCGGCTGGGCGGCGCCGACCAGGTCGTCGGCCGTCCCGACCAAGCGGGGGACCACCTGGGCCACCGCGCGTCCCAGCTGGACCAGTGCCCGGCGCTGACTGCCGCCAAGACGGATCAGAGCCGGCAGTGATCCCGGCCGGCTGGCCACGAGCGACACCACGCGCAGCGGAGAGGCACCACGGCTGCCCTCGGCCACCAGGGCGGCGAGCGGTCCCAGGGGTTCCGCGGGCCGGTCCAGAACGACGCGGAGGCCCCCCACGGCCAGCCCGCGCCTCAAGACCCAGCCGGCCGTCTCCATCTCAACGACGTCGGCGCCGAGGGTGCGCAGCCGCCGGCGCTCGTTTGGGTCGTCCGCCACCTTATCCACCGAGGCCAGGGTCGCCGGACGGGCGGCGGGGAGGTCGCCCAGCTGCGCGGTGATGCCGGGATCGAGTCCGTTAGCCTCACGACCACCGGCCACCAATCGGCGCGCCACGGCGACCGTCCCGGTCTCCCACGAGTCGTCCAGAGCGCCCGCCACCCCCGCCACCAGGACCCGGGCATCCGGTGGGGCCATGGCGGAGGCCGCCCGAGCCCTGGCCTGGCCGGTCCCGGTAGCCCACACCTCCACGTCGCCGCCCCGGCGCCTCCAGCGCACCAGGCCGTGGGTCGCATCGCGCTCCCACGCTCCGCCCAGCGCACGCCGACAGGTGGCCGCCTCGGAGTCCAGTGCACAGGCGACTAGGAGATCAGGAGCCCGCGGCGCCGGCCAAGCGCCGCCGCGGGCCACAAGGCCGGTGATAACGAGGACGAGCGCCGCCGCCAGCGCGCTCGGGCCCACCCCGAGCAGCACCGCCAGCACCGTGCTCTGCAGCATCACCCCCAGCAGCAGGAGGCCGCTCAAGGTGAGCGGGAGCCGCGGCGACCCCGGGTAGTCCCCGAGGCACAGGCGGATCCAGAGGGCGACGGCCAGTCCGACGGCCAGCCAGCCTACGTAGTTGAGGAGGCTGACCCCGTACCAGACCCCGCTCCCCCTTGGGTAGCTGTAGATCGAGCCCAGCCACCAGCGGCCGCCGCGGAGGGCCACCGGGTCCACCACCAGGTCGATGGCGACCATGGCGAGGCCCGTGAGCCCTACCCGGACCGCCCCTCGGGAGCCCACCCACCCGAGGACGGTGAAGGCGGCGACCGCCAGCCAGGTGAAGCTCAGGCTGTCGAAGAGCGGGACCCCCAGGACCCGCAGGTCGAAGCGGAGCCCTGACGGCCGATAGTGGTAGACCCCAAAGGGAATCCCCGGCCCGGTGGTGGAGCCCCACTCCGCCAGCCAGGCGATCAGGTACCCCCCCGCCAGAAGTGGCAGCGCCCGGCGCCAGCCGAAGGTGCGGATCAGGACCGCCGCGGTCAGCAGCCAGGGCAGGATGGCGTACCACCGGCCGGCCAGGGCCGGGATCCAGGCGGGCAGCTCAGCCGTCTCCGCGGGAAGCCTGCTCGGCAACCGCCTGTTGGAGCGCCTCGTTCAGGTCGCCGGGAGTCCAGCCCAGCTCCGACCGCGCCCGCTCCGACGTCACGTACATCGGCCTGGCCGCCATCCGCACGGCCGTCATGGGGATCCCGGGCGCCCGCCGCCGGACCGCCGCCGACCCCTCGCTGACCGCGGCCGCGGCGAAGCCCACCCAGATCGGGATCCGGAACCGGGGTGCGGGGCGCCCGGCCAGCCGGGCCAGCTCGGTCAGGAGCCGGCTCATGGTCCAATTCTGGTCACCCAGGATGTAGCTCCGCCCGGGCCTGCCCCGCTCCAGCGCGAGAACGTGTCCTGTTCCCACCGCCCGGACGTCGACCAGGTTGAGGCCGGTGTCGGTGGCAGCCGGAATCCTGCCCGAGAGGAAGTCCCGGATGATGGCCCCGGTGGGGGTCGGACGGCTGTCGCCCGCCCCCACCGGGGTGCTCGGCTGGACCACCACCACCTGCATCGATCCCGAGAACTCCTCCGCCAGCCTCTGGGCCGCCCACTTGCTGCGCTTGTAGGCGCCGGGCAGCTCCGACGCGTCTCGAGCCAGATCCAGCTCGGAACGAACCTCACCGGCGCGACTGAAGTGCAGGGTGCCAACGGTGCTGCAGTGGACGAACCGCGACACTCCGGCCCGGGAGGCTGCCTGGAGCAGGGCCGCTGTCCCCCCGACGTTGACCTCCAGCATCCGGCGGAGGTCACCAGGGCCGAGGGCCAGGCGGTAGTCCGCCGCACAGTGCACCACCCCCCAGCATCCGTCCAGTGCCGGGGTCAGGGTCGCCGGGGCAGTGAGGTCACCCTGGGCCACCTCCATCCCCACCAGTTGAGGCGGGACCCGGTCAGGCGACCGCATCAGGAGCCGCGGCCGGTAGCCGGACATCCCCAGCGCGGCCGCCACCCAGCGCCCGACGAAGCCCGAGGCTCCGGTGACCAGGACCGTCCTCCCCCCGGCGCTCACCGTGCGCCCTGAGGCAACGGCTGCAGCAGGTAGCCGCCACCTCGGCTGGAGCGCAGCAGGTTCGGGTGTTGGGGATCGGCCTCAAGCTTGCGGCGGAGCCGGTGGACACACATGGTGACCGCGGCCGGGGTCGCTCGCGGGTCACCGCTCCACGCCCCCTCGATGATCTGCTGACGGGACAGCACGGTCCCGGCGTTGAGCGCCAGGTATTCCAGGAGGTCGGCTTCACGGGGGCTGAGCAGGTGCCGCCGTCCCTCGATCCGGGCACTGCGCCGGGCGGGTTCGACTATGAGTGGGCCCACCTCAACAACCCGGCCGGCGGACCGCCTCTCCACCTGCCGGCGGCGGAGAACCGCCCGGAGGGTGGCGGTGAGCAGCGCGGGCGGGTAGGGCTTGGGCAGCACGTAGTCGGCGCCCGCCTCCATCAGCGAGGGAGCCTGGAGAGTCTCCCCCAACACCACCAGTGGGGAGGTGGACATCGCCCTGACCGCCTCGACCCCGCGCAGCCCCTGGAGGAGGCCGAGGTCGGCCAGGATGGCGGCGGGCGCCTCCTCGCGAAGGGCCAGCTCCAGCACTTCCAGCGAGGCGGCCACGCGCGAGGTGAGGCCGGGGACCTGGCCCACCAGGTGGGCAGCCACGGCCGCGTACTCCGGCTCGGCCTCCAGGATCAGGACGACCATTGGGGTTATTGTGGGTCTCCGAGAGCGCACGGACCGGGTTCAGGAGGTGGCCCATGAAGAACTTGGATCCTGACGGCTGGGTGAGAGCCATGGGGTTCCTCGATCCCCTGGCCGACATGGGCCAGCGTCTGGTCGGAGCTGGGATCAGGCGCGGCGGTACCCCGGCGGCCACGGCGAAGAACCTTCTCAACGGCCCCTGGCTCCGGCACCCGCTGCATCCCGCCCTCACCGACATACCAATCGGCACCTGGACCGGAGCGGCCCTGCTCGACCTCGCCGGGGAGGAGCGGGCGGCCGACCTGCTCATGGCCGCCGGCTGCGCCGCGGGCGTGGCTGCGGCGGCCTCGGGGATCGCGGACTGGCAGGACAGCTACGGCCACGAGCGCCGGACGGGGGCGCTCCACGGCATCCTCAACCTCTCCGCGCTGGTCATCCTCACCGGGGCGGTGGCGCTGCGCGCCGCCGGGAGACGTGACGCTGGCCGTCCGCTCGGCCGACTGGGGCTGGGGCTGGCCCTGGGAGCGGCCTATTTCGGGGGGGAGCTGGTCTTCCGCCAGGGGACGCAGGTCAACCGCAACGCCTTCACGGAAGGCCCCTCGGACTGGACTCCCGCGGTCCTCGAGTCGGAGGTCCAGGAGGGCGTCATGACCACC